>NZ_JBVHZH010000054.1:39466-55861 GCF_055574515.1 Streptomyces sp. NPDC029466
AAAAGCAACCAAAAGGGGGGGGGGGGTGGGGAGGGGCAGAAGGCAAGGAAAAAAGAAAAAAAAAAAGCAAAGAAAAGAAAAAGGGGGGGGGCCCCCCCCCCCCCCCCCCCCCCCCCCCACCGCCGTTTCGTACGGTCCCGGTCAGCCGCCGTTCGCCGGCAGCCAGCCCGTCTGGACCAGCTGCGCACCGCGCTTACGCGTGATGAACGTGGCCCGTCCGGGCGTCAGGCTCTGGCCCTTGATGTTGCCCATCAGCGGCCCCTCGGCCGGATCGGCGGAGAGGATCAGACCCTGCGCGCCGAGCTCCTTGGTGCGCTGCATCACCGGCTCGAAGGACGACCGTCCGGCACCCGACGAGCTGCGCGCGATGATCAGGCGCAGACCCAGGTCACGGGCGAACGGCAGGTACTCCAGCAGCGGCTGCAGCGGGTTGCCGCTGCTGGTCGCCACCAGGTCGTAGTCGTCCACGATCACGAACGCGTCCGGCAGGTCGTACCAGCTGCGGTTGCGCAGCTGCTCCGGCGTGACGTCCGGGCCGGGCATCCGGCGGCCCAGCGAACCGGCCAGCCCGCTGATGACCTCCTGAAGCTGCGGCCCCGCGGCGCAGTACTTGTACAGATGGCTCTCGGGCACCTCGCCGAGCAGCGCGCGGCGGTAGTCGGAGACCACCATCAGCGCCTTCTCGGACGGGTACCGCTCGGCGATCTGCTTGGTCAGCAGCCGCAGCAGCGACGACTTTCCGGACTCGCTCTCGCCGTAGATGACCAGCAGCGGGTCGGTCTCGAAGTCGATGAACGCCGGCGACAGCGTGGTCTCGTCGACACCGATCGCGATCCCGTGATCCGGGTAGTCGCTGCCCTTGGGCAGCTCGTTGACGTGCAGCATCGTCGGCAGCATCCGCACCGCGGGGGCGGGCTCGCCCTGCCAGTGCTCGCTGACCGTCGACACCAGGTTCGCGATGCCGTCGCTGAGCGTCTCCGGGTCGCTCATCCCGTCCAGCCGCGGCAGCGCCGCCAGGAAGTCGAGCTTCTCGGGGGACATACCGCGACCGGGCTTGCCCATCGGGACGTTCTCCGCGCGCTTGCGGTCGAACTCCGACTCCATCGGGTCACCCAGGCGCAGCTCGACGCGGTTGAGGAGCTGGTCGCGCAGCGCGGGACGCACCTCGGTGTAGCGCGCACCGGCGATGATCAGGTGGACACCGAAGCCGAGACCCCGGGCGGCGATGTCCAGGATCACCGGGTCCATCTGCTCGTAGTCGGTCTTGAACGTCGCCCAGCCGTCGATGACCAGGAAGACGTCGCCCCACTTCTGGTCGGGGTAGGCGCCCGAGGCCCGCCGCTGGCGGTAGGTCCCGATCGAGTCGATGTTGTTGGCCCGGAAGAACTCCTCGCGCTCGTTGAGGATGCCGACGACCTCGGAGACCGTACGGCGCACCTTCTCGGCGTCCAGACGCGAGGCGACACCGCCGACGTGCGGCAGGCCCTCCATGGTCAGCATGCCGCCGCCACCGAAGTCGAGGCAGTAGAACTGCACCTCGGCCGGGGTGTGGGTGAGCGCGAACGAGGCGATGGCGGCCCGGATCAGCGTGGACTTACCGGACTGCGGACCACCCACGACCAGACCGTGACCGGCGCCCGCGGAGAAGTCCAGGTACATCACGTCACGCCGCTGCTCGAACGGCTTGTCCACCAGCGCGACCGGCACCACGAGCTTGCCGAGCGCGGTGTACTCCGGTGCGTGCACACCCCGTTCGGGCGTGACCGCGAGCGTCGGCAGCAGCTGGTTGACCGTCGGCGGCTCGTCCAGCGGGGGCAGCCACACCTGGTGCGCCGGCGGGCCCTGGCCCTGCATGCGCTGCACGATGACGTCGAGGACGGTGTCGGCGAGCGCGTCGTCCTGCTCCGGGGCTTCCGGCTCGACCGGGGTGGGGTCCTCGATGATCTGCTCGACGACCGGCGCCGCGGTGAACGGCACCGGCAGACGCCGGGTCCGGCTGCCGCCGGGGCCGCCGCCGGCACCGGGCCCGCGGTAGGGACCCGAGACATACGCGGCCTTGAACTGGACCATCGTCTCGGTGTCGTACTTGAGGATGCCGGAACCCGGGACGTTCGGCAGGTGGTAGGCGTCCGGCACACCGATCGCGGTCCGCGACTCGGCCGCGGAGAACGTCCGCAGACCCAGCCGGTAGGACAGGAAGGTGTCCAGGCCGCGCAGCTTGCCCTCTTCCAGGCGCTGCGAGGCGAGCAGCATGTGCACACCCATCGACCGGCCGATACGGCCGATCTGGATGAACATGTCGATGAAGTCGGGCTTGGCGGTCAGCAGCTCGGAGAACTCGTCGAGCACCATCACCAGCGACGGCAGCGGGTCCAGGGGCGCACCCGCGGCACGTGCCTTCTCGTAGTCGGTGATGTTGGCGTAGTTGCCCGCCGAGCGCAGCAGCTCCTGACGGCGCTGGAGTTCACCGGTGATCGAGTCGCGCATGCGGTCGATCAGGGTGACGTCCTCACCGAGGTTGGTGATGACGGCCGCGACGTGCGGCATCTCGGACATGCCCGTGAAGGTGGCGCCACCCTTGAAGTCCGCGAGGATGAAGTTGAGGGTCTCCGAGGAGTGGGTCACCGCGAGCGCGAGCACCAGGGTGCGCAGCACCTCGGACTTACCGGAACCGGTCGCACCGACACACAGGCCGTGCGGGCCCATGCCCTCCTGCGAGGCCTCCTTGATGTCGAGCATGACGGGCTGGCCGTCCTTGTCGACACCGATCGGCACCCGCAGCCGCTCGTGCAGCGTCCGCGGCCGCCAGGTACGCGACACATCGACCGAACCGGCGTCACCGATGTTCATCAGGTCGGTGAAGTCCAGGTTCGACAGCAGCGGTTCCTCACCATCCGCGCCGGACCCCGCCCGCAGCGGGGCCAGCTGGCGCGCCAGCGCCTCCGCCTCGGCGATCGACAGGGTGTCGCAGACACCGTGGTAGACCGCGCCGCTGGCCGACTCCAGCACCAGCTTGCCCGGCTGGACCTGGACGGCCAGACCGCCCCGGATCTCGTCCAGATCGCCCGGTACGACCTCCAGGATGGTGACGCCCTGCAGACCCTCGGCCCCGGCGATCACCGAGTCCATCGGCACCTCGCCGCCGTCCAGCACGATCAGCACATGCGGGGTGTCGGTCACCGGAGTGCCCTGCGGGTTGAACCGGCCGCGGCCCTCCAGGTCGTCCGCCAGCAGCTCCTCGATCTCACCGAGGTCACCGACCACCAGCCGGCGCGACCCGGCGCCGTCCGTGGTCTTGTCCTGCACGTGCGGGAGCCACTTCGTCCACTCCCACTCCGCCTGCGCACCGGGCGCGGCGACGACGGCCACCACCAGGTCCTCGGGCGAGTGCAGGGTGCACAGCTGGGCGACGACGGCACGCGAGGCGCCGTAGACCGTGTCCGGGTCGCCGGAGACGGTCAGGTGGTAGAAGGCGCGCAGCGAGACCGCCAGCGGCAGGCTGTCCAAGTGCCCGTGCTTGTCGAGGAACTCCTTCATCGCATGCGCGGTGAGCGGTTCCAGCTCGTCGACCGGAGCGGTCTCCGGGGCCCGCAGGGGAGTGGCCAGCTGCTGCGGCCCGAGCCCCAGCCGTACCTGCCCGAAGTCCGGGTCGCTCGCCCGTCGTTCCCAGACGCGTTTGCCCTCGGCCACGATGGACCACAACTGGCTCGGGTCGGGGTGGGTGAACAGCTGGGCGTCCCGCTGCTTACGCGCGGTGCGCCGTACCTCTTTTCGCTTCTGCGTAAGGTACTTGAGGTAATCCTGGCGCTCTTGGAGCATTTGCCCGGAAGGCCCTTGGCGGGCCTTGACGATCTGCACGATCGCCATTGCCAGAGTGGACGCCACCATAAAGCCGCCCATGATTTTCATGAACGGCTGATTGCCCATGAACAAGAATCCCGCCGATGACGCCATGCCCATCATGGGCATAAGGGTCATCAGCATGTTCTCTGATTCACCCTCACGCGGCAGCTCCGGAGGTGCCTCGAGTGTCACCTCCTCCGAGGGGACTTCGGGTGGCAGCGCGCGGGGCGGGCGCTTGACGATGACAACGCTCACCGAGGCATCAGTCCTTCATGCATCTCGCAGTCTCGGACCGCCCCCGTTGGATTCGACGGTCCCCCGAGCCAAGTACTTGGCCCGACGCAGGCGTTGATCCTACTGTTAAGCGTCAAGTCTCGGGGTGGGTGGGGCGGCCGCCGAATTGGACGGTACGCTGACGCCTCGCGAGCGTGCCCAAGCCCCGTAGTGACGGCTCTATATATACGGCGCGCGAAGCGACAAAACGCCCAACGGATAGGGGGAACCGCCAGGTGAGCACGAGCACTGGCACCGGCTTTTGCCGGGTCACAGTCGCCGCGCCGGATGCACGGATCGATGTGGCTCTGCCGGAAGACGTCGCACTCGTGGACATTTACCCGGAGATTCTGCGGCTCTCCGGTCAGTCCCAGGCGGAGGGCGCCCCGACCGGCTATCACCTTGTACGCCGCGACGGCACCGTACTTGACGCCGGGCAGTCGCTCGCGCAGCAGCAGATCCTCGACGGCGACCTCCTTCTTCTGAAGCCGTTCGCCGAGTCGCTGCCGCTCCCGGTCTTCGACGATGTTTCCGACGCCGTCGCCTCCGCGGTCAAGCGCAATCGCAGCCGCTGGAGCGACGACCTCATGCATGTCGTCGGCCTCTCCGCCGGTGTGCTGCTGCTCGTCATGATGGCGTTCGCCCTGTGGTTCTCGAACCCCATGAACCGCGACATGCACCGCCTGCCCGGCATCATCGCCGGTGTCGTCGGCATCGTCCTGGTCGCCCTGGCCGGCGTCCGCGCCCGGGTCTACGACGACCACGGCTCCTCCATCGCGCTGGGCCTGGCCGCGCTTCCGCATCTGCTGCTCGCCGGCTCCGGCATCTTCCCCGTCGACGAGGGCGCCGGCCCCGGCCGGCTGCACCTCCTCGTCGGCTGTGTGACCGTACTGATCGCCTCCGTACTCCTGGTGGTCCTGCTGCCGCGCGGTGACGCACCCTTCGTCGCCGCCGCGTTCCTCTCCGCCGCCGGCACCCTCGCGGTCTTCGCCGCGATCCTCACCGACGCCGCGCCCATCGAGGTCGCCGCCGTCACCGCCGTCGTCGCCATCGCGCTGGTCGCCTGGCTGCCCGGCCTCTCCGCCCGCTTCGCCAGGCTGCCGATCGGCTACAAGTCGCCCGACCAGATCGCGAAGGGCTCGTACGACAACAGCGGCGAGACCGAGTCCGTCGACTTCGTCAAGATCGGCAACCAGGCCAAGCGCGGACACGAGCTGCTGCTCGGCCTGGTCGCCGGCTGCGCCGCCCTGGTCGTCGGCTCGGCCGGTGCGGTCCTCGGCTTCTCCGACAACATGTGGGCCCAGCTGCTGGCGCTGGCCGCGGGCATCACGGTCATGCTGCGCGCCCGGCTCTTCGACTACACCGCACAGGTCGCCTGCCTGACCATCGCGGGCATCCTCACGATTGTCCTGCTGATCCTGGGCATCGCGCTGAACCCGCCGACGGAGATCTTCGTCGAGCTGGAGCGCTTCCAGGACGCCGGCCCGCTGAACATCCGCACGGTCTGGTTCTCCAGCAGCATCGCGGCGGGCGCCGCCCTCCTGGTGGGCGTCGGCCTGGTCGTCCCGCGCAAGGGCGTCACCCCCTTCTGGGGCCGGATCTTCGACCTCTTCGACGGTCTGGTCCTGCTGTCCCTGGTGCCGCTGTGCCTGGCGGTCCTGGACGTGTACGCCACGGTCCGCGGCCTCACCGGCAGTAGCTAGCCCCCCGCTCACCGGCCTTTTCCACGGCCCCCCGACCAGCCGGTCGGGGGGCCGTTGCCAGCTGGTACGCTGTGTGACGGTCCGGTCGAGTTATCCAAGATCCCCTGTGAAGCAAATCCAGGGGCGCTCACGGGCCGAAACCAAGAGGAGTACCGCGTGTCGCTCGACGCCGCTACGAAGAAGCAGATCATGGCCGAGTTCGCCACCAAGGAGGGTGACACCGGTTCCCCCGAGGTTCAGGTCGCGATGCTCTCCCGCCGCATCTCGGACCTGACCGAGCACCTCAAGACCCACAAGCACGACCACCACTCCCGCCGTGGTCTGCTGCTGCTCGTCGGCCAGC
Organism: Streptomyces sp. NPDC029466; assembly: GCF_055574515.1. NCBI lineage: Bacteria > Bacillati > Actinomycetota > Actinomycetes > Kitasatosporales > Streptomycetaceae > Streptomyces > Streptomyces sp. NPDC029466. Next base: position 45,629 of record NZ_JBVHZH010000054.1, read on the forward strand.
GCCGCCGCCTGCTGCAGTACCTGGCGAAGAAGGACATCACGCGCTTCCGCGCGCTGGTCGAGCGCCTGGGCATCCGCCGCGGCGCGGCGGGCGCCAAGTAAGACGCCGTAGAGGGAGCGGTTCCCACCCGGGGGCCGCTCCCTTTGCCATACGCACCGGACTCCGCCCCGCCGCGAGGTGGACGGAAGCTTTGTAGTCTGGTGCCATATCGCAAAAAGCGAACGCGGTAGGAGCGCCACCTGGCCGCCGGTCCTCGGTAGTGGCCCCCGGACGATCCATGGAGACACTCCATGGCCCTCACTCCGGGTGCTTCGATCGAAGACCGGCCCGCACCGGCGCTCCACCGAAGACGGTCCCCTGCCACACGGGCAGCGGACACATACGAGGAGATATTCCTGGTGGAGAACGAGACCCACTACGCCGAAGCCGTGATCGACAACGGTTCCTTCGGCACCCGCACCATCCGCTTCGAGACGGGCCGCCTGGCCAAGCAGGCCGCCGGTTCCGCCGTGGCGTACCTGGACGACGACACCATGGTGCTGTCGGCCACCTCCGCTTCCAAGACCCCGAAGGACCAGCTGGACTTCTTCCCGCTGACCGTCGACGTCGAGGAGCGGATGTACGCAGCCGGGAAGATCCCCGGTTCCTTCTTCCGCCGTGAGGGCCGCCCCTCCGAGGACGCGATCCTCACCTGCCGCCTGATCGACCGCCCGCTGCGCCCCTCCTTCAAGAAGGGCCTGCGCAACGAGATCCAGATCGTCGAGACGGTCATGGCGCTCAACCCCGACCACCTCTACGACGTGGTCGCCATCAACGCCGCCTCCTGCTCCACGCAGCTGGCCGGCCTGCCCTTCTCCGGCCCGGTCGGCGGCACCCGTGTCGCCCTGATCAACGGCCAGTGGGTGGCGTTCCCGACCCACACCGAGCTCGAGGACGCCGTCTTCGACATGGTCGTGGCCGGCCGCGTCCTCCCGGACGGCGACGTCGCGATCATGATGGTCGAGGCCGAGGCCACCGAGAAGACCATCCAGCTGGTCAAGGACGGCGCCGAGGCCCCGACCGAAGAGGTCGTCGCCGCCGGTCTGGAAGCCGCCAAGCCCTTCATCAAGGTCCTGTGCAAGGCCCAGTCGGACCTCGCCGCCAAGGCCGCCAAGCCCGTCGGTGAGTTCCCGGTCTTCCTCGACTACCAGGACGACGTCCTGGAGGCGCTCACCGCCGCGGTCAAGGACGAGCTCTCCCAGGCGCTGACCATCGCCGGCAAGCAGGAGCGCGAGAACGAGCTGGACCGCGTCAAGAGCGTGGCCGCCGAGAAGCTGCTCCCGCAGTTCGAGGGTCGCGAGAAGGAGATCTCCGCGGCGTACCGTTCGCTGACCAAGAGCCTGGTCCGTGAGCGCGTCATCAAGGAGAAGAAGCGCATCGACGGCCGCGGCGTCACGGACATCCGTACGCTCGCCGCCGAGGTCGAGGCCATCCCGCGGGTGCACGGTTCCGCCCTGTTCGAGCGTGGCGAGACCCAGATCCTGGGCGTCACCACCCTCAACATGCTCCGCATGGAGCAGCAGCTGGACACCCTCTCCCCGGTGACCCGCAAGCGCTACATGCACAACTACAACTTCCCGCCGTACTCCGTCGGTGAGACCGGCCGCGTGGGTGCCCCCAAGCGCCGCGAGATCGGCCACGGTGCGCTCGCCGAGCGCGCCATCGTGCCGGTGCTGCCGACCCGCGAGGAGTTCCCCTACGCGATCCGCCAGGTCTCCGAGGCGCTGGGCTCCAACGGCTCGACGTCCATGGGCTCGGTCTGCGCCTCCACCATGTCGCTGCTGAACGCCGGTGTGCCCCTCAAGGCCCCGGTCGCCGGTATCGCCATGGGCCTGATCTCCCAGGAGATCGACGGCCAGACCCACTACGTCGCCCTCACCGACATCCTCGGTGCGGAGGACGCCTTCGGTGACATGGACTTCAAGGTCGCCGGCACGAAGACCTTCGTGACCGCCCTCCAGCTGGACACCAAGCTGGACGGCATCCCGGCCTCCGTCCTGGCCGCCGCGCTCAAGCAGGCCCGCGACGCCCGTCTGCACATCCTCGATGTGATGAACGAGGCGATCGACGTTCCGGACGAGATGTCCCCGAACGCCCCGCGGATCATCACCGTCAAGATCCCGGTGGACAAGATCGGCGAGGTCATCGGCCCCAAGGGCAAGATGATCAACCAGATCCAGGAGGACACCGGCGCCGACATCACGATCGAGGACGACGGCACGATCTACATCGGTGCCGCCGACGGCCCGGCCGCCGAGGCCGCCCGCGCCACGATCAACGGCATCGCCAACCCGACCATGCCGGAGGTCGGCGAGCGCTACCTGGGCACGGTCGTCAAGACCACCACCTTCGGTGCGTTCGTCTCCCTGCTCCCGGGCAAGGACGGCCTGCTCCACATCTCGCAGATCCGCAAGCTCGCCGGTGGCAAGCGCGTGGAGAACGTCGAGGACGTGGTCGCGGTCGGCGCCAAGGTCCAGGTCGAGATCGCCGAGATCGACCAGCGCGGCAAGCTCTCCCTGATCCCCGTGATTGAGGAAGAGGATGCGGCCGAGGGCACGAAGGACGACGCCGCCAAGTGACGTCCCGTACGCACATGACGACGGCCCGCACCTCCACGGAGGGGCGGGCCGTCGCCCGTACCCAAACGCTTCTCAAGGGCACCGCGGGCGCCGGCACGGTCCGCCGGACCACCCTCCCCGGCGGTCTGCGCATCGTCACCGAGACGCTGCCGACGGTCCGCTCCGTCACCTTCGGGATCTGGGCGAACGTCGGCTCCCGGGACGAGACCCCGTCCCTGAACGGCGCCACGCACTACCTGGAGCACCTGCTCTTCAAGGGCACCGAGCGGCGCAGCGCGCTGGACATCTCCGCCGCCATCGACGCGGTCGGCGGCGAGATGAACGCCTTCACCGCGAAGGAGTACACCTGCTACTACGCGCGGGTGCTGGACACCGATCTGCCGCTCGCCATAGACGTGGTGTGCGACATGCTGACCGGCTCGCTGGTGGAGGCCGAGGACGTGGACGCCGAGCGCGGCGTCATCCTCGAAGAGATCGCGATGACCGAGGACGACCCGGGCGACTGTGTGCACGACCTGTTCGCGCACACCATGCTCGGTGACACCCCGCTCGGCCGCCCGGTCCTGGGCACCGTCGACACCGTCAACGCCCTCACCCCCGAGCGCATCCGCCGCTTCTACAAGAAGCACTACGACCCCACGCACCTCGTCGTCACGGCCGCCGGCAACATCGACCACGCCAAGGTCGTCCGCCTGGTGCGCCGCGCCTTCGAGCAGGCCGGGGCCCTGGACCGGACGGACGCCACCCCGATGGCGCCGCGCTCCGGTGCCCGCGCCATCCGCACCGCAGGACGCGTCGAACTGCTCAACCGCAAGACCGAGCAGGCCCATGTGATCCTCGGGATGCCCGGGATGGCACGCACCGACGACCGGCGCTGGGCGATGGGCGTGCTGAACACCGCCCTGGGCGGCGGGATGAGCTCCCGCCTCTTCCAGGAGGTCCGCGAGAAGCGCGGTCTCGCCTACAGCGTGTACTCGTACACCTCGGGCTTCGCCGACTGCGGACTGTTCGGCGTCTACGCGGGCTGCCGCCCGAACCAGGTGCAGGACGTCCTCAAGATCTGCCGCGACGAACTCGACCAGGTGGCGTCCCAGGGCCTCACCGACGACGAGATCCGCCGCGCGATCGGCCAGCTGCGCGGCTCGACCGTCCTCGGCCTGGAGGACACCGGCGCGCTGATGCACCGCATCGGCAAGAGCGAGCTGTGCTGGGGCGAGCAGATGTCGGTCGACGAGATGCTCGCGCGGATCGCCGCCGTCACCCCGGACGAGGTGCGCGAGGTGGCCCGGGACGTCCTGGGCACCCGTCCCTCGCTGTCCGTCATCGGCCCCCTGAAGGACCGGCAGGCGGCCCGGCTCGACGACGTCGTCGCATAGGCCCGCTGCGATACCACCAAGAGAGAGACGGGAAACGATGAGCAAGCTGCGCGTGGCCGTACTGGGAGCCCAGGGGCGCATCGGCTCCGAGGCCGTTCGGGCGGTCGAGGCCGCCGAGGACATGGAGCTGGTCGCCGGGCTGGGCCGGGGCGACAAGCTGGAGACGCTGGTCGAGGCCGGTGCCCAGGTCGTGGTCGAGCTGACCAACCCCGGCGCGGTGATGGGTAACCTCGACTTCTGTGTGCGTCACGGGATGCACGCGGTGGTCGGGACGACCGGGTGGACCGATGAGCGCCTCGCGCAGCTGCGCACCTCGCTCGCCGCCTCGCCCGGGGCGGGCGTGCTCATCGCCCCGAACTTCTCCATCGGTGCGGTGCTGACCATGCGGTTCGCCCAGCAGGCGGCCCGGTTCTTCGAGTCGGTCGAGGTCGTCGAGCTGCACCACCCGAAGAAGGCGGACGCCCCGTCCGGCACCGCCGCCCGCACCGCTCAGCTGATCGCCAAGGCCCGTGAGGAGGCCGGCTGCGCCCCGCAGCCGGACGCCACCAGCACCGCGCTGGACGGCGCCCGCGGCGCGGACGTGGACGGCGTCCCCGTGCACTCCGTACGGCTGCGCGGTCTGCTGGCCCACCAGGAGGTGCTCTTCGGCGGCGAGGGCGAGACCCTCACCATCCGCCATGACTCCCTCCACCACAGCAGCTTCATGCCGGGCATCCTGCTCGGGGTGCGCCGGGTGGTGAACACTCCGGGCCTGACCGTGGGCCTGGAAAACTTCCTCGACCTGGGCTGACGGGTATGGGCGGAAAGATCACGTACTTCTTCCTCGCCACCGTGCTGATCCTGGTGTTCGGCGTGGTGGCGCTGGAGGGCGTCCTCCTCCTGCTGACCGGCGAGCCGGCGGCCATGGGCATGGGGGCGGTGGCCTTCCTGCTGCCGTGCATCGGCGGCTGGTTCCTGTGGCACAACACCCGCTTCGCCCGCGACGCCCACCGGCTGGCGCGGGTGCTGGAGGCCGAGGGCGGACTGCCCGCCGACGAGCTCCAGCGCACCCCCGGCGGCCGGATCGACCGGGACGCGGCCGACGCGGTCTTCGCCCGGCGGCAGGCCGAGACCGAGGAAGCGCCCGGCGACTGGCGTACGTGGTTCCGGCTCGCGGTGGCCTACCACGACGCCCGGGATACCCCGCGCGCCCGTAAGGCGATGCAGCGCGCCATCGCCCTGCACGACCACAAGGCCGTCCCGGCTGCCTGAGCCGTTCCACGGGTCAGGGCCCGCCGGGGCCCTGGCCCCTGGGGCGCGCGATGCCCGGCTACCACGGACGACGAGGGCCGAAGGCTCAGCCGCGGTGTTCCGCCGCCCAGGCCTCCAGGACGTCCGCGGCCTGCTCGAAGGCCTCCGGACGGGACAGGAAGTCGCCATTGTGGTCGGTGATCAGGGTCCGCAACGGCTCCCCCTGGGTCCGCTCGATGATCAGGGCCTGGCCCTGCACCGTCCGCGGCAGCCCCAGCCAGCGCACCGGCTGCTGGCGGGTGCGCACGGAGGCGATGGCGCTCCACGGCTCGGTCGCCGTACGCAGCAGATTCACCTGGCGCAGACCCTGCGCGCTGACCCACAGGCCGACGCGCAGCAGCCGCAGGGCGAGGGCGATCATCAGCGCCCCTACGGCCGCGCAGGCCGCGGCGCCGGGCAGCGAGCCGGCCATCGCGATGATCATCGCGGAGAGCAGGACGAACGAGGCGAGCAGCAAAAGCACCGCCGCCGCCCCTACCCGCCACGGTCCGGGGCGGTAGGGACGGCGCCAGTGGTCGGGCTCGTCATGCGGCAGTGCGGCGATATCCGCGGCACCGGTGTCGAGGTCGCGGTCGGCCGTCAGGAAGGGCAGGGGCACGGCTGATCCTCACTCATGGGCACGCTGTCGGAAGCTGTGACCGGTGAGGTTATCGGGACCGGCGGAGCGGAACCACTTTCCGGCACGCCCCGCCCGCCCGTTCAGCGATGCGCCTCGGACTGATGCACCCGGCTCGACCCGGAACTGTCCTGCGACAGGGCGGGCACGCCGAACAGCAGGGCGCCGGCCAGGCCGCCCACGACTGTCAGCGTGATGAGAGACTGGCCGAGGAGCTGCGCGCGGGAAGCGCGCTGCCGCGGCGGGGGAGTGACATTGCTGCGGAACCGGTCTGCCTCGGCAACGAAGGCGAACGGGACGGGCTCTCGCCGGCGGAACATGAGCGGGCTCTCCTAGGAACCTCGAAGTGGGCACTGTCACAGGGTTAGACGTCTGCGGAGTCCGGTTGGTGCCCGTTTTCCGAGACTTCTGTGAAAAATATCAACTGCCGCGCCGCAGGCCGCTGAAGCGCGTCCGTTTTGCGGCTAACGCGGCATCACGTCGTCTTTCCCGGGCTGTCAGTGGCGGGTCGTAGGCTGGTCGCGCACGAAGAACGAATGGAAGGAACCGCCGGTGTCCCAGACCCCTGCCGAGAGCGCTGCGAGCCCCGACAGCGCAGCCGTCAGCTTCCGGAGCGAGGTGACGGTCGAGCTGGTCAAGCACAGCGCCGCGGACAGCGATGTGCTGTGGGCGGCCCGTGTCTCCACGGCCGGCGAGCAGTCCCTGGAGGAGCTCCAGAAGGACCCGGAGCGCTCCAAGGGCTTGATCAACTACCTCATGCGGGACCGGCACGGCAGCCCCTTCGAGCACAACTCCATGACGTTCTTCATCAGCGCGCCGATCTTCGTCTTCCGCGAGTTCATGCGGCACCGCGTCGGCTGGTCGTACAACGAGGAGTCCGGCCGCTACCGTCAGCTCGACCCGGTCTTCTACGTCCCCGGTGCGTCCCGCAAGCTCGTCCAGCAGGGCCGCCCCGGCAAGTACGAATTCGTCGACGGCACCCAGGAGCAGCACGAGCTCACCGGCCGCGTCATGGAGGATTCCTACCGCCGGGCCTACGAGGCGTATCAGGAGATGCTCGCCGCCGGTGTCGCCCGCGAGGTCGCCCGCGCCGTGCTCCCCGTCGGTCTGTTCTCCTCGATGTACGCCACCTGCAATGCCCGCTCGCTGATGCACTTCCTGGGCCTGCGCACGCAGCACGAGCAGGCGAAGGTGCCGTCCTTCCCGCAGCGCGAGATCGAGATGGTCGGCGAGCAGATGGAGGCCCACTGGGCCAAGCTCATGCCGCTCACGTACGGCGCATTCAATGCGAATGGCCGGATCGCTCCGTAAGGCCCAGGCCGCGGGCCGGTTACCGGAGCGCGCAGGACAGACGTGCGAAGTGTCCGGATTGCGGCATTTTGAGAAGTTCATTTACGCTGAACAGACGGACCCGGCACTGCTTGAACCCCCGAGCAGGCAGTGCCGGTGTCCACATCCCTGCTCCCCAGAGGCGCATCCCGCGGTGAGCTACGAGTAGCGTGGGACCCATGGCTCCGACTTCCACACCGCAGACCCCCTTCGGGCGGGTGCTGACCGCCATGGTCACGCCATTCACGCCGGATGGCGCTCTCGATCTCGACGGCGCGCAGCGGCTCGCTGCCCATCTGGTGGACGCCGGCAATGACGGTCTCATCGTCAACGGCACCACCGGAGAGTCCCCGACCACCAGCGATGCGGAGAAAGCACAGCTGGTCCGCGCCGTGGTCGATGCGGTGGGCGATCGCGCCTTTGTCGTCGCCGGAGCCGGCACCAACGACACCCACCACAGTCTCGAGCTGGCCCGCGCCGCCCAGGACGCCGGCGCCCATGGCCTGCTCGCGGTGACCCCGTATTACAGCAAGCCCCCGCAGGAGGGCCTGCTCCGCCACTTCACGGCGATCGCGGACGCCACCGAGCTGCCGGTGATGCTCTACGACATCCCGGGCCGCAGCGGTGTCCCGATCAACACCGAGACCATGGTCCGGCTCGCCGAGCATCCCCGGATCGTCGCCAACAAGGACGCCAAGGGTGACCTCGGCCGTGCCAGCTGGGCCATCGCGCGCTCCGGCCTGGCCTGGTACAGCGGTGACGACATGCTGAACCTCCCGCTGCTCTCGGTCGGCGCCGTCGGCTTCGTCTCCGTGGTCGGCCACATCGTCACCCCCGAGCTGCGCGCCCTCCTGGACGCCCACCTCAACGGCGACGTCACCAAGGCCACCGAGATCCACCAGAAGCTGCTGCCCGTCTTCACCGGCATGTTCCGCACCCAGGGCGTCATCACGACCAAGGCCGCGCTCGGCCTCCAGGGTCTGCCGGCCGGTCCGCTGCGGCTGCCGCTCGTGGAGCTCTCCCCCGAGGAGACCGAGCAGCTGACGCGCGATCTCGCCGCCGGCGGGGTACAGCTCTGATCACAGACTTCATAACTGAATACGGACCAACAACCGCCCTACAGCAAGTGCACGAATGTCATGCGCGCCACGTGCCCTCGACGGCAGCGTGGCGCGTGTGGTGAGGAGAGTCTTTTGAGTCATCCGCATCCTGAGCTCGGCGCCCCGCCGAAGCTTCCCAAGGGTGGCCTGCGCGTCACCCCCCTCGGCGGCCTGGGTGAAATCGGCCGCAACATGACGGTCTTCGAATACGAGGGCCGGCTGCTGATCGTCGACTGCGGAGTGCTCTTCCCCGAGGAGGAGCAGCCCGGAATCGACCTGATCCTTCCGGACTTCACGTCCATCAGGGACCGTCTCGACGACATCGACGGCATCGTGCTCACGCACGGCCACGAGGACCACATCGGTGGCGTCCCCTATCTCCTGCGCGAGAAGCCGGACATCCCCCTCATCGGCTCGAAGCTGACCCTCGCCCTCATCGAGGCCAAGCTTCAGGAGCACCGCATCCGCCCCTACACCCTTGAGGTGAAGGAGGGCCACACCGAGCGGATCGGCTCGTTCGACTGCGAGTTCGTCGCGGTCAACCACTCGATCCCGGACGCGCTGGCCGTCGCCATCCGCACCCCCGCGGGCATGGCCGTGCACACCGGCGACTTCAAGATGGACCAGCTCCCGCTGGACCGCCGGCTGACCGACCTCCCCGCCTTCGCGCGACTCGGCGAGGAAGGCATCGACCTTCTGCTCTCCGACTCCACGAACGCCGAGGTCCCGGGCTTCGTCCCACCCGAGCGGGACATCTCCAACGTCCTGCGCACGGTCTTCGCGAACGCCCAGAAGCGCATCATCGTCGCCAGCTTCGCCAGCCATGTGCACCGGATCCAGCAGATCCTCGATGCCGCCCACGAGTACGGCCGCCGGGTCGCCTTCGTCGGCCGCTCGATGGTCCGCAACATGGGCATCGCCCGCGAGCTGGGCTATCTGAAGGTCCCCGCCGGCCTGGTCGTCGACGTCAAGACGCTCGACGATCTCCCCGACGACGAGGTCGTGCTGGTCTGCACCGGCTCCCAGGGCGAGCCGATGGCCGCCCTCTCCCGGATGGCCAATCGCGACCACCAGATCCGGATCGTCCAGGGCGACACCGTGATCCTGGCCTCGTCCCTCATCCCGGGCAACGAGAACGCGGTCTACCGCGTGATCAACGGCCTCACCCGCTGGGGCGCGGACGTGGTCCACAAGGGCAATGCCAAGGTCCATGTCTCGGGCCACGCCTCGGCCGGCGAGCTGCTGTACTTCTACAACATCTGCAAGCCGAAGAACCTCATGCCGGTGCACGGCGAATGGCGCCATCTGCGGGCCAACGCCGAGCTGGGCGCCCTGACCGGCGTACCGAAGGACCGGATCGTCATCGCCGAGGACGGCGTGGTGGTCGACCTGGTCGACGGCGTCGCCAAGATCGTCGGCAAGGTCAAGGCCGGCTATGTCTACGTCGACGGTCTCTCGGTCGGCGATGTCACCGAGGCGCACCTCAAGGACCGCCGGATCCTCGGCGACGAGGGCATCATCTCGGTCTATGTGGTCGTGGACAGCACCACCGGCAAGATCGTCGGTGGTCCGGACATCCACGCCCGTGGCTCGGGCATCGACGACGCCGCCTTCTCGGGCGTGATGCCCAAGATCGACGAGGCCCTGGCCAAGTCGGCACAGGACGGCATCACGGAGCCCCACCAGCTCCAGCAGCTGGTCCGCCGTACGGTCGGCAAGTGGGTGTCGGACAACTACCGCCGCCGCCCGATGATCCTCCCCGTGGTCGTCGAGGTCTGACGCACAGAGCCGTACGAACGTACTCAAGTCGGAGCGGGGGGGGGGGGGGGGGGGGGGGGGGGGGGGGGGGGGGGGGGGGGGGGGGGGGGGGGGGGGGGGGGGGGGGGGGGGGGGGGGGGGGGGGG
>NZ_JBVHZH010000055.1:0-52980 GCF_055574515.1 Streptomyces sp. NPDC029466
AACGACGCGGGGTGGAGCAGCTCGGTAGCTCGCTGGGCTCATAACCCAGAGGTCGCAGGTTCAAATCCTGTCCCCGCTACTGAAAGACGAAGGCCTGGATCCTCAAGGATCCGGGCCTTCGTCATGTGTGCGGGTCGATCGTCATGTGTTCAGGTCGATCCCGGGCAAAGGCCGGGTCGTACAACCCATGTGGGGAAGCTGTGTGCTTGAGTTTGCCAAGTCGTCGTGTCGGGAAGTCGACAAACCGCTGAAGTGACCTCACTGGCTGCGGTATACCAGGTGTACGCGGGTTACAGGTGATGCGACGATGGGTCTTATGGGGGACAAGGCAAGGTTGTTGGAGACGGACCGGTTTGTGCATGCGCCCGATGACGGGCGCGAATCCGACCTGCAGATGGACGCGATGGAGGCCGCCGAGGCCGCCGAGGCGTCCGATGCCGTGACCGAGTCCGGCCACCGCCGGGCCGCCGAGGCGGGCGACACCGCCGCGATGAGCGCGCTCGGTGCGATGCTGCTGCGCCGCGGTGACCTCGACGGCGCCGAGCCGCATCTGCGCTCCGCTGCCGCCGCCGGGGACCGCGCCGCGGCCAATAACCTGGGCGTGCTGCTCCACCAGCGGGGCTACGGGGACGAGGCGGCCGGCTGGTGGCGGATCGCCGCCGTGGCCGGTTCCGCCGCCGCCGCGCACGCCCTCGGGCGCCACTACCGCGAGCGCGGCGACGAGCCGGCCGCCGAATACTGGCTGCGCCAGTCCGCCGAGTCCGGCCACTGCCTGGGCGCCTACGCCCTCGCCGACCTCCTGGAGCACCGCGGTGACATCGGTGCCGAGCGCTGGTTCCGTACGGCCGCCGAGCGTGGCCACCGCGAGGCCGCGTACCGCCTGGCCCGGCTCATCGAGGACGGGCGCGACGCGGACCACCGCACGGTCCCCGCGTACGGGGAGCTGAGGCAGCAGGAGGAGGCCGAGCAGTGGTACCGCCAGGCCGCCGCGCGCGGCCACCGGCGGGCCGCGCTCCAGCTGGGCGCGCTGCTGGAGGAGCGCGGTGACGTCCAGGAGGCGGGGCGCTGGTACTTGTCCGCCGCCAAGGACGGGGAGGCGCGCGCCGCCTGTGCGCTGGGCTTCCTGCTGCGCGACGCGGGCGACGAGGAGAGCGCCGCGGAATGGTGGCGGCGCGCCGCCCAGGACGGCGATGGCAACGCTGCCAATGCGCTCGGGGCGCTGCACGCCGACCGCGGTGAGCTGCAGACCGCCGAGCGCTGGTACCGCGTCGCTCTGGACGCCGGGGATGTCAACGGCGCCTACAACATCGGGCTGCTCTGCGCCGGGCAGGGCCGGGAGGGGCGCGGCGAGCAGTGGTACCGCCGGGCCGCCTACGCCGGGCACCGTGAGGCGGCCAACGCGCTGGCCATTCTGCTGCTTCAGCGCGGCGACGCCGCGGGGGCCGAGCCGTGGTTCTCCAAGGCTGCCGAGGCGGGCAGTGTGGACGCCGCGTTCAACCTCGGCATCCTCTTCGCCGGGCGGGGCGCGGAGCGTACGGCGCACACCTGGTACGAGCGGGCGGCCGCGGCCGGGCACACCGAGGCGGCGCTACAGGTCGCCATCGTGCAGCTGCGGGACGGTGAGCTCCAGGACGCGGAGCGGAATCTGCGCTGTGCGGCCGGTGGCGGCAGCGCCGAGGCGGCCTTCCGGCTCGCCGACCTCCTCGACCGCCAGGCGGCGGCCGCGGGCGAGGGGCTGGCGGACGGGGAGCGCGCGGCGGATGACGAGAGCGTGCAGTGGTACGAGCGGGCCGCGCGCCAGGGTCACCGTCGCGCCCAGGTCCGGGTTGGCATGTTCGCGGCGGCGCGCGGGGAGACCGTCGAGGCCGCTGAGTGGTACCGCGCGGCGGCCGAGGCCGGGAGCCGTAACGGCGCCTTCAACCTCGGGCTGTTGCTGGCCCGCGAGGGCAGCCTGCCGGAGGCCGCCCTGTGGTGGCAGCGCGCCGCCGAGGCCGGGCACGGCCGGGCGGCGCTCCGGCTGGCGCTGCTCGCCGCCCGGCGCGGGGCGCTCGCGGAGGCGCAGAGCTGGTGTGCGCACGCCGTGGAGCTGGGCCCGCCGGAGGTGGCGGAGCGTGCGGCGCGGCTGCGTACGGCGCTCCAGGAGGAGCTCAGCGCGTAGCGGGCGGCAGAGGTGTCCGGAAGCCCGGAACCCGGCGAACAGGCCGGGTCCCGGGCCCTCCGGAAGGAATTTGCGCTGGTCGTCGGGCCGGGGTTAAAGTGTGGAACACAACGACGCGGGGTGGAGCAGCTCGGTAGCTCGCTGGGCTCATAACCCAGAGGTCGCAGGTTCAAATCCTGTCCCCGCTACTGAAAGACGAAGGCCCGGATTCTCCGAGAATCCGGGCCTTCGTCGTACTCATCTCCGCAGCCGGTGGCCGACCGCCTCCGCGTACAGACTGCGGTCGACGAGCCGGTTCTCCGGCAGCGGTGCTCCTTTGGTGACGCCGGCGTCGCGGTAGGCCCTCTGGAGCCGGTCCGTGGTGCCCTTTCTGATCTCCCAGTCCATCCGGAGCGAGGGCACCGAGGTGAGGATCTTCGCGTCGACGTCCAGCAGCTTCGCCAGCTCGGCGACGAAGGCCCGGTCGGCCTTGTAGTCGCCGGCGAAGTAGGTGTTGACCGTGCGGAGGTAGGCGCGCAGGAAGGCGACACCGGCGTCCGGGTCCCGCTGGAGCAGCGCCGGGCCGTAGAGGGCGCCGCCGAGGGGTTCGCCCCGGGGCTGGCCGCCGAGGAAGGCGTATTTCCCGTCGCCGTCGACCCGCCGCCAGACCGGGTCGAGCAGCCAGGCGGAGTCCACCCCGCCGCCGGTCAGGGCGGTCAGGACGTCGGCGGAGCCGAGCTGCTGGAAGGCGGCCGAGTCCAGGCGGGCGCCGTGGCCGGCGAAGGTCCTGGCCATCGGGTACATGATCACGGAGCCTTTTCCGATCATGGTGCCCAGCTTCGTCCCCTCCAGGGAGGCCGAAGAGGCGCGCTCCCCGCTCTTGAGGCGCACCCACAGGCCGCTCCGGGACTTCGGGGCGGGGGAGAAGTTGCCGGCCACCCAGCGGAGGTCGAAGCCGCCGTGGACGCCGTTGACGACGGCGGCCTCGGGGGCGGCCCAGAGGGCGTCCAGTTCGCCCTTGGCCAGCAGCGGCAGCGCCTCCGGGGTGGGCAGTACCTTCAGCCGGACATCCAGGCCCTCCTTCTTGAACTCGCCCCTGGAGAGGGCCAGCCGCAGCGGGGCCACGTACTCGGCGTTGAGGGTGCCGGTGGCGACGGTGAGCGTCCGGCGTTTCGTGAGCGGGCGCGGGGCGGGCGCGCCCTTGGCGCAGCGGGCCGGGGCGCGGTCCGGGGCGAGGTCGGCGGGGTCGGTCCAGGCGGCCGGGCCGCAGCCCGCGACGGGCTTGATGGTGCGCGGCCGGGCGGCGGAGGGGTGGCCGTCGGGGGCGGCGCAGCCGGCGGCGAGGGCGAGTGCGGTGATCAGCGCGGCTGTGGTGGTGCGGATGCGCATGGGACCTCCGTACGGGGCGGCGTTCGGTCGGACGGGGTGCGGGATCAGCTCCGGGGGCGGCCGCGGTCACGGGGTGCCCAGGGGGTGAGGAAGCGCCCGGCCAGCCGTACGAGCTCGGAGAAGAGCACACCGAGGACGGCCACGCAGACGATGCCGACGAACATCACGTCGTTCTGGAACAGGGCGCGGGAGTCGAAGATCAGATGCCCGAGGCCGTCGGTGGCGGCGATCTGTTCCGAGGCGACGATGACCAGGACGGCCACGCCCGCGGCGATCCGGGCGCCCACGAGGACGGCGGGCAGCGAGGCGGGCAGCAGGACGTGCCGGAACATCTGCCAGGGGCCCGCGCCGAAGACCTGGCCTGCCTCGCGGTGGCCGGAGGGGATGGCCAGTACTGCCGCCATGGTCGAGATCCAGACGAAGAAGAAGACGGTGGTGGCGACGAGGGCGACCTGCGGGCCCTCGCCGAGCCCGAACATGTTGAGGAAGACCGGCAGCAGGGCCAGCTTGGGAACCACGTACAGGGCGTCCAGGAGGGGTTCGAGGGCGGCCCGTACGAGTGACAGCGAGCCCATCAGCAGGCCCAGGAGATAGCCGGTGACGGTCCCGGCGGCATAGCCGGCCAGCACGCGCCGGAGGGTGGCTCCCATGTCCGGCCACAGTTCGCCGGCCAGGGCGCGGTCCCAGCCGTCGGCCAGGATCGTCGTGGGCGCGGGGTAGATGCGGGCGTCGAGCCAGGTCCGGTCGGCGGCCAGCTGCCACAGCAGCACGAGCAGCAGCGGTACGGCGGCGGCCAGCGAGATCTCCAGGGTGCGCCGACGGCGGTAGGTGCGCCCGGGGCGCAGTTCCCGGGGGCCGGGGCGGCGGACGAGGAGGCGGTCGGCCGCGGCGGGCCGGTCGTCCTCGTGGCCGGGCCGGGGGAGGGCGGCGGTCATACGGAGACGGCCCCCTCGGTGGTCCGGTGCGCGGGGCCGCCCCGGTCGACCTCGTCCCGCAGCAGCTGCCACAACTCCGCCTTGAGGGCGGTGAATTCGGGGGTGGTACGGACCTCGCCGGTGTGGGGGCGGCCGAACGGCGGGCGGCGTTCGGCGATGATCCGGCCGGGGCGGGCGGACATGACCAGCACCCGGTCGCCGAGTACCAGGGCTTCTTCGAGGCTGTGGGTGATGAAGAGGGTGGTGGTGCCGGTGGTCTGGGTGAGGTCGAGCAGTTCGTCCTGGAGGACGGTGCGCAGCTGGGCGTCGAGGGCCGCGAACGGCTCGTCCATCAGCAGGATTCCGGGGTCCACGGCGAGGGCGCGGGCCAGGGCGACGCGCTGGCGCATCCCGCCGGAGAGCGTGGCCGGGTAGGCGCCGGCGAAGTCGGCGAGCCCCATACGGGTGAGCCAGGAGCGGGCCCGTTCGTCGGCCTCCTTACGGGGGACGCGCTGGAGGTCGAGGCCGAAGCGGACATTGCCCAGCACCGTCTTCCAGTCGTAGATGCCGTAGTCCTGGAAGATCATCGCGGCCGGGCGGTCGGCGCTCACCCGGAGTTCCAGTTCGCCGGCGCTGGGGCGCAGCAGCCCGGCGGCGATGCGCAGCAGGGTCGACTTCCCGCAGCCGGAGGGGCCGACGACACAGACGCATTCGCCCGGCGCGATCTCGGCGTCGACGGGGCCGAGGGCGGCCAGCGCCTTGCGGCCGCGGCCGAAGGAGCGGGCCAGGGCGCGGGCGCGCAGGGCGGGTGGGGTGGCGGGGCCGGCGGCCGGTCGGTGCGTCGCGGAGGAAGGGGGCGGCTCTCCCACGGGGTGCTCCTTGCGGAGTGCGGACAGGGTGCCGCCGTGGTGCGCGGCCCGGGGCCGGTGGGGCCCGGTGGCCGGAAAGCGCGGCCCGCCGACGATATGACGGTGCGTCAGATTCGGGCAAGGGGCTTGCGGGCAGGGTTGTGCGGTGTGGGGAGGCGGGGAGGGGTGACGGTGAGGGCGCGGGCGACGGATCGGCCGGGCATGCGAAGGAGCCCACGGCCGGGTGGGCGTGGGCTCGCTGGGGCCTATGAGGTGATCGGGTGCGGGAGCGGCCCGGACGGGGGCCGGCTTGCGCGGGCGTCAGGACGGGGCGCTGCAGGTGGGGCAGATGCCCCGGTAGGTCACGGTGACCTCGGATACCTGGAAGCCGTAGCGCTCCGGCTCGGGCAGGGCGGACAGCGGGTCGCCCTGGAGGTGGACGTCCCGGATCGTGCCGCACTGCGAGCAGACCAGGTGCTGGTGGTCGTGGTGGGCGTTGGGGTCGTAGCGCTTGGCCCGGCCGTCGGTGCTCACTTCGAGCACCTCGCCGAGCGACACCAGCTCGCCCAGGGTGTTGTAGACCGTCGCGCGGGAGATCTCGGGCAGCCGGGACGACGCCAGCGCGTGCACTTCGTCAGCGGTGTAGTGGACGTGGTCCCCGTCGAGGACCTCGGCGACGACGCGTCGCTGCGCGGTCAGCCGCCAGCCGCGTCCCCGGAGCCGTTCAAGCAGGTCACTCATGCCATTCACCTATCAGTCAGATAGACCCAGCGTAGCAGTGGGGGATCCATCACCGGATCGTGTACGAGTTTCACATCCTTCTTGACTTAGACATTGTCCAATGTAGGATCGTGACCGGCGCAAGCCAAGGGCAGGTGGAGAAGACTTTTCAGGAGGCGCACGTGTCGGTAGAGAGCACCACTGGACCGCTGACCACGGAGTCCGGGGCCCCGGTCGGGGACAACCAGAACAGTGAGACGGCGGGCATCGGCGGACCCGGCCTCATCCAGGACCAGCTCCTGATCGAGAAGCTCGCGCACTTCAACCGGGAGCGCATCCCGGAGCGCATCGTGCACGCCCGCGGCGCCGGTGCGTACGGCACCTTCACGGTCACCGCGGACGTGACCAAGTACACCCGCGCCGCGTTCCTCTCCGAGGTCGGTAAGCAGACCGAGACGTTCCTGCGCTTCTCCACGGTCGCGGGCAACCTCGGCTCCGCCGACGCGGTGCGTGACCCGCGCGGCTTCGCGCTGAAGTTCTACACCGAAGAGGGCAACTACGACCTCGTCGGCAACAACACCCCGGTGTTCTTCATCAAGGACGCCATCAAGTTCCCGGACTTCATCCACACCCAGAAGCGCGACCCGTACACCGGCTCGCAGGAGGCGGACAACGTCTGGGACTTCTGGGGCCTGTCGCCCGAGTCCACCCACCAGGTCACCTGGCTGTTCGGCGACCGCGGCATCCCCGCCTCCTACCGCCACATGAACGGCTACGGCTCGCACACCTTCCAGTGGAACAACGAGGCCGGCGAGGTCTTCTGGGTCAAGTACCACTTCAAGACCGACCAGGGCATCAAGAACCTCACGACCTCCGAGGCCGCGGAGACCTCCGGCCTCGACCCGGACAGCCACCAGCGCGATCTGCGGGAGTCCATCGAGCGCGGCGACTTCCCGAGCTGGACCGTCCAGGTGCAGATCATGCCCGCGGCCGAGGCGGCCGACTACCGCTTCAACCCCTTCGACCTGACCAAGGTCTGGCCGCACGAGGACTACCCGCCCATCGAGATCGGCAAGCTGGAGCTCAACCGCAACCCGCAGAACATCTTCGCCGAGGTCGAGCAGTCGATCTTCTCCCCGCACCACTTCGTGCCGGGTATCGGCCCGTCCCCCGACAAGATGCTCCAGGGCCGTCTCTTCGCGTACGGCGACGCGCACCGCTACCGCGTCGGCATCAACGCCGACCACCTGCCGGTGAACCGCCCGCACGCCACCGAGGCGCGCAGCCACGGCCGGGACGGTGTGCTCTACGACGGCCGTCACGCCGGGCGGAAGAACTACGAGCCCAACAGCTTCGGCGGCCCGGTCGAGACCGGCCGTCCGCTGTGGCAGCCGGCCGCCGTGACCGGCCCCACCGGCGAGCATGTCGCGCCCTCGCACGCGGAGGACGACGACTTCGTCCAGGCCGGCACCCTCTACCGCCTGATGGCGGAGGACGAGAAGGAGCGCCTGATCGACAACCTGGCGGGCTTCATCGCCCAGGTCTCCCGCGATGACATCGCCCAGCGGGCGATCGAGAACTTCCGCAAGGCGGACGCGGACTACGGCAAGCGACTGGAAGCCGCGGTCCAGGCCCTGCGCGGCTGAACGGGCGCCCTGTGCGGCTAAACCTCCCCCACGCTTAAGGCGCGGGGGGACCCCCATCGCTTTCGCGGAGGTGGTTGCGCGCCGTGGGGGTTGCTCAATTGTCGCTGCCGTAAATAAGCGAAGAGGCCGGATGCCATGGGGCTTCGGCCTCTTCGTGTTGCGGCTCCGGGGGGGGCGGAGCTGTGTGTGCGTCAGGCGGGTACGGGGCGGGCCCGTTCCGTGGTGGTCGACCAGCAGCGGATGATGTCGCGTACGGAGACCACGCCGACCGGTTCCTGGTCGTTGAGCACGATCAGATGGCGGAAGCCGCCGCGCACCATGGCGTCCGCGGCATCGTCCAGGGTCCAGTCCGGAGCGGCGAAGACCACGTCCGGGGTGGTGTGGGTCTGGGCGGTCTCCCGGTCGGGGTTCTCGCCCGCGCCGAGGGAGTTGAGGATGTCGCGCTCGGTGAGGATGCCGATGCCGCAGGTGTCGTTGTCGAGGACCACGGCCGCGCCGATACGGCGGGCCGCCATCAGCTGCGCCGCCTGGCGGAGGGTGTGAGCGGGCCCGATGGTGAGGACCACCGTGCTCATGGCGTCTTTGACGTGCATGGGCATGGAGTGGAGCCACCTCCTTGGTGAATGTGCTTGCGAAGGGATTCACAAGTTCACAAAGTGGGGGATTCTCATGTTCACATGCCTCCGCCGATGCAACAAGGGGCAACTGCTGGACGGTTGTCCTAATGCGCGCCCCGCCGCAGGTCAGTGCGGGGAGTCGCCGAGATAACCCAGCAGATCCTCGTGCAGCAGACCGTTCGAGGCCGCCGCGTTGCCGCTGTGCGGGCCCGGCTTGCCGTCCAGGCCGGTGAACTGTCCGCCGGCCTCCTTCACCACCACCGCACAGGCCGCCATGTCCCACAGCGACAGCTCCGGCTCCGCGCAGATGTCCACCGAACCCTCGGCGATCATCATGTACGGCCAGAAGTCCCCGTAGCCCCGGGTGCGCCAGCAGTCCCGGCTCAGATCGAGGAAGCCGGCCAGCTTGCCGCGCTCCTCCCAGCCGGTCAGTGACGAGTACGCGAACGAGGCGTCCTGGATGCGGCCGACCTGGGAGACCCGGAGACGGGTCGCGGAGGTCAGGCTGCGGCCGGTGAAGGCGCCCAGGCCGTCGGCGGCCCACCAGCGGCGGTTGAGTGCCGGTGCCGAGACGATGCCGACCACCGGGCGGTCACCGCCCTCCCCGCGCTCCATCAGCGCGATCAGCGTCGCCCAGACCGGCACCCCGCGGACATAGTTCTTCGTGCCGTCGATCGGGTCGATGATCCAGCGGCGCGGCCCCGCGCCCTCGCTGCCGAATTCCTCGCCGAGCACCGCGTCCCGTGGCCGGGCCCGCTGGAGCTGGCTGCGGATCAGCTCTTCGGCGGCCTTGTCCGCCTCACTCACCGGTGTCATGTCCGGTTTGGTCTCGACCTTGAGGTCGAGGGCCTTGAAGCGCTCCATGGTGGCGGCGTCCGCGGCGTCCGCGAGAACATGGCCGAGGCGAAGATCATCGTGATAGTCGGGCATGTGCGAACAGTATCCATTGGTATACGCCGGAGCCACACGACCATGCGCCGCCCGGCGTGTGGCGGCCCGCCCGCCGCTGCCGCGACGGCCCTTGACAGCATCTGGCGGTGCGTCAATTCTGTGCGCACACCGGCTACCCGGGGCCGGCGGCCGGGGAGGCGACGGATGCCCGCAGCGCGTGAATCCTTGCTGGACGCCGCCTACACGGCGCTGACGGAACGGGCCTGGACGGCCGTGCGGATGGTCGATGTCGCGGCCGCGGCCGGGGTGTCCCGGCAGACGCTCTACAACGAGTTCGGCAGCAAGGAGGGGCTGGCCCGCGCCCTCGTCCGCCGGGAGACCGACAACTACCTCGCCGGGGTCGCGCGGGCGCTGTCCCAGGGCTCCCCGGCCGCCGGCGCCAGGCGCGACGCGGCGGGCCGGGTGGCGGCCGCGGCCGCCTGGACACTGCGGACCGCGCGCGCCAACCCGCTGGTCAGGGCCGTACTGACCGGGTGCTGGAGCGACCGGCTGCCGGCCCCCGCGGGCGCCGGTGCCGCGCCGCCGCACTCCAGCCGGCCCGGCATCCCCGCCCAGCGGACCGCGCCGCCGGGCGACGGGCCGCTGCCGGGGCCCGCCGAACTCGTCGGCCGCTTCTGCGACCAGGCGGTCGCGGCGCTGGAACCGGACTGGCCCGAGGAGGCGCTGCCCGCTCTGTGCACCGCCTGCGAGACCGCGGCGCGGCTGACCCTGGCCTGTGTGGTCGCTCCCGTGGCGCCGGGGGCGGCGCCGCCCGCGGAGCGCGTACCGGCCCGGCGGTCGCGCCGGGAGCTGGAGACGGAGGTGGTGTCCCGGCTCGTACGGGGCGCCTTCGCCCGGATGCCGGGCGATGTGCGGCCGGGGGAGCACTGCTGACGAGGCGTCAGCTTCGCGGCGGGAGGGGAACCAGGAGCAGGGCGGCGGATGACGGGCGGGCGGGGACCAGGGCGGCGGACGGCGCCGGGCGAGGGCTGCGGGCGGGGTGCCGGTTCAGTGGGCGGACCCCGACAGCTGGAGTCCGACCACCCCGGCGATCACCATCGTGATGGAGACGATCTTCAGGGTGGAGACCACATCGCCGAGGAAGACCATGCCGTAGATCGCCGTACCGGCCGCACCGATACCCGTCCACACCGCATACGCCGGGCCGACGTCGAGCCGGCGCAGCGCCAGCGTCAGCAGACCGAAACTGCCGAGCGCGAAGGCCGCGAACGCGATGGTCGGGAACAGCCGGGTGAAGCCGTGCGTCAGCTTGAGGCTGACCGCGAAGCCGGTCTCCAGGATCCCCGCCACCACGACCAGCAGCCACGCCATCGCCATGTCCCATTGCCTCCGTCAGCCAGGGCCTGTCCGGCGGACCGACCCAGCGCCTGTCTCAGGTGAGCGACGACGGGGCGTCAGAATCACTCCCTATGGCCCCGTCCGGGCGATCAGGGCGCGATGGACCGCTGCGCCGACCTTGGTGTGATTATGCCTTTACCTCACACGGGCGGCGGCAAACTTCGGCGATCAGTCGCCCTCGCGTCGCTCACGGGTGGCCAGGAGGCGGCGCAGGGAGTAGAGGCGGGCCGGATCGGCGTGGCCGTCGCTGACCCACTCGTCCAGCGCGCAGTCCGGTTCGTCATGGCTACAGGCCCGCGGGCAGTCCGCGGTGCCCGGCTCCAGATCCGGGAAGGCGTGGATGACCCGGGACGGGTCGACGTGATGCAGCCCGAAGGACCGGACGCCGGGGGTGTCGATGACCCAGCCCGAGTCGTCGGGCAGCGGCAGCGCCAGCGCGGAGGTGGTGGTGTGCCGCCCGCGGCCGGTGACCGCGTTGACATGCCCGGTGGCCCGGCGGCGCTCCGGGACCAGGGCGTTGACCAGGGTCGTCTTGCCCACTCCGGAGTGTCCGACGAACGCCGTCATACGGCCCGCGAGGCTGGCCCTGATCCGCTCGGCGGCGCTGCCGTCGGCGAGTTCGTCGCGATTGGTGACGACGTAGGGGACGCCGAGCGCGCCGTAGGACTCCAGCAGGGTGTCCGCGGACGCCAGATCGGATTTGGTCAGCACCAGCAGCGGGTCGAGGCCCGCGTCGTAGGCGGCGACCAGACAGCGGTCGATGAGCCGGGGGCGCGGCTCGGGGTCGGCGAGCGCGGTGACGATCGCGAGCTGGTCGGCGTTGGCGACCACGACCCGCTCGAACGGGTCGTCATCGTCGGCCGTACGGCGCAGCGTCGAGGAGCGCGGCTCGACCCGGACGATCCGGGCGAGGGTGTCCTTGGTGCCGCTCAGATCGCCCACGACGGCGACCCGGTCGCCGACCACCGCGCTCTTGCGGCCCAGCTCACGGGCCTTCATCGCGGTGACCGTACGGCCCTCGATGAGGCAGGTCAGCCGGCCCCGGTCGACGGTCAGGACCAGGCCCTCGCCCGCGTCCTCGTGCTTGGGGCGGCGGTTGGTGCGGGGGCGGTTGCCCTTGGGGTTGGGGCGGACGCGGATGTCGTCCTCGTCGGGGTTCTTTCCGTAGCGGCGCATGGCGGCGTCAGCCTCAGCCTCTCCGGGCCGGCACGGCCGCCGGGTCGAGCATGTCCGTCCACATCGCCGGGAAGTCCGGGAGTGTCTTGGCGGTGGTGGCGACGTTCTCCACTTGCACACCGTCGACGGCCAGGCCGATGACCGCAGCGGCGGTGGCCAGCCGGTGGTCCTCGTAGGTGTGGAAGACCCCGCCGTGCAGGGGGCGCGGGCGGATGTGCAGACCGTCCGCGGTCTCGGTGACATCGCCGCCGAGCTCGTTGAGCTCCTTGGTGAGGGCGGCCAGCCGGTCGGTCTCGTGCAGCCGGAGGTGCGCCACCCCGCGCAGCGTGGAGGGGGAGTCGGCCAGCGCGGCGACCGCGGCGATGCCGGGGGTCAGCTCGCCGACCTCGCTCAGGTCGACGTCGATGCCGTGGATCCGGCCGCTGCCGGTGAAGGTCAGCCCCCGGTCGGTCAGCTCGCACGAACCGCCCATGGTGGTGAAGATCTCGCGCAGCGCGTCACCGGGCTGCGTGGTGTGCTCGGGCCAGTCCGGGATGGTGACCCGGCCGCCGGTGACCAGCGCCGCGGCGAGGAACGGCTGGGCGTTCGACAGATCCGGCTCGACGACCAGATCACGGCCCAGCAGCGCGCCCGGGGTGACCCGCCAGACGTTGGGCTCGCCGCCCGCCTCCGGGGTGTCCACCTGCGCGCCGACGCTGCGCAGCATGTCGACGGTCATCCGGATGTGCGGCATGGAGGGCAGCGCCGCGCCCACGTGCCGGACCTCGACGCCCTGGTTGAAGCGCGGTGCGGACAGCAGCAGCGCGCTGACGAACTGGGAGGACGAGGACGCGTCGATCTCGACCCGGCCGCCGTCCAGGCCGCCGCTGCCGAAGACCGTCATGGGCAGCGCCCCGCGGTTGTCGTCGTCGATCCGGGCCCCCAGGGCGCGCAGCGCGTCGATCACACCGCCGAGCGGACGCTCGTAGGAGCGCGGGTCGCCGTCGAAACGGATCGGGCCGTCGGCGAGCGCGGCGACCGGCGGCAGGAAGCGCATGACCGTTCCGGCATTGCCGACGTCGATGGTGGCCGGGCCGTGCAGGCCCGCCGGGATCACCCGCCAGGCCTCCCCGCCACCGGGCTGCCCGGCGCCCTCCGTGGAACCGGTCGAGCTGGAGGAAGCGGTCTCCTCGATGCCGACGCCCAGGGTGCGCAGGGCCTCGGCCATCAGGAGCGTGTCACGGGAGCGCAGCGGCCGGCGCAGCCAGCCGGGCTCGGCGGAGAGGGCGGCCAGGACCAGGCCGCGATTGGTGACCGATTTGGAGCCGGGCACGGTGACGGTGGCATCGACGGCCCCGGAGGCGAGGGGGGCGGGCCACAGGGCGGGATGTGTGGGGCTCTCGGTCATGCCCTTACTTTAATGGCTGGGCAAGGGTGCCGATCTTGATCAAAAGCGCCGCAACCCCTGTGAAACACGGCACGGGCAGTGCGCTCACGTGCCGGAACCGCGTCGCCGGCGGAACCACCGGCCGGGGCGGCGGCGGAACCGGCCCCCGGCGCGGGGCGGTTGACGTCAGAGACCGAGCAGCCAGCGCCCGCCGCCGATCAGCGAGCACAGCGTCACCACGTGGAAGAGGCCGAGCCAGATGGCCGCCGGGACATGGGTCAGCCGCGCCAACTGGTCCGGGTCGGAGTCCACGGCCCCGCCCCGGCGCCGCTTCCCCTGGAGCTCGAACGGCGGCCGCACCCCGCCCAGCAGGAGGAACCACACCACCACATACGCGAACGCCGCCTGCACATCCGGCGTCGTCAGCCAGGAGACCAGCACGAACGCGGCGCCGGTGAGCACGACCGTGAGCACGCCGTAGGCGTTCCTGATCATGATCAGCATCGCCAGGAGCAGCATGGTGGCGCCCCACAGCAGCGCCGTGATGTGCCCCGCGGCGAGGAGCGCGGCGCCCGCCAGACCGAGCAGCGACGGCGCGATGTAGCCGGCCGCGGCGGTCAGCACCATGCCCAGACCGGTCGGCTTGCCCCGCGAGACGGTCAGCCCCGAGGTGTCGGAGTGCAGCCGGATGCCGTCCAGGCGGCGGCCGGTGAGCAGCGCGATCAGCCCGTGCCCGCCCTCGTGCGCGATGGTGACGGCGTTGCGCGCCAGCCGCCAGGCGGTGCGCGGGACGACGGCGCCGAGCGCGAGCACCGCCGTGGCGATGACCAGCCAGAGCGAGGGATCGGGCTGGGTCCCGAACACGCGGCTCCATATGTCCGTGAGGTGGTCGGTGTCCATGTCTCCCCTTCGTGTGGCATGGCAGTGTGGCACGCATGTGCGGTAGGTATGCAGCGAGTCGTCGCCCCGAGGAGCTGGTGGGACTCTTCGGTGTTCAGCGGTGGGAGCCGGCGGAGACCCTCGCGCCCAGTTGGAACGTGGCCCCGACGGACCCGGTGCACGCGGTGCTCGAACGTCCCCTCAAGGGCGCGGCGGCCGGGGACTTCCCACCGGGCGGTCCGGCGCGCCAGCTGCGGGCGCTGAAGTGGGGCCTGGTCCCCTCGTGGTCGAAATCACCCGAGGGCGCCGCGAAGATGATCAATGCCCGGGCCGAGACGGTGCACGAGAAGCCGTCCTTCCGGCAGGCCTTCGCGACCCGTCGCTGCCTGCTGCCCGGAGACGGGTATTTCGAGTGGGTCACCGACGCCGCGGAACGGCAGCTGGAGGAGCAGGGCAAGAAGAAGCGGCCCCGTAAGCAGCCGTATTTCGTGACGCCCGCGGACGGCTCCGTGATGGCGATGGCCGGGCTGTACGAGTTCTGGCGGGACCGGACGCTGCCCGGCGATCACCCGCTGGCCTGGTGGGTGACCTGCACCGTGGTCACCACGGAGGCCGAGACCACACCGCTGACCGGGGCGGACGGGGGCGACGGGCCGCAGTCGCTGGCCGAGATCCACCCCCGGATGCCGCTGGTGCTGACCCCGGACCGCTGGGACGCCTGGCTCGACCCGGCCCGTACCGACCCGGACGAGGTGCGCGCACTGCTGACGCCGCCGCCGGCCGGGCTGATGCGTGCCCATCCCGTGCCGACCGGGGTCAGCAACGTCCGCAACAACGGTCCCGAGCTGGTCACCGAGCTCGACGGACCCGAGGTCGGCACGCTGTTCTGAGCCGCCGCACCGGCCCGCCGCGCTGCCCTTCCCGCCGCGGCGCGGGCAGGATGGGCGTATGAGCACTGGGGCGAGGGAGACCGAGACGGTCGCGACACCGGCGGGCGATGCCCGGATCACCTGGTATCGCACGGTGGAGCCGGCGCGGGCCGTGGTGGCGCTGAGTCATGGCGCCGGCGGCGGCATCGAGGCGCGTGACCTCCAGGCGCTGGCGGCCGCGCTGCCGGCCCGTGGCTACTGCGTGGCGCTGGTCGAGCAGCCGTGGCGGGTGGCGGGCAAGAAAGTGGCGCCCGCGCCGAAGACCCTGGACACCGGCTGGACCGCGCTGTGGCCGGCGCTGGCGAAGCCGGGGCTGCCGGTGGTCGCCGGTGGCCGGAGCGCCGGGGCTCGGGTGGCCTGCCGTACGGCGCGTGAGCTGGGGGCCCGGGCCGTAGTGGCGCTGAGCTTCCCGCTGCATCCACCGGGCCGGCCCGAGAAGTCCCGGGCCGACGAGCTGACCGGTGCCGGGGTGCCGACGCTGGTCGTCCAGGGCGGCCGGGACCCGTTCGGCCGGCCGGAGGAGTTCCCGCCGGGGACGGAGCTCGCCGAGGTGGCTCACGGTGATCACGGCTTCGCGGTACCGAAGAAGGCAGGCGTCGGGGAGGCGGAGTCGATGGCCGTGATCACGGACGCGGTGGCGGGCTGGCTGGACGGGGTGTTCGGCTGACGGTCCGGCTGCCGGGGCGGCGCGGGCGGTTCGGGTGGCTGCCGGGCCGGTACGTGCCGTAGCGGCGGGCCCCGGCGGCCCGGCGGCCGGGGCGGGCGGCTCCCCGGCCCGCGGGTTCGGCCCGGTTCACCCGTCCTGTCCGCGCGGCCGGGCCCGGACATGCATCCGCTCGCCCTGTCTGCCGAAGAGGCTCAGCAGCTCCACCGGCTCGTCGCCCGCCGGGCCGAACCAGTGCGGCAGCCGGGTGTCGAACTCCGCCGCCTCCCCGGCCCGCAGCTCCACATCGCGGTCGGCGAGCAGCAGCCGCAGCCGCCCGGAGAGCACGTACAGCCACTCGTAGCCCTCGTGTGTGCGCTGCTCACGCGGACCGTCGACCGGATCGAGGATCAGCTTGAACGCCTGCAGCGCGCCCGGCTGCCGGGTCAGCGGGATCACGGTCCTGTCCCCGAGCCGCATCGGGGCCGCCCGCACCCGGGGATCGCCGACCTCCGGCGCCCCCACCAGCTCGTCCAGCGGCACCTGATGGGCCTGCGCCAGCGGCAGCAGCAGTTCGAGGGTGGCCTTGCGGCCGCCGGACTCCAGGCGCGACAGGGTGCTCACCGAGATGCCGGTCGCCTCGGAGAGCGCGGTCAGCGTCACCCCGCGCTCCTGGCGCATCCGCCGCAGCCGCGGGCCCACCTCGGCGAGTACCCGCTCGTATGCCTGATCGTTCACCCTTCTATTGCCGAAGCGGCAAGCGCATTTGTCAACCCATTGTCCGTCCGAAGTCTTGACAGCGGACCGGGAATGCCGCGGCGATCACGGCTGTTGTGCCAGGCGTAGTGCTCGAGTACGTCCGGTGAACGACGAGGAATGGGAGTCCGCCGCATGGGAATCGCTTGCCCGGCCCGCCCGGCCGCCGATCTGCCGTGGTCGCAGATGCAGGTCACGCAGCCCGCCCTGGCTGGAGCGGCGGCGGCACCGGATCGTCGTCTATTCTCCGAATCGGGTGGGTCCGCATCCGGATCCAGGACGGTGTTGGAGGAGGTGGGTCCGGTCACCGGTACCGACGCAGGGACCGACGGCACGGCTGAGGAGCAGGTCCAGGAGAGCGCCGCCGAGCGCAATGCGCGCTTCGAGCGGGACGCGCTCACCTTCCTGGACCAGATGTACTCCGCCGCGCTGCGCATGACGCGCAACCCGGCCGACGCGGAGGACCTGGTGCAGGAGATGTACGCGAAGGCGTATGCGTCCTTCCACCAGTTCCGGGAGGGCACCAACCTCAAGGCGTGGCTCTACCGCATCCTCACCAACACCTTCATCAACTCCTACCGCAAGAAGCAGCGTGAGCCGCAGCGCAGTGCCGCCGAGGAGATCGAGGACTGGCAACTGGCGCGCGCCGAGTCGCATATGTCGACCGGGCTGCGTTCCGCCGAGTCGCAGGCGCTCGACCACCTCCCCGACTCGGACGTGAAGGCCGCACTCCAGGCGATCCCCGAGGAATTCCGTATCGCGGTCTACCTGGCGGACGTGGAGGGCTTTGCGTACAAGGAGATCGCGGACATCATGGGGACACCCATCGGCACGGTGATGTCCCGTCTGCACCGCGGCCGGCGCCAACTGCGCGGCATGCTGGAGGATTACGCCCGTGAGCGCGGGCTGGTCCCGGCGGGGGCGGCGGCCGGTGACCCGCAGGCCGCGCAGACGTCGGACGCGCACGACCGGAAAGGCTCGGGATCATGAGCTGCGGAGAGCCGCACGAGAAGGACTGCTCAGAGGTCCTTGACCACCTCTACGAGTACCTCGACCGGGAGATGCCCGCCGGGGAGTGCGCAGACTTCCAGGTGCATCTCGACGAGTGCTCGCCGTGCCTGGAGAAGTACGGCCTGGAGCAGGCCGTCAAGAAGCTCGTCAAGCGCTGCTGCGGCCATGACGACGTCCCCAGCGATCTGCGCTCCAAGGTCATGGGCCGGATCGAGCTCATCCGGGCCGGGGAGACCGTCCCCGAGGTGAGCGTGCTCGAACAGGCCAAGAAGGAACAGGCCGAGCGCGCGCGGGAGGACGCCGCGGCGTCCGCGGCGGAGGAGGGGACCGGTCCGGCCGACGCGACCGGCTCCACCGATGCACGTACCGGGGCCGCACGGGCCGAATAACGCGGCACATCACCCCAAGGGGTGAGGGGCGGGGCCCTCGTCCCGCCCGATCCGCTGAACCGCCTTCCCCGGCGCCTTCGCCCCTCTATTCTCACCGACCCGAGCGCACTGTGGATGCAGCGCGCCAGGGCCCCGGCTCCCTACGAGCCCGGGGGAGCGGTGGGCAGGGCGAGGAGGCGCGATGCGAGGACTTCCGGCGGCCGCACGAGGGTATATCGGCTGCGCCGCGCCGGCCGCGGCGCTGTGTGCCGCCCCCGCTGTGGGCCTCGGCCCCGGCGCCCCCTGGAGCAGCGCCCTCGCCCTGGCCATCCTGTACGGGCTCTGCGAACAGCTGCGCCGCTGCCGGGCAGGCCGGGCCCCGTACGCCCCCGACTCCGGGGCCCCGGGCGGCTTTCCGACCGGATGGGCCGGCCCCGTTTTGCTCGCCGGGGTCTTTCTGCTGCCGCCGTCGCTGGCCGCGCTGGCCGCGGTCCCCGGCGCGGTGCTCGCACCGGCCGAGCCGCGCTTCGCCGCCGCCCGCCGGCTCTGGCACGCCGCCGAGCTGGCGCTGGCCTGCTGGGCGGCCGCCCAGGTGTTCCGGGTCCTCGGCCACCAGCCGCTGTCCGCACCGCAGTTCCCCGTGGTGCTGCTGCCGGCCGTGGCGGCCGCGGCCACCTTCTGCGGGGTGCTCGCCGTGCTCGACGGCGGGGTGCTGGCCGCCGCCGAGCGGCACCCCCTCCGCACCGCCTGGCGCGGGCTGCTGACCCGTTCCCTGGCGCCGCATCTGGTGCACGGCCTGGCCGGGCTGATGATGGCGGTCCTGTGGTGCAGCTCGTACGGACCGCCGGCGGCGCTGCTGGTGCTGCTGCCGATGTACCTCTCCTGCTGGGCCTTCGACCGGTATCACCGCGAACGCGCCGCCCACCGGGCCACCATCCGCGCCCTCGTCCAGGCCGTGGACATCAAGGACCGCTACACCCGCGGGCACAGCGAGCGGGTCGGCCGCGCCTCGGTGATGATCGCCCGGGAGCTGGGCCTGGCGGAGGACCGCATGGAAGCGCTGCGGTTCGCCGGCATCCTGCACGACGTCGGCAAACTCGGCGTCCCCACCCGGCTGTTGCGCAAGGACGGGCCGCTGACGCCCCAGGAGCGCCGGGTGATCGAGCTGCACCCCGAGTACGGACACGAGATCGTGCGCGGCATCGGCTTCCTGGAGGAGGCGCGGGCGGCGATCCTGCACCACCACGAGCGGCTGGACGGCAGCGGCTACCCCTACGGGCTGAGGGGGCATCAGATTCCGGAGGTGGCACGGGTGGTGGCGGTCGCCGACGCCTTCGACGCGATGACCTCGACCCGTTCCTACCGCCGGGCCCGGCCGGTGCCGGTGGCCGTCGCGGAGCTGCGCAAGTGCGCCGGTGCGCAGTTCGATCCGCGGATGGTCCGCGCGCTGGTGGCCTCGCTCGACCGCTACGGCTGGCATCCGGACCTGGTGACGGCGGCTCCGGAGCCCGGCGCGGGGCGGCCCGAGCGGGAAGACGCCCCGCCGCGGGACGCCGGGGGCGGGGAGCCCGTACCGGTGCCACCCGTGCCGTTGCCCGAACGGGCGGGGCGGGACGGTGGGAAGTGAGCGGCGTCGCGGAGGAGCCCCGGCGCGACCGGGCGGCCGGGCACCGTGCGGCACCGGCTCAAGCGCCCGGCGCCCCGCGCACCGCGGAGCCGGGCACCTGCGGCGGCCGCGCCGTGATCGCCGCGGTCTACGTCCCGGCCGCCGCGCTCGCGTGCTGGTCGCTGGGCCGGACGCTGTGGGACGGGCTCGCCGAGCCGGGGATCGCGCTGGCCTTCGGGGTGCTGATCACGGTGGGTGAGTTGGTGGGGCAGGGGCCCGCCCCGGCGGCCGGGGGCGCACGGGTGCCCGGGGCGCGCGAGGGCGCACCGCTCGGCGCGGCCGGCGCCCTCGCCTACGCCCTGCTCGGCGAGGCCGGCGGACGGCCGACGACCCATGGCGTCCACCAGATCGTGGCCGTGGTCCTGGCGGCCGGTCTGGTCGGCCTCGTCCCGCGGCTCGCACGCGGCGAGGGACCGGCGCTCGACCCCCTGGCGCGCCGGGTACTGACCACCGGCTTCGCCGCCACCTGCTTCCAGCCGCTCTACAACACCGGGACGCTGGGCTCCTGGGTGGCCTCCGGGCCGGTCTACCCGGTCTTCCTGATCGCGCTGCTGGCGCTGACCGCGCTGTGCGACGCGGTCCTGGTGGCCGCGCTCGCCCGGGCCCGCACCGGCTGGCCGTACGGGCCGCTGCTGCGCGACGAGTTGCGCGCACTGCTCGGCATCGGCTCCGCGGTCTGCGCCACCGGGGTGGTGATCTCGCTGGCCACCGCGGTCGCCGGGCTGTGGGCGCTGCCGGTGTTCTGTCTGCCGCTGCTGCTGACCCAGTTCGCCTTCCGCCGGTTCGCGGCCGTCCGCGCCACCTACCGCCAGACCATCGCCTCGCTGGCCCGCTCCACCGAGATCGCCGGCTACACCCCGCACGGCCATGCCCGCCGGGTGGCCGCGCTCAGCCGTGCCGTGGGCCGTGAACTCGGCCTGAACGCACCGGATCTGGATGTGCTCGAACATGCCGCGCTGATGCATGACATCGGCCAGCTCTCCCTGCTGGACCCGGTGCCGGACGGCGCGACCGCGCCGCTGCCGCCCGCCGAACAGCGCCGGATCGCGCTGCTGGGCGGCGCCGTGGTCCGGCAGACCGGCGTCCCCGCCGAGGTCGCGGTGATCGTCGAGCGGCAGGCCGATCCGTATCGCGAGCAGCCGGTCACGGCACGTATCGTCCGCACCGTCAACGCCTACGACGATCTGTCGGGGGAGTCCGCGGGGCCGGGTGACCGGCTGCGCGCCCTGGAGCGGCTGCGGCTGTCCACTGCGCGGGACCACGAGCCCCGGGTCGTCGAGGCGCTGGCCCGGGTCCTGGCCTGCGGCGGCCGGGCCGGGTGAGACGAGCGAGGGGCCCGGCGCGGGATTGTCCCCTCAGGGGAGGCGCCCCCGGCCACCAGCCGAGACCCTACCGACCGCGTATGTCCCGACAATGCCGTAAATACCACCCTGACCGACGCCCGGCGCCCCCCTGCCGACGCCCCATCCGCCCCAGCCGCCACACCCTGCCGTGAGGCCGTCGCCGGGCCCCGGAGGTCGTGGAACCCATGGGTAATGAGCGCCCTCCGAGATGGGCATGGTTGGATGCGAAGGGAGCCCCTCTCAGGGGGTTCAGGGGGTCGGCGAAGGGCAAGGAGCCGCAGGGGGACCGGCAAACCGGGCTGAGCCCGGCGGCAATCTGTGGCAGGTTGTCGAGTGGGCCCCCGGAAGGCCCCGGACGCCGCTCGGGACCCCACCTCAGCGGCATCAAGAGCAACCAGCAGGCGGGAATCGTGAGGATCTTCGGCAAGGTACGGCACCGGCCCTCCGCCTCGTGGCGGCAGGCGACCGACCGCGCTTTCACGCTGATCGGCGACGGCCGTTACGAGGACGCGGGAGCACTGCTGACCCGCGCCGCGGACATGGAGCCGTGGCTCTCGGAGTCCTGGTTCAATCTGGCCCTGCTGCACAAGTTCCGGCACGACTGGGAGCAGGCCCGGGCCGCCGGACTGCGCGCCGTCGCGCTGCTGGACCGCGAGACCGGGGCGCCCGACTGGTGGAACGTCGGCATCGCCGCCACCGCCCTCCAGGACTGGCCGCTGGCCCGCCGCGCCTGGCAGGCGTACGGCCTCAAGGTCCCCGGCGGGGGTTCCCCGTCCGGCGAACCGCTCGGTATGGCCCTGGGCAGCGCCGCGGTCCGGCTCTCCCCGGAGGGCGAGGCCGAGGTCGTCTGGGGCCGCCGGCTGGACCCGGCCCGTATCGAGGTGCTGTCCATCCCGCTGCCGTCCTCCGGGCGGCGCTGGGGCGAGGTGGTGCTGCACGACGGCGTCCCGCACGGCGAGCGGACCACCGCAGCGGGCCCCTCGTACCCGGTCTTCGACGAGATCGAGCTGTGGGCGCCCTCTCCGGTCCCCACCTGGGTGGTGCTCCTGGAGGCCGCCACGGAGGCCGACCGGGACGCCCTGGAGCGGCTGGCGGCCGACGCGGGCTTCGCGGCCGAGGACTGGTCGTCCTCGGTGCGGCTGCTGTGCCGTACGTGCTCGGAGAGCCGGATGCCCAGCGACGAGGGCGAGGGCGAGCATCTCGACCCGCACGATCACAGTGAGCCCGGCCACCCCGGCCCGCTCGGCCACCGCACCGCGGGCTCCGGCTCGCTGTGGGTGCCGGAGCGCGAATGCGGTATCGCGGCGCCGTCCGCGCTGGTCCGGGGCCTGCTGGACGGCTGGGTCGCGGACAGCCCGGACACCCGGGAGTGGCGCGATCTTGAAGAGGTCTGCTGAGGGCCCGGTCGCGCCCCCGTAGGCTGTAGGGCGACTATTCAGGGTTTTCAGGAAGGCGTACGGCGGAGATGGCCCAGCAGCCTGTGTTTGATCAAGACGGTGACCAGCGCGTGGACGAGGAGTTCATCGACGACGTCACCGGCGCCGGGGAGCGGGAGGCCGCCCACCGTGAGCGCGGCACCTCGCGACCGATCACGGTCGTCGGCAATCCGGTGCTCCACAAGGAGTGCAAGGACGTCACGGCGTTCGACGAGGAGCTCGGCCGGCTCATCGACGACATGTTCGCCAGCCAGCGCACCGCCGAGGGCGTGGGCCTGGCCGCCAACCAGATCGGTGTGGACCTGAAGGTCTTCGTCTACGACTGCCTGGACGACGAGGGCGTCCGGCACGTCGGGGCGGTCTGCAACCCGGTGCTGGACGAGCTGCCCGCCGAGCGCCGGATCCTGGACGACTCCAACGAGGGCTGCCTGTCCGTGCCCGGTGCCTACGCCGAGCTGCCCCGCCCCGACTACGCCGTGGTGCGCGGTCAGGACGCCAAGGGCGAGCCGGTCGCGATCCGGGGCACCGGCTACTTCGCGCGCTGCCTCCAGCACGAGACCGATCACCTCTACGGCTACCTCTACATCGACCGGCTCAGCAAGCGGGACCGCAAGGACGCGCTGAAGCAGATGGCCGAGCGGGAGCCCCGCTACCCCGTCGTCGCCAACGACTGAGACGAACGGGCGCCCGGCTGCCGGCCGGGCGCCCGTTCGCGTCACGACCCCTGCTGATAGGCCCGCCAGACCTTCGGCGGCAGGGTCGTGCCCAGCTTGCTCTTCGCGCCCCCGACGCCCTGCATCGGCAGCAGGTCGGGGGTGCCCGCCTTGTTGCGGAACATGGTGACGGCGGTGGTCGGCTCGTTGCCGTCCCCGGTGCCGGGAGCGGGCGTGGGCCCGGGACGGACGCCCGTCCCGTTCTTCGCGCCGGTGCCGGCACCGAAGTCCGGTTCCGCGGCGGACGGACTGCCGATGAACCACGCCGACTTCATCCGGTCGCCCGCCTCCGTGCGGCCCGCCGCCACCGGCTGCTCGGGGACCGGCCCGCCGTCCCGGCCCAGGGTGAGCCAGCCGACGAGCCGCAGGGAGTTCGACACCTCCTCGGCGACCTTGGCATCGAGCACCTGCTCGGCCTCGGGACGGTCCAGCCCCGGCACCTTCTTGCCGTCGTAGGTCATCCCGGACACCGCGTACGGCTCCTGGTGCAGCCCGCCGTTGGCGAAGGTCGTGTAGGCGCTCGCCATCCGGATCGCGCTGGGCGCGGAGGTGCCCAGCGGGAAGGTCTGTTCCAGCTGCGCCATGCTCTCCTTGCGCAGTCCCGACCGCACCGCGAGATCCCGGATCCGCTCCAGCCCTATCTCCTTCCCGGCCTGGACGAAGGGCGGGCTCTGGCCCGCCATCAGCGCCCCGCCCAGCTTCTGTGCCGGGGTCTCCTCGTCGTCCGGCGCGGTCGTGGGGTCCTCGGTGTCGTCGGCCTCCTCGGCCTCCTCCTGGAGCGCGGCCGCCAGCACGAACGGCTTGAAGGCGGACCCGGCCGGGACCGCCGAGGTGTCCGCGTTGTTGCTGAAGTGCTTGGTGGCGTCCGGACCGCCGTACAGCGCGACGATCGCCCCGTCATCGGGGCGTACGGAGGCCGCGCCGAATTGCACAAAGGCATCGGCCTCGCGGCGCTTCGGATCGATCTCCTTCCGGCGGACCTCGTTGACGGCCTTTTCCAGGCGGCGGGTGCGCTCTTTGTCGAAGGTGGTGTGAAGGTGATAGCCGCCGCGCGCCAGATCCTTGGCGGTCAGCCCCGTACGGGCCTTGATGAACTTGTTGGCGACATCGACCAGGTACCCGGTCTGGCCGGCCTGGCTGGTGGGTTTCGACAGTTTCCGGGGCTCCGGGAAGGTGCGGTACTTCGCCCGCTCTTCCTTGCTCATCTTCCCGGTGGCGACCTGCCGGTCCAGTATCCACTCCCAACGCGCCACGGCCCGTGCGTGATTGGCCTTGCTCAGCCCCGGGTCGTACTGCTCCGAACCCTTCAGCACGGCGGCCAGCACGGCTCCCTGGCTGGGGTTCAGCCGGCTGGCGTCAATGCCGTAATAGGCATGGGCGGCGGCCTCGATCCCATAGGAATCGCGGCCGAACCAGCTGGTGTTGAGATATCCGCGCAGAATGTCGTGCTTGGACTTCTGGTTGCTCAGCTTCAGCGCGATGATGAATTCCCGCACCTTGCGGGTGACCGTCTGGTCCTGCGAGAGGTACGTGTTCTTCACATACTGCTGGGTAATGGTCGAGCCGCCCTGGGTGTCCCCGCCGGTGACCATGCTGACCACGGCGCGGCCGATGCCTTTGAGGGAGACCCCGGAATCGCTGTAGAACGTGGCGTTCTCCGCCGCGATCACGGAGTTCTCCACCGAGTCCGGCACCTTGTCGAGGGTGATGTTCTGCCGGTTGACGGCACCCACGCTCACCATTTCGCTGCCGTCGGACCAGTGATAGACGGTGGCCTGCTTGCCCGCCAGCTCATTCTCGTCCGGCACGTCGATCTTCGCGTAGACCACGGCTAACAGCCCGGCCAGGCCGACCAGGCCGAGTGAGAGAACCCCGAGCCACTGACGCCATGACGGCAGCCAGCGGCGCGGGCCCTCCCGCCCCTGCCGCGGATAGTCGAGGAACCGGCGACGCCCCTTCGTTCCCTTCATACCCGGATAGAGAAGGCGGCCCCGGTTCCGGTTGCCGAGGTCACAGAACGCTCATAAACGGCGTGCCACCAGGGAGAAGAGGGGGCGGAGGCCGTCTGTTAGCTCCTGTTGTAGGTCGTGATCTGCATGTTTGGGCGGCTTGTCGCCGAAGAAGGCGGGCGGGCCCGGCATCGGGTTCGGTGGCGGCGTCGCGTCACCAGAGGGCCGATCAACGACCGTCCCCGGTCGGCGGATTACGGCTAACCTCCCCGAAATTCCGCTCCATAAATGATCTGCCGGTACTTCGCTTTACCAAAACTTGTCACCGCTATGCCCGGCTTTGGGCTGGAAGCGTGCTCTCTTCGGTTATCGCCTCAACGCGCTGTATAAGCAATCCCGGGGTCATGGCCTCTCCACTCTCTCGCCTATTGATATGCCCTCAAGGCTGCCTGAAGGCACGTGGCTTGCGCCTAAGCTGGCATGGCAATGGCAGCTTGTGCCGGAGCGGATCCAACGGGGAAGGGGCTGCAGCAGATGGCTGACAAAGAGTCATATGTCGACCACGGTGAGATGATGAAGCTGGCTCGCAGTTTTGAGCAGCACTCCTACGATCTGGAGAAGACGCTCCAGAAGTTCACCGCGGAAACCGGCGAAGAGGCGATCACCGACGGCTTCGGGGTCCTGACCGAGTCGGAAGAGGTGACCTCGGCATATATCGAGTACTCCGCGGATGTGGCCAGTGCCATGAAGGCCATATACACCCATCTCGACGAGATCGGGGCCGCGTTGAAGCAGGTCAGCAGCAACACGGAGGTCAACGATCAGGGCGTCGAGGCGCTCTTCGGGAAAAACGACGGGGGTAAGTGATGAGCGGGGACGAGTCCGTAGCCGAGGAGATCGTAGAACTCGGAATTGAGATCGTCCATCCCGGCGGACGGCCGGACGAGCTGCGCGAGGCCGCCAAGCAGTGGCGCCACCTGAAATCCGAGGTCGACCGGATCTTCGGGGCCCTGGACAAGCAGGTCAACGCCGCGGTGGGGCACACCTGGCGGGGCGAAGCCGCCGAGGCGTTCCAGGAGCACTGGAACGAGTGCAAAAAGGCCGTCGACCCGGTGACCGCGAATTTCGATGAAGCCGCCGAGGGCCTTGAGAAGGCCGCGAAAGCCATCGAGGAGGTCAATGACGAAATCGAGGACATCTACATCGAGATCGGGATCTCCGTCGGTGTCTCGATCGGCATGTCCTTCCTGACCCTCGGTGTCTCCGCCGCGGTCGGTACGGCCCGGGTGGCGATGCTGGCCAAGCGAGCCCTGGACGCGGCGGGCAGACTGGGCAGGATGCTGAGGCTCATTGCCCGGGTCTATCGGGGGATCAAGGGCTCGCGCTACCTCAGGCCGCAGTTGATGCAACGCGGCGTCAAGGCGCTGGAAGGGTTCACGGTGAACACGGCGTCCGGCACGGCCGGCGGTGTGGCCACCAGTCTCCTCTCCGGCAAGGGCCCGGAGTGGGGGACCAATCTCATGGGCGGGATCGGCGGTGCGACCGTCGGCACCGGAGCGGGAAAGGTCGCGACGGCCCTCGGCCGCGGCGATTTCGTCAGCGGTGCGGTGGGCGGTGCGGCCGGCGGCGTCACCGGCGATGTCCTGGACTCCTATCGCAAGGGCGAGGATCTCGACGGGCGGCAGACCGCGATCACCGCCGTCACCGGTGGTGCGGCAGGCGGAGTCGGTGGTTCGGCCCGGGGCTTCGACCGGGAAATGGACCGCATGGCGCGGGACATCAAGATGGAGAATCGCACTCCCGGCAACCATGAGGCGAACATGGACACCGCATGGGGCACCGCTGTCCCCATCGCCGGAGGCGTCTCCGGCAACGAGGGCAAGGACGGATTCGAAGACGTGGACAAGAGCACCAAGGACGGCCGGACGGCAGCCGAGCAGGGCACCAAGGGCCGGAACGAGACGACCACCGACGAGGTACGAGATGTCTTCGGCTGACCAGGCCGCGACCGGGGCCGCGCCTGCCCTTCAGCGGGTGGGCGCGGCCCCGCGCCGGGCCGGGGCGTGGTGCGCCGCACTGGGGTTGGCGGCCCTCACCGCCGTCTTGCCGCTGTGGCTCTTCTGGCCGGACCCACAGCCACGGCGGACGGCGATACTTGTCGCGCTGGGGTGCGCACTGGCCTGTGCCGGCGGCATCGCCTTGTTCCCGCGCGCGGCAGGGGGACGGCGGCCGTACGCCGCGATCTCCGTCGCCGAGTTCTCGGAGGGAGCGGGCGGACCCCGGGCCGTGGAAGCGGACGGGCCGCCCCGGGTGCTGCCCTCGCGCCGCGGTGTGCAGGCGCGTTCCCTGGCGTGGTACCTCGGCGTCTGCACGGTGCTGGTGACCCTTTTCGCCCTCGTGACGGGGACGCCCCAGCGGCCGGAACAGATGCAGCGGATCGTGGACGCCGGGGCGGAGTTCGCGGCCGTACCGATCGAGAAGGTCGGCGATGTCCGGCTGCACGATCCGAGCAAGGGCCACGACTACTACACCTCCACGGCGGTCGTCCGGCTTGCCCCGAAGACGGGCGGGCGGCCGGCCACGGCAACCGTCCATCCGGTCACCCCCGACCGTCCGCGCGCCGGGGGCACGGTCTCGGTCCTCTACGCCCCGGCGCGTCCCGGACTGGGCGCCTTGGCGGGCGACGAGCGCAGCCTCGGTGATGCGCTCAAGGGCGCCACGATGGGGACCGGTCAGGTCTGGATCGTCGGCATCGCCTGGGCCGCCGGCCTGGTCCTCTCCGTGGTCGGCCTCTCCCTGCGCCACGGGTTCCGTCCCTTTTCCCGGCTGGGCCGCGCCGACAGGGCGGTACGCGGGAAATACCTGGGGCCTGATTTCTGGCGGCGGGGGGACAGCAAAGAGCCCTGCTTGAAAATTGTCACCGGGTCCTCCCGCACCGCGCATTTCCTGGCCAATGTCATGGCGGAGCATGTCCCCGATTCCCTGACGGGGCAGGAGGTGTGGCTGTGCTGGGACGCGCGCCAGGGCGCCGACGGCGGGCGGCTCTCCGGGGGTGCCACACCGGCGGCGCTGGTGACCGACGACGGCTGCGTGCTGCACGGAATGCTCAAGGCCGATGATGCGCAGATGCTGGCCGCCGAGGGCGTCGCCGTCGAGAAGGCCGCCGCGGGCAACGGTGCGCCGCGCGCTCTGCGGCTGTGGGACCCGCACTCCGCCTGGCTGCTTTACGTGCCACTGGCCGTGCCGCTTCTCGCCGCGGTGCTCATCGGCTGTGCCGCGCTGCTGACCTTCGACCTCACGGGCGTCTGGCGCTGGGTGACCGGCATCGCCGGCGCCGTCGCCGGGCTGTCGCTCGGCCATCTCGCGATGAACGCCCCGTACCCGTCGGTCGTGCGCGCGGCCCTGTCCCCGAACGGGACGGATCCGGACTGAGGTCCCGCCGGGGCCGGGCAACGCGTCCCACAGGGAAACGGATCGCGGCAGACAAAGGGGCCCGCCCACGGCATCGCGCCGCGGGCGGGCCCCTTCGCCCGGACTACCGGACCGGCGGCCTACCGGCCTACCGGCCTAGAAGTCGTCGTCGAAGGAGACCGAACCCTCGACGGCGACCTGGTAGGCGGATGCCCGGCGCTCGAAGAAGTTGGTCAGCTCCTGGACGTTCTGGAGCTCCATGAAGGAGAACGGGTTCTCCGAGCCGTAGACGGGCGCGAAGCCGAGCCGCTGGAGCCGCTGGTCCGCGACGCACTGGAGGTACTCGCGCATCGACGCGGTGTTCATGCCCGGCAGGCCCTCACCGCACAGGTCGCGGCCGAACTGGAGCTCCGCCTCGACGGCCTCCTTGAGCATCTCGGTGACCTGCTGCTCCAGCTTGTCGTCGAAGAGCTCGGGCTCCTCCTGGCGCACGGTGTCCACCACCGAGAACGCGAACTCCATGTGCATGGACTCGTCGCGGAAGACCCAGTTGGTGCCGGTGGCCAGCCCGTGCAGCAGCCCGCGGGAGCGGAACCAGTACACGTACGCGAAGGCGCCGTAGAAGAACAGCCCCTCGATGCAGGCCGCGAAGCAGATCAGGTTGAGCAGGAAGCGGCGCCGGTCGGCCTGGGACTCCAGCCGGTCGATGCTCTCGACCGAGTCCATCCACTTGAAGCAGAACTCCGCCTTCTCGCGGATGGAGGGGATGTTCTCCACCGCCGCGAAGGCCGCGGCCCGGTCGTCCGGGTCGGGAAGGTAAGTGTCCAGCAGCGTCAGATAGAACTGGACGTGCACGGCCTCCTCGAAGAGCTGACGGCTCAGGTACAGCCGCGCCTCGGGGGAGTTGATGTGCTTGTACAGCGTCAGCACGAGGTTGTTGGCGACGATCGAGTCGCCGGTCGCGAAGAACGCCACCAGCCGGCCGATCATGTGCTGCTCACCCGGCGAGAGCTTGGCGAGGTCGGCGACGTCCGAGTGGAGGTCGACCTCCTCCACGGTCCAGGTGTTCTTGATGGCGTCCCGGTAGCGGTCGTAGAACTCCGGGTACCGCATCGGACGCAGGGTCAGCTCGAAGCCCGGGTCGAGAAGGTTCTTCTCGCCGGTCGTGGCGGTGTGGGCCGCGGCGGCGTTCGTTTCCGGTGCGGTGGTCATTACTGGCAGGCCTCGCAGGACTCGGGGTTTTCCAGGGAGCAGGCGACCGCCTCGGGGTCGGTGGCCTGCTGCGGGACGGGGGCGGGGGCGGCGGCCGCGGTGCCGCGCGCCGACTGGGCGATCCGGGTCGCCGGCCGCGAACGCAGGTAGTACGTCGTCTTGATGCCGCGCTTCCAGGCGTAGGCGTACATCGAGCTGAGCTTGCCGATGGTCGGGGACGCCATGAACAGGTTCAGCGACTGGCTCTGGTCCAGGTACGGCGTACGGGCCGCGGCCATGTCGATCAGCGCGCGCTGCGGGATCTCCCAGGCGGTGCGGTACAGCGCCCGGATCTCCGCCGGGATCCACTCGACGTCCTGCACCGAGCCGTTGGCCTCGCGCAGCGCGTCCCGGGTCCGCGCGTCCCACAGCCCCAGCGCCTTGAGCTCCTCGATCAGATACGCGTTGACCTGGAGGAACTCACCGGACAGCGTCTCGCGCTTGAAGAGGTTGGAGACCTGCGGCTCGATGCACTCGTACACGCCCGCGATCGATGCGATGGTCGCGGTCGGCGCGATCGCCAGCAGCAGCGAGTTGCGCATGCCGGTCAGGGCGATACGGCTGCGCAGCGCCGCCCAGCGGTCGGCCCAGCGGGGCTCGGCGTTCGGGTAGTGGTCCGGGTGCAGCACGCCACGGGCGGTGCGGGTCGCGGACCACGCCGGGTGCGGGCCGTGCCGCTCGGCGAGGTCGGCGGACGCCTCGTAGGCGGCGAGCATGATCCGCTCGGAGATACGGGTCGACAGCTCCTGCGCCTCGGGCGAGTCGAAGGGCAGCCGCAGCCGGAAGAAGACGTCCTGGAGGCCCATCAGGCCCAGACCGACCGGGCGCCAGCGGGAGTTGGACGTCCCGGCCTGCTCGGTCGGGTAGAAGTTGATGTCCACCACGCGGTCGAGGAAGGTCACGGCCGTGCGGACGGTCGCGTCCAGCCGCTCCCAGTCCATCTCACCGTTGTCGCCCAGGTGCGCCGCGAGGTTGACCGACCCGAGGTTGCAGACCGCGGTCTCCCCGTCGTTCGTCACCTCCAGGATCTCCGTGCACAGGTTGGACGAGTGCACGACCTGGCCGCGCTCGGCGGTCTGGTTGGCGGTGCGGTTGGCGGCGTCCTTGAACGTCATCCAGCCGTTGCCGGTCTGCGCCAGGGTGCGCATCATGCGGGAGTACAGCACCCGGGCCGGGATCTGCTTGAGCGCCCGGCCCTCGGCCTCCAGCTTCCGGTAGGCGGCGTCGAATGCGTCGCCCCACAGGTCCACCAGCTCCGGGGCGTCCGAGGGCGAGAACAGCGACCAGTCGGCGTCCGCCTCCACCCGGCGCATGAACTCGTCCGGGATCCAGTGCGCGATGTTCAGGTTGTGCGTACGGCGCGCCTCCTCACCGGTGTTGTCGCGCAGCTCCAGGAACTCCTCGATGTCCGCGTGCCAGGTCTCCAGGTAGACGCAGGCCGCGCCCTTGCGCCGGCCGCCCTGGTTCACGGCCGCGACCGAGGCGTCCAGGGTGCGCAGGAACGGCACGATGCCGTTGGAGTGCCCGTTGGTGCCGCGGATCAG
The DNA here is from genome assembly GCF_055574515.1 of Streptomyces sp. NPDC029466. Taxonomy (NCBI): domain Bacteria; kingdom Bacillati; phylum Actinomycetota; class Actinomycetes; order Kitasatosporales; family Streptomycetaceae; genus Streptomyces; species Streptomyces sp. NPDC029466. The sequence continues at coordinate 31,002 of NZ_JBVHZH010000055.1, forward strand.
CGAACCGCGGGCGCGGATGCGGGAGTACGAGAGGCCGATGCCGCCGGCGTGCTTGGAGAGCCGGGCGACCTGGTGGTAGCGGTCGTAGATCGAGTCCAGCTCGTCCAGCGGCGAGTCCAGCAGATAGCAGGACGACATCTGCGGGTGGCGGGTGCCGGAGTTGAAGAGGGTGGGGGAGGAGGGCAGGTAGGACAGCGAGCTGGTGAGCCGGTAGAGCTCGGCGACGTCGTCCAGCGCGCGGTCGCTGTGGTCCTCGGCGAGACCGCAGGCCACCCGGAGCAGGAAGTGCTGCGGGGTCTCGATGACCTGACGGGTGGTGGGGTGCCGCAGCAGGTAGCGCGAGTGCAGGGTGCGCAGCCCGAAGTACCCGAAGCGGTCGTCGGCCCCGTCGGCGAGCGCCCGGTCGACCAGCGCGTCCAGCCGGGCGGCGTGCGCCCGGACGAACTCCGCGGTCTCGTCGGCGATCAGCCCCTCGCGGTGGCCGACCTCGACGGAGGCGGAGAAGGCGACCGCCCCCTGTCCGGCCGCCTCCTCCGAGATCGCGAGGGTGAGCAGCCGCGCAGCCAGCTTGGAGTACTGCGGCTCGTCACCGATCAGACCGGCCGCGGCATCGGTGGCCAGCGACCGCAGTTCGGCCTCGTCGGAGCCGGCGTGCCGGCCGCGCAGGGCGGCGGCGGCCACCTTGCCGGGGTCGGTCGCGGTCAGGTCCTCGGTCAGCTGGGTCAGGGTGCGCAGCAGGGCGACACCCGGCCCGTCCTCGCCCGGTCCGCCGTCGGCGGTACCGGGAGGCGTGGCCACCACGGGCGGCACGGCCTCGGCGTCTGACGCGGGCTCCGTTGGCGCGATGGTCACGCGATGCTCTCCCTCACTCGGCGGGGGCCGGGAGGGAGGGACGCGACGGGCGCACGCGGGCATGCGGCACCCCATGACGCGCAGGGGTGCGCGGGCACACCGCGCGGCGTCCACCGGCCCAACCCTCGGGGCCCGGACGTATCGACGACCGCACCCCTTGCGGTGCGGACGTACCGTCGGCAGGTCCTCGGACTACACGGGCACGCGCCCAGGGCCGGTATCCGCCCGGCCGAGCGCGCTCCTACACCGTTGCGGGACAGTTCCGGATTCCCACCGGATTCCCCTGCGGCGACAGCGAGGACGAGCATACATGTGGGGGTGGCCCCTCAAGTGCACCCCCACATCTAGTGTGTCGTGAGTGATCACACAGTGTCTGTCAGTGGCCTCGGCTATGGTCGGTGACAGTTCTTTGTTCCGTCCCGTGGAAGAAGGAGAAGGCCTCATGGCCGCGCTCGCCGACCGGCCACACATCATGGAGGCCGAGCATTTCGAAGAGGCCGCCCGGATACTCGCCCGCCTGGAAGAAGGCGCGCGATTGGAACTCATCGACGGGAAGGTCAAGAGCAAGCCCATACCGGACGGGGATCACGGTCGGATCATCGAGTGGCTGACACGCATCTGCATTCAGTCACGACCTGAGCTGTGGCTCTACCCGGATCAGGGACTCAAGGCGGAGGAGTACCGCGGTGGCCGGGCCCGGCCGGACGGGGCACTCTCCGTCAGTGGTGCCTTTGCCGGCCAGGGGGAATGGGTCGACCCTGAGCCGGTGTTGATGGTTGTCGAGGTCACGTCCTCCGACTCCGACACGCACCAGCGTGATCGCGTGGAGAAGCCCCGTGCGTACGCGGGAGCCGGTATCCCGCTCTATCTGCTCATCGACCGGCAGGAATGCCAGGTGTCGCTCTACAGCGAACCCGACGGCACCCGCTACGAGGACGTCCGCACCGTCCCGTACGGCAAGCCCCTCCACCTCCCCGACCCCGTAGGCATCACCCTCGAAACCGAGCAGCTGAAGAACTGGGTGAACTGAACGGCGAACGGCAACGGGCCGCCGCGTCCCGGGGGAACGCGACGGCCCGTTGCCGGAAGCCGGCCGGCCGGTGGCTCAGTGCCCCGCCGGTGCCTTTTCCGTGGCCGGCGGGAGTTCGACGGCGACGCCCTCGTCGCCGGCGTCCGCCGTGTAGTCGGCGGGGCTGGTCTCGTCGATGCCTTCGGGGGCCTTGGCGGCCTTCAGGGCGAAGGTGAGGACGACGGTGACCACGACGTTCAGTACGAACGCGGTCAGGCCGATGTAGCCGATCTCGCCGATGCCGGGGATCTCCGCGCTGGAGCCGCCGAAGTGCTTCTGGGTCGGGCTGGCGACGCCGTAGGCCGCGAGCGTGCCGTAGAGCATGCCGACCGCCCAGCCGGCCAGCAGCGCCCAGCGGTGGAACCAGCGGGTGAAGAGGCCGCCGACCAGGGACGGCATGGTCTGCAGGATCCAGATGCCGCCCAGCAGCTGGAAGTTGATCGCGACGGTCTTGTCCATGGTGAGGACGAAGACCAGCGCGCCGACCTTCACCAGCAGCGAGACCAGCTTGGCGACCTTGTGCTCCTGCTCGGGCGTGGCGCCCGGCTTGAGGAAGTCCTTGTAGACGTTGCGGGTGAAGAGGTTGGCCGCGGCGATCGACATGATGGCCGCGGGAACCAGCGCGCCGATGCCGATCGCGGCGAACGCCACACCGGAGAACCAGCTCGGGAACATGTCCTCGAACAGCTGCGGGATGGCCAGCTGCGGGTTGCCCTGGATGTCCGTGCCGGCCTTGATCGCCATGAAGCCGAGCAGCGCCAGCAGGCCCAGCATGAGGGAGTACAGCGGCAGGATGGTGGTGTTGCGGCGGATCACATTGCGGCTGCGCGAGGACAGCGTCGCGGTGATCGAGTGCGGGTACATGAAGAGCGCCAGCGCCGAGCCGAGCGCCAGGGTCGCGTACGCCCACTGGGCGTTGGGGCCGCTGATCAGCTCACCGCGCGGTTTGCCGGGCACGGCACCGGGCTGGGCCAGCGCCTTGCCGGCCGAGTCGAAGATCGCGTCAAAGCCGCCCAGCTTGATCGGGATGTAGATGATCGCCACCGCGATGACGAGGTAGATCAGCCCGTCCTTGACGAACGCGATCAGCGCCGGCGCCCGCAGCCCCGAGGAGTAGGTGTACGCGGCCAGCACGGCGAACGCGATCAGCAGCGGCAGGTCCTTGACGAACCAGTTGGTGTGCTCGCCCCCGCCGATGCCCATCACGTCCAGGACGGCCTGGATGCCGACCAGTTGGAGGGCGATGTACGGCATCGTGGCCAGGATGCCGGTGAGCGCCACGGCCAGCGACAGGCCCTTGGAGCCGAAGCGGCCGCGGACGAAGTCGGAGGTGGTGACGTAGCCGTGCTTGTGCGAGACCGACCACAGGCGGGGGAGGAAGGTGAAGATCAGCGGGTAGACCAGGATCGTGTACGGCACGGCGAAGAAGCCGGCCGCGCCCGCCGCGTAGATCGCCGCCGGGACGGCCACGAACGTGTAAGCCGTGTAGAGGTCCCCGCCCAGCAGGAACCACGTCACCCAGGTGCCGAAACTGCGGCCGCCCAGGCCCCATTCGTCGAGGTTGGCGGACTCCTCGGCCTTGCGCCAGCGGGCGGCCAGGAAGCCCATGACCGTCACGGCCAGGAAGAAGAAGACGAAGACGGCCAGGGCGACGCCGTTGATGCCCTGGGTCTGGGAGGCGGCGAGCGCGCTCGTGGGAGTCACTGGTCCGCACCGCCCTTGCGGGCGCGCTGCTCACGCTGCACGAGCTTGTAGGCGAGGGTGGTGAGCGCGGTCGAGATCAGCACCCACAGCATCTGGTACCAGTAGAAGAACGGGATCCCGATGACCGTCGGCTCGATCTTGGCGTACGAGCTCACCCACAGCATCGCCACGAACGGAGCGATCAGGCAGAGTCCGGCCACCACACGCGTGGGCGTGACGACCTGTCTGCGAACCGGTGATGCGGCTGACTGGGTCATGACCGTGGCTCCGTCCCCTGGCTGTCTCCTGTGCGATCGGCTGGAAATCTATGGCAGGGCAGTGGCACGCGTCACTAGCTGTCCGCATATCGGTATCAAGAATCCACCCGGCCGCGACCTGCGCCGCCGGCCCCAGGGGGCGGATCCGGCGGCGGCAGGGCAAGGGAAGTCCGGGCGGAGCGCTGTCCGCCCGGCGCGGGTCGTGGGTCAGTCCGTGGGGCGTTGCAGCCGGGCGACGAACTTGTAGCGGTCGCCGCGGTAGACCGAGCGCACCCACTCCACCGGCTGCCCCTGTGCGTCGAGCGAGTGCCGGGAGAGCATCAGCATCGGCAGTCCGACGTCCGTGCCCAGCAGGCCGGCCTCGCGCGGGGTGGCGAGGGAGGTCTCGATGGTCTCCTCGGCCTCCGCCAGCCGGACGTCGTACACCTCGGCCAGCGCGGTGTAGAGGGAGGTGTACTTGACGAGGTTCCGGCGCAGCGCGGGGAAGCGCTTCGCCGACAGATGGGTGGTCTCGATGGCCATCGGCTCACCGCTGGCCAGCCGCAGCCGTTCGATGCGCAGCACCCGGCCGCCGGTGGCGATGTCCAGCAGGCCGGCGAGCCGGTCGTCCGCGGTGACATAGCCGATGTCCAGCAGCTGGGACGTCGGCTCCAGGCCCTGGGCCCGCATGTCCTCCGTATAGGAGGTCAGTTGCAGGGCTTGGGAAACCTTGGGCTTGGCGACAAAGGTGCCCTTGCCCTGGATGCGCTCCAGTCGGCCCTCGACCACCAGCTCCTGGAGGGCCTGACGCACCGTCGTGCGCGAGGTGTCGAACTCCGTGGCGAGGGTCCGTTCGGGCGGGACCGGGGTGCCGGGCGGCAGGGTCTCGGTGATTTCCAGCAAGTGCCGCTTGAGCCGGTAGTACTTGGGCACCCGTGCGGTCCGCGTGCCGCCGCTCTCGGCACTGCTGCCCCCGTCCGTGTCCATGACCCGCCTCTCCGACTCCTGTCGTGCTGCCGTCACCGGCGCCTCCGTACGTAGCGGCTCACATCGTGGCACGGGTGGGTTTCCCGTGCTTCCTTACAGGCCCCGGCCCGCCGGATGTCGGTCAGGTAACGGACCTGGCAGCGACTCTTATACACCCTTGACACCCCTAAAGGTCTAGGCCAAGCTGCGGGCACTGGTCTAAACCATTAAAGACCACACACCCGGCCTTTGGGGGGAGAGCGCAATGAAGCGTGGGCTCGTGGCGGCGACGGCGGTCGTGGGAATGCTGGTGGGTGTCACTGCCTGTGGGTCCGGCGGCGGCACGAAGACGGGCGCGGACGGTTTCAAGGGCCAGAAGCTGACCGTCTGGGTGATGAACGGTTCGAATCCGGCGCAGTGGACCGAGCAGGTCTCCGCGCAGTTCAAGAAGAAGACCGGCGCCACCGTCGAGTTCAAGGTCCAGCAGTGGAACGGAATTCAGCAGAAGCTGAGCACCGCCCTTTCCGAGGATACCCCGCCGGATGTCGTCGAAATCGGCAACACCCAGACCGCCGCCTATGCCAAGGCCGGTGCCCTGGCCGAACTCGGCGATCTGAAGAAGGAGATCGGCGCTGACTGGAACGACGCGTTCAACAAGGCGTCGCTCGTGGACGGAAAGCAGTACGCACTCCCGTGGTTCGCCGGAAACCGGGTGGTGATGTACAACAAGAAGATCTGGGCCGAGGCCGGCCTCAAGAAAACTCCCCGGACCCGCAGCGAGCTCTTCCGGGCCTTTGCCACCATCAAGAAGAAGACCGACGCCGAGCCGCTGTATCTCCCCGGCCAGAACTGGTACTTCTTCGACGGCCTGACCCTCGGCACCGGCGCCGACCTCGTAAAGCGGCAAAACGGCAAATGGGTCTCCAACCTCGGCGATCCCAAGGTCGCCAAGGCCATGGACATCTACCAGCAGTACCAGGCCTTCAGCACCGCCCCCAAGAACAAGGACGAGGCCACCCCACAGCAGGCCGAGATCTTCGCCAAGGGCCGTACCGGCGCCCTCATCGCCATGGGCTACGAGGCCGCCACCGCCCTCAAGGCCAATCCGCAGATGAAGAAGGACATCGGCTTCTTCACCATCCCCGGGGAGACCGCGGACAAGCCGGAGGGGGTTTTCCTCGGCGGCTCCAACTTCGCCGTCGCCGGAATGGGCAAGAACCAGGAACTCGCCAAGGAATTCCTGAAGGTCGCCCTGTCGAAGCAGAACGACCGGCAGATGGTGAAGGAGTCCGGCTGGGCTCCGAAGTCCCCTGACCTGGCCGGTGCCGCACAGGAGAATCCGGCCGTGGCGGCCGCGGCGCCGGCGGCGGAGAAGTCCGGGGGCACCACACCGCTGATTCCCCAGTGGGCCGCGGTGGAGAACATTCCGAACCCGATCAAGAGCTATATGACTGCTGTTCTGGGCGGTAAGTCGCCGGCCGATGCCGCCAAGGACGTCGAGCCCGAGATCAACGCACGGCTCGCCCAGCAGTAACGGACGCCCGGGGGAGCGCCCACCGGGCGCCGGGTGCCGGCCGGCCGTCCCCGGCCGGCACCCGGGCACCGCGAACGCACCGAGTTCTGACGGGATACGAGGGGGAGCAGGGGCCCATGGCAGTGCAGCTCGACGGAGCGGTGGAGCAGACCGCGCCGCGGACCGGCAAGGGCGGCGCACCGCCCATCCGGCGCGGCGGAGGCAGCCGGCGGGCCGCACGCGGTGCCCCCTACCTCCTGTTGCTGCCGGCCCTGCTGGCGACCGCGGTCTTCCTGGGCTGGCCGATGGTCCGCAACCTCCTGCTCTCCTTCCAGAACCTCAATATGAAGGAGCTGATCCAGCACCTCACCGACTGGCGCGGCATCGGCAACTACCAGGAGATCCTGGGCAGTGAGCAGTTCTGGCGGGTCACCCTGCGCACCCTCGTCTTCACCGCCGTCAATGTCGCCCTGATCATGATTCTCGGCGTGCTGATCGGCCTGCTGCTGGCACGGCTCGGCACGACCATGCGCCTCACGCTCTCCGCCGCGCTGGTGCTCGCCTGGGCGATGCCGACGATTGCCGCCACCACCGTCTTCCAGTGGCTCTTCGACTCCCGCTACGGCGTCGTCAACTGGCTGCTGGACAAGCTCGGTGCGCACTCCATGGCCCACTACGACTGGGTCGGAAGCCAGCTGTCGACGTTCTTCGTCATCACCGTACTGATCGTCTGGCAGTCGCTGCCCTTCGTGGCCCTCAACCTCTACGCCGCCACCACGACCATCCCCAGGGAGCTCTACGAAGCGGCCCGGATGGACGGCGCCGGCACCTGGAAGGTCTTCACCTCCGTCACCTTCCCCTTCCTCAAGCCGTTCTTCCTCGCGACGACGTTTCTGGAGGTCATCTGGGTCTTCAAGGCGTTTCCGCAGATCTTCGCCATCAACGAGGGCGGCCCCGACCGGCTCACCGAAACACTGCCGATCTACGCCTTCACCGAGGGCGTCGGCAACCTCCACTTCGGCATGGGCGCCGCGATCTCGCTGCTGACGATCGTGGTGCTGCTGGTCATGACCGCGTACTACCTGCGGCTGACGGTCACCCAGGAAAAGCAGGAGGAGAACGAGCTGTGAAGCACTCTCTCGCCGGCCGTGTCTGGCCCAATGCCACGGCGGCCGTGCTCGCCCTCGGCTTCCTCTTCCCGGTCTACTGGATGTTCAATACGGCCTTCAAGCCGACCCGGGACATCATCACCGAGGACCCCGTGTGGTTCCCCTTCCACGGCACCCTCGAACACTTCGCGACGGCCGTGCGCGCTCCGGACTTCTGGATCCTGGCCGGCAACTCGGTGCTGGTGACCGTCGTCGCCGTCGGCCTGTCGCTGATGATCGCCCTCTGCGGGGCGTTCGCGCTGACCCGGATGCGCTTCCGGGGCCGAAAGGGCATCCTGTTGACGTTCATGGTCGCCCAGATGGCTCCCTGGGAGGTCATGGTGATCTCCATCTACCTGATCGTCCGGGACGCGGACCTGCTCAACAGCCTGCTGCCGCTCACCTGCTTCTACACGCTGATGGTGCTGCCCTTCACCCTGCTGACGCTCCGGGGCTATGTCGCCGCGGTGCCCAGGGAGCTGGAGGAGTCCGCGATGGTCGACGGCTGCTCGCGCCGCCAGGCGTTCCTCAAGGTGGTCTTCCCGCTGCTGGCGCCCGGCCTGATGGCCACCTCGCTCTTCGGATTCATCACCGCCTGGAACGAATTCCCGCTGGTGCTGGTCCTCAACAAGGAACCGGCCACGGGCACCCTGCCGCTGTGGCTCTCGCAGTTCCAGACCCAGTTCGGGGACGACTGGGGTGCCACCATGGCCGCCGCCTCGATCTTCGCAGTCCCCATCCTGGTCCTCTTCCTGTTCCTGCAACGCAAGGCGGTCGGCGGTCTCACCTCCGGCGCAGTGAAGGGATAACGCAGCTCATGACCCCTCTCGTACGCTCCGTACGCTCCGCCGGCACCCTCACCCGCGATGCCCTCGCCGTCCTCCAGCCCGGCTTCACCGGCACCACCCCGCCCGACTGGCTGCTGCGGCGCCTCGGCGAGGGCCTGGTCTCGGTCGGCCTCTTCGGCCGCAATGTCGCCGACCCGGCCCAACTCGCCGCGCTGACCGGCCGGTTGCGCGCCGAACGCGAGGAACTGATCGTCGCCATCGACGAGGAGGGCGGCGATGTCACCCGCCTCGAAGTGCGCGGCGGCTCCTCCTTCCCCGGCAACCATGCGCTCGGCGCCGTCGACGACACCGAGCTGACCCGCGCGGTCGCCCGCGAACTCGGCCGCCGGCTGGCCGACTGCGGTATCAACCTCAACTGGGCCCCCTCCGCCGACGTCAACTCCAACCCCGCCAACCCGGTCATCGGCGTCCGCTCCTTCGGCGCCGACCCGCAGCTGGTCGCCCGGCACACCGCCGCCTACGTCGAGGGCCTCCAGTCCGCCGGTGTCGCCGCCTGCACCAAGCACTTCCCCGGCCATGGCGACACCGCCGTCGACTCGCACCACGATCTGCCGCGTATCGCCGCCGGTCTGCTCACCCTCCAGGAACGCGAACTGGTGCCGTTCCGCGCCGCCGTCGCCGCCGGCACCCGTGCCGTGATGAGCGCCCACATCCTGCTGCCCGCACTGGACGCCGAGCACCCGGCCACGCTCAGCCCGGCCGCGCTGCACGGTCTGCTGCGGGCCCCCGAAGCCGAGGGCGGCCTCGGCTTCGACGGGCTGATCGTCACCGACGGGATGGAGATGCAGGCCATCTCCGCCACCTACGGCATCGAGCGCGGCAGCGTGCTCGCCCTCGCGGCCGGTGCCGACGCCATCTGTGTGGGGGGCGGGCTGGCGGACGAGGGCATCGTGCTGCGGCTGCGTGACGCCCTGGTGCGGGCGGTGCGCGAGGGCGAACTGCCGGAGCAGCGGCTCGCCGACGCCGCGGCACGGGTGCGCGCCCTGGCCGGCCGGGCCCGGAACACGGGCGTGGGGGAGGGGGTCGCGCCCGCTCCCGGCATCGGCCTCACCGCGGCCCGGCGCGCCCTGCGCGTCACCGCCGCCGGCCCGTACCGGCCCCTGACCGAGCCCGTCTACGTCGCTGCCTTCACCCCCCTCGCCAACATCGCCGTGGGCGACGAGACCCCCTGGGGCGTCGCCGCCGAACTGGCCCGCCTGCTCCCGGGCACCGAGACCGCCACCTGCACCGGCGAGGCCGCCGCCGCGGCCGGTACCGCCGCCCTGGTCGATGGCCTGCTCACGGCCGCCGCCGACCGCCGCCTCGTCGCCGTGGTCCGCGATGTTCACCGCCACCCCTGGATGGCCGACGCGCTCCACGCCCTCCTCGCCGCCCGCCCCGACACCGCCGTCATCGAAATGGGCGTCCCCCAGGCCCCACCCCGGGGCGCCCCCCACCTCGCCACCCACGGCGCGGCCCGCGTCTGCGCCCAGGCCGCTGCCGAGGCCCTCACGGGCCGGAGGTCGTCCCCCGACGGGTGATCAGACGCCGCCGCCGGGCCGGGGCACGGTGGCACGGGGCGCCTGGTCTGTGCGGCCCCCTGCCGTTGCCCGTCCCCCCCGGCAGGGCCTACAGGCCCTGCCACTCCGGCTTCGCCGCATACGTGGCGCGGAAGTAGTCCGCGAGCTTCAGCTTGGCGGCCGCGGCCTCGTCCACGACGACCGTCGCATGCGGGTGGAGCTGGAGCGCCGAGGCCGGGACCAGCGCGGCGACCGGGCCCTCGACGGCATGGGCCACCGCGTCGGCCTTGCCCTCGCCGGTGGCGAGCAGCACCAGATGGCGGGCCTCCAGGATCGTGCCGATGCCCTGGGTGATGACGTGGTGCGGCACCTCGTCGAGGCTGTCGAAGAACCGGGCGTTGTCCTCCCGGGTCTGCCGGGTCAGCGTCTTGATGCGGGTACGCGAAGCCAGCGAGGAGCAGGGCTCGTTGAAGCCGATGTGCCCGTCCGTGCCGATACCGAGCAGCTGGAGGTCCACACCACCCGCCTCGCGCAGCGCACGGTCGTACGCCTCACAGGCGGCCTGCACATCCTCCGCCGCACCATCCGGGCCCATGAAGGACTCCTCGGCGAGGCCGAGCGGTTCGACCACCTCGCGCAGGACCACCGAACGGTAGGACTCGGGGTGTCCGGCCGGCAGTCCGACGTACTCGTCGAGCTGGCAGATGCGCGCCCGCGAGGCGTCCACGTCGCCGGCCCGGACCTTCGCCGCCAGCGCCTCGTAGATGGGCAACGGGGTGGAGCCGGTGGCCACACCGAGCAGCGCGTCGGGCTTACGGCGCACCAGGGTGGCGATGGCCTCCGCGATCAGCTCGCCGCCCGCCACGGCATCCGGAACGATGACAACTTCCACGCTTGGCCTGCCGTTCTGGAGAATGATCCATGTGGTATAGACCAATCTAGCAGAGGGTGACCCCAGGAACCCGTCGCCACATCCGAACGGCCGGTCAAGTTTTCCGGCCTCCGCCAGCCCCCGGCCGGCAGCCCGCACCGGCAGCCTCCACCGCCGTACGGCACTCCGTCAGAGCAGCGCCCCGCCCGTCGCGTCGATCCACTGCCCCGTCACCCAGCGACTGTCGTCCGAGGCGAGGAAAGCCACGATGTCGCCGATGTCGGTGGCGTCCGCGACCCGGCCCAGCGGGGATATCTCGCTGACCCGCTGCCGCGCCGCGGCATTGGCCTCCCCGCGCAGCCATCCGGCATTCATGTCGGTGTTCACCGCGCCGGGCGCCACCGCGTTGACCGTGATCCCGCGCGGGCCCAGGTCCTTGGCGAGGGTCGAGGTGAAGACGTCGATCGCACCCTTGGTCATGGCGTACGCGATCAACTCGGGCTTGGCCGCGCCCCGCGTCAGACCGGTCGAGGTGTTGATGATCCGGCCGCCGTCCCGCAGCCGGGGCAGCGCCTGCTGGGCGATGAAGAACGGCGCCTTGGTGTTGACCGCGAAGAGGGCGTCGAAGTCCTCCGGCGTCACCGCCTCGATCCGCTTCAAGGTGCCGTCGACGGCCTTGTTGATCCCGGCGTTGTTGACCAGGATGTCCAGCCCTTCGGCCTGCGCGTCGAAGGCGGCCCACAGTGCTTCGGCGTCCCCCGGCACCCCCAGCTCGGCCTGGAGCGCGAAGGCCTGACCCCCGTTTCCCTCGATCGCCGCGACCGTCTCCTTGGCCGCGGTCGCGTCCCGTCCGTAATGCACGCCGACCCGCGCGCCCTCCCTGGCGAGCCGTTCCGAGATGGCCCGGCCGATCCCCCTGCTTCCGCCTGTCACCAGTGCCGTCTTGCCGCTGAGCGCAGTCATGGCAGTGCCCCTCCCGATCCCCGTGCGGATGTCCCCTGACGTATGCGGATGCGCGCCCGACGTGCACCGACGTGCGCGCTCCCGCACCGAACGATTTATATATCGCTCGTTACAAAAAACCGTAGCACGTGTTCCGTACCGCCCGCTATAAAATTCTTCCCATGGCGACCAAGGAGACGAAACAGCGCGGGCGGCCCCGGTCCTTCGACCGCGAGACGGCCCTGGAACAGGCGGTCCGGTCCTTCTGGGAGCGGGGCTACGAGGCCACCTCGATCTCCGACCTCACCCGCGCCATGGGCATCAGCGCCCCCAGCCTCTACGCCGCCTTCGGCGACAAGCGGGCCCTGTTCGGCGAGGTCGTGGCCGAGTACGGCCGGCTCTACGGAGGCTTCCTCACCCGCGCCGTGGCCGAGGAGTCGACCGCCCGCCGGGGCGTCGAACGGGCCCTGCGCGAGGCCGCGGCCGAATACACCCTGCCCGGCCGCCCCCGCGGCTGCCTGGTCATCAGCGCCGCCCTGAACATCTCGCCCGCATCGGCCGAAGTCGCCGACTCCCTGCGGGAGATGAGGCTGTCGAACGTCCGGGAGATCGCCGGCGCCATCCGTGCGGACATCGCCTCCGGCGAACTGCCCCCTGATACCGACGCCGGCGCGCTGGCCGCCTACACCGGCGCCGTCATCCAGGGCATGTCCCAGCAGGCGCGCGACGGCGCGGAGCGGACGGAGCTGGAGGCGATCGCCGAGCTGGCGCTCAAGGCGTGGCCGCGGAAGACGGGCGGGGAGGTCCGCTGAAGACCCCCGGAAGCACCCGCGGGCCGCGGCGCCGGGACAGGACCCTCAACCTGTCCGGCACCGCAGCCCGGAGCTGACATCGGCCGATCCCGTCCAACGGCGGGCGGCGCCCCTGTGTGCGGTAGGGGAGCATCCCGTCCTGGGACCGGTCGATCGGAGGCCAACGGCGCAGTCAGGGCAGAGAGCGCCTTCGGCCTCGTTCCGCTCTCCTGTGCGGGGAGGGCGGAGGTCTTTGCTGAATTCTGGACTAGACCATTCTCACTTGTCCATGCCCGTGCAGATACAACACATACACCGTACGCCGGTAGGCTCCAAGACGTGCCCTCCATGAACGATCTCGTACGCCAGCACACCGCTCTGAGCGACACCGACCTCGAGTGGCTCCATCTGCTGGTCTCGGAGTGGCAGCTGCTCTCCGACCTCTCCTTCGCCGATCTTGTGCTGTGGGTGCCCACTCTCGATGGCACCCGCTATGTATCGGTGGCCCAGATGCGGCCCAATACGGGGCCCACCTCCTACCAGGACGACATGGTCGGCCATCTCGTTCCCCGGGGCCGCCGCCCGATGCTGGACTCCGCCCTGGACGAGGGCCGCATCGTGCGCGAGGGCGACCCGGAGTGGCGGGAGGAGGTCCCGGTGCGGGTCGAGTCCATCCCGGTGCGCCGCGAGGGCCGGGTGCTCGGGGTGATCGCCCGCAATACCAATCTGCTGACCGTACGCACCCCCAGCCGGCTGGAGCTCACCTACCTCCAGAGCGCCTCCGACCTCGCCCAGATGATCGCTGCCGGAACGTTTCCCTTCCCCGGCCAGCAGGTCGACATGGATGCCTCACCGCGCGCCGGCGACGGACTGATCCGGCTCGACGCGGACGGCATCGTCCAGTACGCCAGTCCCAATGCCCTCTCCGCCTATCACCGGCTCGGCCTCGCCGCCGACCTGGTGGGCCACCATCTCGGCCAGGCCACCGCCGAACTGGCGCCCGCCCGCGGCCCCGTGGACGAGGCACTGGTCAAGCTCGCCAGCGGCTGGGCCCCCAGGGAGTTCGAGGTCGAGGGCGACGACGGTGTGATCCAGTTGCGCGCCATTCCCCTCAAGCCCAAGGGGACGCACATCGGTTCACTGGTCCTGCTGCGCGATGTGACCGAACTGAGACGTCGCGAGCGGGAGCTGATCACCAAGGACGCCACCATCCGGGAGATCCACCACCGGGTGAAGAACAATCTCCAGACGGTCGCCGCGCTGCTGCGGCTGCAGTCCCGCCGGATGGATTCCGAACAGGGCCGCGAGGCGCTCAACGAGGCCGTACGCAGGGTCGGTTCGATCGCGATCGTGCACGAGACGCTGTCCCAGACCCTCGACGAACGGGTGGAGTTCGACGAGATCGCGGACCGGGTGCTGGCCATGGTCGCGGAGATCTCCCCGGGCAAGGTGACCACCCGCCGCACCGGACGCTTCGGCATCCTGGACGCCGAGGTGGCCACCCCGCTGTCGATGGTGCTCACCGAGGTGCTGCAGAACGCCCTGGAGCACGCCTTCGACCAGGTGGAGCGGGGCGTGGTCGAGGTCGGCGCGGTGCGCGGCGGCAGCCGTACCGAGCCGCGGCTGCTGGTCACCGTCCAGGACAACGGCCGCGGTCTGCCCGAGGGTTTCGATCCGCATCGCGCCGGAAACCTGGGGCTCCAGATCGTACGGACCCTGGTTGAGGGGGAGTTGGGCGGAAAGTTCGACATGGTGCGGGCGCCCGAGCGCGGGACGCAGGTCATCCTCGACGTGCCGGTGCGTGCCGAGAAGCAGCACTGAGATTCCGGGGCCGGCGGCCGCGCCCGTACCGGCCCTGAACAGCAGGAAGCCCCGGACCATGCGGTCCGGGGCTCAAAGCTGTGTCGATGCGATAACGACCGGGCTTGTCAGCGCCGGGGGTGCATCGGGTGTACTGCGCGCTGCGGCTCGGGGGCCACGGGGCTGCTGGCTCAGGCGCTGGCGTTGCGCGCCCGGTTGCGAGCTGCACGGCGCTTCATCGCGCGGCGCTCGTCCTCGCTCAGACCACCCCAGACGCCGGAGTCCTGGCCGGACTCGAGCGCCCACTGCAGGCACTGCTCCATGACGGGGCAGCGGCGGCAGACGGCCTTGGCTTCCTCGATCTGCAGCAGCGCAGGACCGGTGTTGCCGATAGGGAAGAAGAGCTCGGGGTCTTCCTCGCGGCAAACGGCGCGGTGACGCCAGTCCATGGCTGCTCCATCTCCTCGTGTGACGGGATCGTTGCTTGTGAATGTGAACGCTTTCACGAATCCCTCCACAAGGGAAGGGCCGAAATCCAGTCGTGAACTGGCGCGGTCCTGTGGAATGAGGAGGAGGATTCGGGCTCTCAAGGGGGCCGGTAGAGCGGCCGTCCCGATCGCCATGAAGAGACTCGCAAACCTCGGCGGCGGATACAACCCCTTCCGGAAACTTTTTTTTGAATCCTTGGTGTCGCCTAGCTCACAGCCGTCATTCCAGGGGGTGGAAACCAGTCTAAACGTTCGAGTGAAAGGACTTTGGGCCCTACTGCTCACACAATCACACGCAGTGCACGGCGTACGCCTGTGAACGTCACACTCGTACGCAGTCCCAGGTGGTCACCGTCCATCTGGAAGGGCAGGGGAACCTGCGAATGCAAGGTGAAGTTCGTGAGGTCGTGAAGTGAGAGGGCGTGTTTGCCATGGGGCCCGCGCTCGGGCGTTGACGTCAGCAACTGGGTCGCATAGCGGGCCACCGCGGACGGTGAGAGCTTGCTCAGTGCGAACAGATCCAGGGCCGTGTCGAACGAGGCGTCCGGGGAGGGGTAGATCGGACGGTTGCCCAGGTAGGTCCACGGGGCGGTGTTGCAGATTATGGCCAGCGTCAGGTTCTCGACGGTCTCCGCGCCGCCGTCGGTCCCGCCCGGGCGTTCGAGGGTGAGGATGCCCCGCCGGCGGTTCGCCTCGACCAGGAACTGCCGTACGACCTGTCGCATATACAGGGCGTGGGTCGAACGCTTGCCGCGTTCGCGCTGCTGCTCGACCCGGCCGACGACGCCGGCATCGAATCCGAAGCCCGCGCAGAAGGTGAACCAGCGCTCCGGTACGCCCTCGTCCTCGCTGCCCGGGGTGCCCGCGGCGAGCCCGAGGCCGATCGTCCGCTCACTGCCGTCGCGCAGCGCGTCCAGCAGGGCGCCGGTGGCCTCCACGACGTCATTGGGGAGCCCGAGCGCGCGGGCGAAGACATTGGTGGAGCCGCCGGGGACGACCGCCAGCCGCGGGTGCGAGTCGGGATCGGGGCCGTTGGCCAGCAGACCGTTGACGACCTCGTTGACCGTGCCGTCGCCGCCGAGTGCCACCACCAGGTCGGTCTCGCCGCCCTCGGTGGCCTCCTGGGCGAGATCACGGGCGTGCCCGCGGTACTGCGTCTGTGCGACCTCCAACTTGAGGTCGCTGGCGAGTGCGTGGGTCAGCACGTCACGGGTGCGGGCACTGGTGGTGGTTGCTGCGGGATTGACCACGAGAAGTGCGCGCATATGCAGCAGCGTACCTACCTGCGGGTACCGGCCTCACGCCCCGTCCGGCTCCGGGGCGTCCCCGGAGGTCGGGGCGGCCGGCGCTACCCTGCTGGGGTGAGCAGTCAGCAGAAGCAGTCCGCGTCCCGAGCCGCCGGCGCCCCCACCGCGACCGCGTCCACCGTGCCGACCGGCCCGCGACCTGCCCGGCTGAGCGCCGCGGCGGCCCTCACCGCCGTCGAAGGGCTCGCCCTGGCCGCCCTCGGCGGCTACATGCTGATCATGGGTCTCGCCGGTTCGCCGGACAGCCCGCAGCAGGCGGAGATGGGCGGGCTCACCGTCCTCGCGCTCGCCGTGCTGCCGCTGGTGGCCGCCCGGGGGCTGTGGCTGCGCCGCCGCTGGAGCCGCGGCCCCTCGCTGATCACCCAGATCGTGGCGCTGCCGGTGGCCTGGACGCTGGTCAACGGCGGCGGTGCGCTGATCGCGGCCGGTATCGGACTGGCCGTGGCCGCGCTGGTCGTGCTCGTGCTGCTGGTCAACCCGACGGCCACCGAGGCGCTGGGTATCGGGCCACGCGAGACGCCCTGAGGAGAGGGCGGGGCGCGCGTCGCGGGTTCCGGCCCGGCAGATCCCTGGAACGCACGGTGGGCGGGGCCTTCGAAGGCCCCGCCCACCGCATGTGTGCGCCGTTCACTCCTCGACGAGGAGCTTGTCGCGCAGCTGGGCCAGAGTGCGGGCCAGGAGGCGGGAGACATGCATCTGGGAGATGCCGACCTCCTGCGCGATCTGCGACTGGGTCATATTGCCGAAGAAGCGCAGCAGCAGGATCTTCTTCTCCCGCGGCGGGAGATCCTCCAGCAGCGGCTTGAGGGACTCGCGGTACTCCACGCCCTCCAGCGCCTCGTCCTCGGCACCGAGGGTGTCGGCGACCGCCGGGGACTCGTCGTCGGTGTCCGGGACGTCCAGGGAGAGGGTGCTGTAGGCGTTGGCGGACTCCAGGCCCTCCAGGACCTCCTCCTCGGAGATCGCCAGATGCTCGGCCAGCTCATGCACCGTGGGCGCCCGGCCGTGCCGCTGGGACAGCTCGGCGGTCGCGGTGGTCAGCGACAGCCGCAGCTCCTGGAGGCGACGCGGGACGCGGACCGCCCAGCCCTTGTCGCGGAAGTGCCGCTTGATCTCGCCGACCACGGTGGGGGTGGCGTACGTGGAGAACTCCACGCCGCGCTCCGGGTCGAAGCGGTCGACGGACTTGATCAGACCGATGGTGGCGACCTGGGTCAGATCGTCCAGCGGCTCGCCACGGTTACGGAACCGGCGGGCCAGATGCTCGACGAGCGGGAGGTGCATACGAACGAGGGTGTTGCGCAGCTCCGCACGCTCCGGGGAGCCGTCGGGCAGCTTGCGCAGCTCATAGAACATCGCCCGGGCGCCGCTGCGGTCCTGCGGCTCCTGGGAATGCTGTTGATCCTGCTGCTTGTCGTCGGGGGCCGGCGCATCGTGCTGCTGCGCCTGCTGCCCCGGCTGCTCGCTCTGCTCCATGTGGTCCGCCCGCTCTGCCTGCTCCGCCGCGTCCAACCGGCCGCCGTGGTCGTCTACGCCCACCGGATGCGGCCGGGCCTGCTGCTCGGGGATGGTCGCACTGCGCGCCATCCTCCCGCCGCGTTCGAGATCTTTCACGGGGCCCCCTGTTCGGTCATGACGGTCCGGGACCGGCGCCGCGCTCCTTGTACAGACTGATGGTGACCGTTTGGTCCTCGGAGACGGTGGAATCGACCTTGCCGGCGAGTGCGGAGAGCACCGTCCAGGCGAAGGTGTCGCGCTCCGGGGCGCGGCCGTCGGTCGTCGGGGCCGACACGGTGACCTGAAGTGCGTCATCGATGAGGCGGAAGACGCAGCTCAGCACACTGCCGGGGACGGCCTGTTGCAGGAGGATCGCGCAGGCCTCGTCGACCGCGATACGCAGATCCTCGATCTCGTCGAGGGTGAAGTCCAAGCGGGCTGCGAGCCCGGCCGTGGCCGTACGCAGCACGGACAGGTAGGCACCCGCAGCGGGCAGACGGACTTCCACGAAGTCCTGAGTCCCGGGCTCGCCTGCGATCTGGGACACCCTCACCTCCAAGGTGGCACAAGCTGGTTGAGCTGGAATGCGCGATATTCGCGTTGTTCGGGATATTCGCGCCGGACTTTTCTCCCCTCGGACGAAAGGAGAACGATTCGGCGCGACACATGGTTCGGCTGTGACGCTATCGCGATCTGTGGGCCGGTGTCGCCCGGAAGGAGTACCAGTCCGCGCGGCGATCCAGCCCCGGGTCGCCCGGCACCCTCGCTGTCACTGATTGTAAAGCCACGGGTACGGACAGTGGCTAGGGGTGTGCACTGTCAAATCGATACCGATTACGCTCCGTTGACGCGCGAAGCGTCCGCGAGGTGGTGCAGTGCTTTTCCAGTGAGCCGGAAGACCGTCCATTCGTCCATGGGCTGCGCGCCGATCGACCGGTAAAAACCGATGGACGGTTCATTCCAATCCAGGACTGACCACTCGAAACGCTCATAGCCGCGGGCCACACAGATCTTCGCGAGGGCCGCGAGCAGGGCCTTGCCGTGGCCGCCGCCGCGCGCCTCGGGGCGGACGTAGAGGTCCTCCAGATAGACACCGTGCGTGCCCGTCCACGTCGAGAAGTTCCGGAACCACAGGGCAAAGCCCACCGGGGCGTCGCCGTCCTCCGCGATCAGTGCGAAGGCGGCCGGCTGCGGCCCGAAGAGGGCCTCCTTCAGCTGCGCCTCGGTGGCCTGCGCGGCCTCGGGGGCGCGCTCGTACGCGGCCAGCTCGCCGATCATGGCCAGGATGACGGGGACATCGTCGGGTGTCGCTTCGCGGATCATGTGTGAAGGCTAAACGGACGCCGGTGATCGCTTCACACCAGTTTCTGGTCGGTGAAGCACCAGCGCCAGGAGCCACCCGGTTCGAACGTCCGCATCACGGGATGGCCGGTCTCCTCGAAGTGCCTGGTCGCGTGCCGGAACGGCGAGGAGTCGCAGCAGCCGACATGGCCGCAGGCCAGGCACAGCCGCAGCTGTACGGGGTGGCTGCCGACGGCCAGGCACTCCAGGCAGGTGGCGCTCTGCGGTGCCGGTTCGGGGCGCGGCAATTCGGCAACGTGGGTGCACTCGCTCATGATGGCCAGGTTAGATCGCCGGGATGCCCGGTGAAGCGTACGGGGACGGGACGGGCCGATGGCTGTCATGCCGCTGTTTTTGCTGGTCGCGGGGAGCGCGGCGGTGGCCGGACTGGCACGCCGTACACCGGTCCCCGCGCCGCTGCTCCTGGTCACCGCCGGGCTCGCGGCCTCCTACGTCCCCGGCATCCCCGACTACACCCTCGATCCGCACATCGTGCTGCCGCTGGTGCTGCCGCCGCTGCTGCACACCGCGGCGCTGGACAGCTCGTATCTGGGGCTGCGGGCCAATCTGCGGCCGGTGGCCCTGCTGTCGGTGGGCTATGTGCTGTTCGCGACGTTCGTGGTCGGCTACGCGGCCTATCTCGTCATCCCGGGGCTGCCGCTGACCGCCGCCCTCGTCCTGGGGGCCGTCGTCGCCCCGCCGGACGCCGTCGCGGCCACCGCCATCGCCCGCAAAATCGGGCTGCCGCACCGGATCACCACGATCCTTCAGGGCGAGTCGCTGTTCAACGACGCCACCGCGATCACCGCGTACAAGGTCCTGGTGGCCGCGGCGCTCGGGACGGGCGTCTCCTGGGGCGACGGGATCAAGCAGTTCGCCATCGCGTCCGTAGGAGGCATCGGCGTCGGCCTCCTCCTCATGGTGCCGCTGCACTGGCTGCGCGTCCGGCTGCGGGAGTCGGCGCTCCTGGAGAACACCCTCTCGCTGCTCATCCCGTTCGTCGCCTACGCCGCCGCCGAGCAGCTGCACGCCTCCGGGGTGCTCGCCGTCGTCGTGGTCGGCCTCTACCTGGGGCACCGCTCCTGGCAGGTCGGCTTCGAGACCCGGCTCCAGGAGGACGCCGTCTGGAAGATGGTCTCCTTCATCCTGGAGTCCGCGGTCTTCGCGCTGATCGGGCTCCAGCTGCCCGTCGTGGTGCGCGGACTGGGGGAGTTCAGCGGGGCGCAGGCCCTCGGGTACGCGGCCGTGCTGTTCGCCGTCGTGGTCCTGTCGCGGTTCGTGTGGGTCTTTCCCGCGACGTTTCTGCCGCGCCTGCTGTCGGCCCGGATCCGCACCCGCGAGCCGGAGGTGACCTGGACCGCGCCGGTCATCGTCGGCTGGGCCGGGATGCGCGGGGTGGTGTCGCTGGCCATCGCGTTCTCCATCCCGGCCGCCCTGCACGGCGGGGCGTCCTTCCCGGCGCGCAACCTGGTGCTCTTCCTGACCTTCACCACCGTCATCGCCACCCTCGTCATCCAGGGGCTGACCCTGCCGCCGCTGATCCGTGCGCTGAAGCTGCCACGACCGGACGCCCAGGCCGAGACGCTCGCCGAGGCGCAGGCCCAGAACGAGGCCTCGCGAGCCGCCGAGGAGCGCCTGGAAGAGCTCCTCCAGGACCCGCGCAACGCCCTGCCGGGGCCCCTCGTCGACCGGTTGCGCAGTGTCTTGGAACGCCGCCGCAACTCCGTGTGGGAGCGGCTCGGCGCGGCCAACGAGATCACCGGGGAGTCCGCCGACGAGACCTACCGGCGGCTGGCCAGGGAAATGATCGAGGCCGAGCGGCGGGTGTTCGTCCGGCTGCGGGACGACGGCGGGATCGACGACGAGATGCTGCGGACGCTGCTGCGCCGACTGGACCTGGAGGAGGCCACGGCGTATCGGGAGGGGGCTTCCTAGGGCGGGTGCCGTCGCGGTCCCGGCCGGGCCGTGGCATCTGGGGAGCGTGCGCTGCGCGAGATGCGTCGGCCAGGTGATCCGTGCAGGTCAGGGCCGTGGTCGGCGGAGGCGGGCCGCGGGCCGGGGGTGGCTCACGGGGTGCCGGTGACCACGGCGGCCACGGTGCTGCGGGGGGCGAAGGCGCCCTCCTCGGCCAGGGTCGTCAGCCCGTGGAGCAGCTTGGCGACGTAGACCCGCTCCAGCGGCAGGCCGTGCCGGTCCTCGAAGGCCGTGGCGAAGGCGTCGAGTTCCGGGGTGCTGCGGGCGTATCCGCCGCAGTGGAAGCGGTCCTCCAGCCGCCAGTCGCCGCGCGGGCCGCCGAACGCCGCGCGCTGTAGTTCCCCGACCGTCTCCTGGAGGAAGTGCGGCCGGCCGCCCTTCAATACGGGGAAGCCCAGGGCGCGCTGCCCCGGCCCCAGCCCCGCGGCGAGCCCGGCGAGGGTGCCGCCCGTGCCGCAGGCCACCGCGACCGTGTCCGCGGCCCCGCGCAGCTCCCGGCCCAGCTCCGTACAGCCCTCTACGGCAAGGGCGTTGCTGCCGCCCTCCGGTATGAGCCGGAACGCGCCGAAGCGGTCGCGCAGCTCGGCGAGCACCTCCGGGTCGGCCCGCCGGCGGTAGCGGGCCCGGTCGATGAAGTGCAGCCGCATCCCGTCGGCGGCGCAGCGGGCCAGCGACGGGTTGCGCGGTGCCTCGGCCAGCTCGTCGCCGCGGACCACGCCGATGGTGGCGAACCCGAGCAGCCGGCCGGCCGCGGCGGTGGCCCGCAGATGGTTGGAGTACGCGCCGCCGAAGGTCAGCAGCGCCCGCTCACCCGCCGCGGCCGCGGCCCGCAGATTCGGCGCCAGCTTGCGCCATTTGTTGCCCGGGAGCTCCGGGTGGATCAGATCGTCCCGCTTGAGCAGCAGCCGCACGCCCCGGCGGGCGAACCGCTCGTCCTCGATCTCCTGGAGGGGGGAGGGAGGACGGGGCCGGAGGGCGGCGGCGAGGTCTACGGGGTGGGTCACCCGTCCATTGTGGCCGTTGTTGCCGCGAAGCTCCGGGGGTGGGGGGGGGGGGGGGGGGGGGGGGGGGGGGGGGGGGGGGGGGGGGGGGGGGGGGGGGGGGGGGGGGGGGGGGGGGGGGGGGGGGGGGGG
>NZ_JBVHZH010000056.1:0-49552 GCF_055574515.1 Streptomyces sp. NPDC029466
TGCCCCCCCCCCCCCCCCCCCACCTCCCCCCCCCCCCCCCCCCTCTCCCCTCCCCCCCCCCCCCCCCCCCCCCCCCCCCCCCCCCCCCCCCCCCCCCCCCCCCCCCCCCCCCCCCACGCCCCTGCGCGAAGAGCCGACCGGCGGCGTACGCGAAGGCGCCGGCCAGGGCCGCGCTCACCGCCCGGCACTACGATCTTGGGTGAGGCGTGGGTACCCGCGCGTCCCGCAGCACCGAGAGGCTCCGCACCATGGTCAGCACGTTCCCGCCGCTCGCCGACGCCCTCGCCGCGGGGCCGGTCGTCCTCGACGGCGGGCTGTCGAACCAGCTGGAGGCCGCCGGGCACGACCTCAGCGACGCCCTGTGGTCGGCACGGCTGCTGGCCGAGGAGCCCGCGGCCGTCATCCGGGCGCATCTGGCGTACTACGAGGCCGGGGCGCAGGTCGCGATTACCTCCAGCTATCAGGCGACGTTCGAGGGGTTCGCGCGGCGCGGCATCGGCACGGAACAGGCGGCGGAGCTGCTGGCCCGGAGCGTGGAGCTGGCCCGTGAGGCGGCCGGACGGGCCACGGCCGCCGGGGTCACCGGGCCGCTGTATGTGGCCGCCTCGGCCGGCCCGTACGGCGCGATGCTGGCCGACGGCTCCGAATACCGCGGCCGCTACGGGCTGTCGGTGGCGGAGCTGGAGCGGTTCCACCGGCCGCGGCTGGAGGTGCTGGCGGCGGCCCGGCCGGATGTGCTGGCGCTGGAGACGGTGCCGGACGCCGAGGAGGCCCGGGCGCTGCTGCGGGCGGTGCGCGGGCTGGGTGTCCCGGCCTATCTGTCGTACAGCGTCGCCGGGGACCGGACCCGGGCCGGGCAGCCGCTGGCGGAGGCGTTCGCGGTGGCGGCGGAGGCGGACGAGGTGATCGCGGTGGGGGTGAACTGCTGCGCGCCGGACGACGCGGACCGGGCGGTGCCGCTGGCGGCGCAGATCACCGGCAAGCCGGTGGTGGTCTATCCCAACAGCGGGGAGCGCTGGGACGCGGCGGCCCGGGCGTGGTGCGGCAGCCCGGAGTTCAGCGCGGACCGGGTCGCCGCCTGGGCCGCGGACGGTGCCCGGCTCATCGGGGGCTGCTGCCGGGTGGGGCCGGAGGCGATCGCGGAGCTGGCGGCCGGGCTCGGCCGCTGACGGGCGCCGGGAGCGGGACCGGCGGCGCTCGCGGCTCCGGACGCGGGCCCAAGGCGTTACACAGACGCAACCGACGGGGCGGCGACAGAGCCCCGGGCCGATGGCAGGATGCAGCCACATCGCAGCATGCACGGCTTGGATGATCTGTATCCGTTCTGGAGGACCAGTGTCCGCTCGCTCCGCGTTGCCTGTCATAGCCGTTGCCACGGCCGTCGTCGTCCTGGCGGGGTGCAGCAGCACCAAGTCCGACGGGAAGAAGGGGTCCGGCGGCCTGGAACTGGTCTCCTCCGGGACCCTGAAGACCTGCACCCACCTGCCGTACGCACCGTTCCAGGTGAAGAAGGACGGCAAGGTCGTCGGATTCGATGTGGATCTGGTGGATCTGGTCGCCAAGGATCTCGGCGTCAAGCAGGAGATCGTCAACACGCCCTTCGAAGGCATTGAGACCGGCCAGGACTTCACCATCCGCAAATGCGACCTGGCCGCCGCCGGCATGACGATCACGGCCGCGCGGGACAAGGTCATGGATTTCTCCGACCCCTATTTCAATGCCACCCAGGCACTGTTGACGAAGAAGAGCAAGCCCGTCAAGAAGATCGAGGATCTCAAGGGCAAGAAGCTCGGCTATCAGAAGGCCACCACCGGCGGGATCTACGCCAAGGACCACGGCAAGGGCGTCGAACTGGTGGAGTTCGAGGACCTGGGGCTGTTGCTGACCGCGGTGAAGTCCGGCCAGGTCGATGCCGGCATCAACGACAACGGGGTGCTCTTCGACTATGTGAAGCAGAACCCGGACACCAAGGTCACCGCGGAATTCAACACGGGTGAGCACTACGGCATCGGCGTACGCACCGGCAATGACGCGCTGCGCAAGAAGATCAACGCGGCGCTGAAGAAGGCGAAATCCGACGGGAGTTACGACCGGATCTACAAGAAGTGGTTCGGCACCACCCCGCAGAGCTGAGGCCGCCCGTTATGTCTGTGTCCAAAAGACAGCGCGCGCGGATCACCCGCGGCGTGCAGTACGGCGTGCTGGTCGCCGCCGTGGTGGTCTTCGCGCTGATCGCCGACTGGCACCAGCTGCGGATGGCGTTCTTCGATGTCGAGGTCGCGAAGGCGCTCTTCCCGGAGATCATCACCACGGCACTGGTGAACACCGTCCTCTACACCCTGCTCGGATTCGGTTTCGGTCTGGCGCTGGGGCTGGTGCTGGCGCTGATGCGGCTCTCGTCGGTGCCGCCCTACCGCTGGATCGCGGTCACCTATATCGAGTTCTTCCGCGGTATCCCCTGTCTACTGGTGTTCATCGCCCTCGGCTTCGGTGTGCCGCTGGCCTTCGAGGTCGCGCTCGATATGAACGTCACCGTGATGCTGTCGCTCGGGCTGGTCGGTGCGGCCTATATGGCGGAGACCATCCGGGCCGGCATTCAGGCCGTCCCCAAGGGGCAGACGGAGGCGGCGCGTTCATTGGGAATGTCGCAGGGGCGGGCGATGGCCTCGATCGTCATTCCGCAGGCGTTCCGTATCGTGCTGCCGCCGCTGACCAATGAACTGATTCTGCTCACCAAGGACTCCTCGCTGGTGTATCTGCTGGGTCTTTCCCTCACCCAGTTCGAACTGGCCAACTTCGGCCGGGACGCGCTCAATGAGCACAAGAGCCTGACCCCGATCCTGATCGCAGGGCTGCTCTATCTCGTGATCACCCTCCCCCTCGGCCAGCTGGTCCGTCGGCTGGAGGCCCGTACGGCGAAGGCCAGGTGAGCGGCGTGACGACCGAGCAGGCGGCACCGGAGACGGTGGACGCGAAGGCCATCGACGTACAGGGCCTGCGCAAGGCCTTCGGGGAGCTGGAGGTGCTGCGCGGGATCGACTTCTCGGTGGCGCGCGGTGAGGTGGTGTGTGTCATCGGGCCCTCGGGCTCCGGGAAATCGACCCTGCTGCGCTGTGTGAATCTGCTGGAGGAGCCGAGCGCGGGCCGGGTGGTGGTGGCCGGCACCGAGGTCACCGACCCGGACGTGGACATCGACCGGGTCCGCCGGCGGATCGGGATGGTCTTCCAGTCCTTCAACCTCTTTCCGCATCTGACCGTGCTGGAGAACCTCACGATCTCCCAGCGGCGGGTGCTGCGCCGCGACCGCACGGAGGCGGAGCGGGTCGCCCGTGCCAACCTCGAACGGGTCGGGCTGAGCGACAAGGCGGCCGCCTATCCGGCGCAGCTGTCGGGCGGGCAGCAGCAGCGGGTGGCGATCGCCCGTGCGCTGTCGATGGACCCGGAGCTGATGCTCTTCGACGAGCCGACCTCGGCGCTGGACCCGGAGCTGGTCGGTGATGTGCTGGCGGTGATGCGGGGGCTGGCGCAGGAGGGGATGACGATGCTCGTCGTCACCCATGAGATGAGCTTCGCCCGGGAGGTCGCCGACCGGGTGGTGTTCATGGACGGCGGCGTGATCGTCGAGCAGGGCACCCCGGAGCAGGTGGTGGGGGCCCCGCAGCACGAGCGGACCAGGACGTTTCTGGCGCGGGTGCTGGATCCGGCGGCCGCCGAGGTCGGCGAGGTCGCGGACACCGGCGCCGCGGGCAAGCGGGTGGATCGCTGAGCGGGGGCTGAGCCCTCGGGCACCGAACTGCCGCGGTGCGCGCACCGACGGGGGGGGGGGGGGGGGGGGGGGGGGGGGGGGGGGGGGTGTGGGGGGAAGCCGAGGGGGGGGGGGGGGGGGGAGCGGGGGGCCTCCCCCCCCCCCCCCCCGCCCCGTGGTGGTCCTGCCCTCGCCCCGTGGTGGTCCGCTGACCTCCGCGGCGGCGGTCAGGACAGCGGCTTGGTGAGCTTCTTGGTAAGCGAACGGTTGCCGGTCAGGCTACAGCTGATGGTCTTGATGCCGAGCCGGTAGCCGCTGAGGCTGGGGTACTGGACGTAGGTGCCCTCGGCGGTGCCGGAGGGCTGCTGGGCCGCCTTGCGCTCCAGCTCGTCGCGGCACAGCGAGGCCGCCTTGCTCTGGATGCCCGATTCGGTGGTGAGCCCGGACCCCAGACGGTGCGTGGCGACGACCTCGGCGTCGTGCGGGCCGTTGCAGGAGGCTTCGTCGTTGTTGCCGCCGCCGTCCGCGGGGCGGTCGTAGCAGTCGCCGACCTTCAGCAGATAGAAGGGGATCTTGCCGTTTGAGGGCGTCGGCAGGGACTTCTCGAAGTCACCGCCGGTGGGCGACGCGGTGGGCGTGGGGTCGTCGTAGGGCGTCGGGGACGCGCTCTCGGACGGGGTGGCGCTGGTGCTCGAACCGGACGGCTGGGCGCGGTGGTTGCCGCCGTCATCGCTGTTGGCCACCACGATGATGGTGATGACGGCGGCCAGCACGATCACGCCACCGCCGATGATCGCCGCGATGGTCTTGCCGTTGCCGCCACCGCCGGGCGGGCCGGGGGGCTGCTGCCAGCCGCCGGGGCCGCCGGGTCCGGGCGGACCATAGCCGCCCGCGGGCGGGCCGTAGCCGCCGGGGGCCTGGCCGCCCGGGGGCGTGCCGTAGCCACCCGGGCCGTATCCGCCCTGACCCTGACCGCTCGGCCCGTAGGCACCGGCCGGCGGGCCGAAGCCGCCCGGAGGGGCGTTGGGCGGCTGGTTCGGCTGATTCGGCGGGGGCGGAGGAAAGCTCATGGCGGAAATGATCGCTTCTTTACTCGGTTTTACGGGACTCGGTGACCAACCTGGAACAATTCACGTCTGAAATGTCCGGCCCCTGGGCACCGTTGGCGACAGACAGCAAGCCAGCCTACGGCCCGGAGGCTTTCCGTGTTCACCGACCTTCCCCTGGACGCGCTGCACACCTACTGCCCACCGCGTCCGGAGCCGGCCGGCTTCGACGCGTTCTGGCGGCGCACCCTCGTCGAGGCCCGCACCCATGCCCTCGACCCGTGCTTCACCGAGGTCGATGCGGGGCTCGCCCTGCTGCACACCCATGACGTGACATTCGCGGGCTTCGGCGGGCATCCCGTCCGCGGCTGGTTCCTGCTCCCGCGCGCGGCCGCCGGACCGCTGCCGTGCGTCGTGCAGTACCTCGGATACGGGGGCGGGCGACTGCTGCCGCACGACTGGCTGCTGTGGCCGTCCGCCGGCTACGCCACGCTGGTCATGGACACCCGTGGGCAGAGCGGCCCCAACCGGCCCGGTGACACCCCCGATCCGGTCGGTTCCGACAATCCGGGGGTCCCCGGCAAGCTGACCCAGGGACTGCTCGATCCGCACGGCTACTACTACCGGCGGCTGTTCACCGACGCGGTACGGGCCGTGGAGGCGGCGCGCGGCCATGGCGCGGTGGACTCCGACCGGGTCGTGGTCGCCGGCCACAGCCAGGGCGGCGCCGCGGCGCTGGCGGTGGCGGGCCTGGTCCCCGGCCTGGCGGGGGCCTTGATCGATGCGCCGTTCCTGACGCACATCCGCCGTGCGCTGGAGGTCACGGACGTCGGCCCGTACGGCGAACTCACCCGCTACTTCGCGGGGGCACGGGACCGGATCGACACCGCGCTGCACACCCTGGACCACTTCGACGGCCTGAACTTCGCCGCCCGCGCCACCGCCCCGGCACTCTTCGGCACCGCACTGCGCGACGAGGTGACCCCACCGTCCACCGGTTTCGCCGCCTTCCATCACTACGCGGGCGAGAAGGAACTGAAGGTGTGGCGGTTCAACGCCCATGAGAGCGGCGGCGGTGAGCAGCGGGCCGCCGAAATAGCCTTTCTGCGCGGCCTGCTCGGGTGAGCAGGTCCGGGCCCGGACCCGGCCCTCAGAACGCCCCGAGCAGATGCTCCAGCGCCAGCTGGTCCAGATGCTCGAAGGCCATCCCACGGGCGGCCGCCGCCTCGACGTCGAACGTCTCGTAGGCGGTGGCATCGGCGAGCAGGCCGGCCAGGCCGTCCTCGGCGGTGGGGCGGGCCAGCTGGTCCAGGCGCGCGGCCCGCAGCGCGTCCTGGACGGCCGGGTCGGACCGGAAGGCCGCCGCGCGCTCCTTGAGGAGCAGATAGTTGCGCATACAGCCGGCCGCCGAGGTCCAGACGCCGTCCAGGTCCTCGGTGCGCGGCGGCTTGAAGTCGAAGTGCCGCGGCCCGTCATAGCCGGCCGTTTCCAGCAGGTCGACGAGCCAGAAAGCAGCACGCAGATCACCCGCGCCGAAGCGGAGGTCCTGGTCGTACTTGATTCCGCTCTGGCCGTTGAGGTCGATGTGGAAGAGCTTGTCCGCCCACAGCGCCTGGGCGATGCCGTGCGGGAAGTTCAGCCCGGCCATCTGCTCGTGGCCGACCTCGGGGTTGACGCCGAAGCGCTCGGGGTGCTCCAGCCGTTCGATGAAGGCGAGGGCGTGCCCGACGGTGGGCAGGAGGATGTCGCCGCGCGGCTCGTTGGGCTTGGGTTCGAGGGCGAATTTCAGGTCGTAGCCCTGCTCGATGACGTATTGACCGAGGAGGTCGAAGGCCTCCTTCAGCCGGTCCAGGGCGGTCCGTACGTCCTTGGCCGCGCCGGATTCGGCGCCTTCCCGGCCGCCCCATGCGACATAGGTACGGGCGCCGAGGTCGGCGGCGAGGTCGATGTTGCGGAGGGTCTTGCGCAGGGCGTAGCGGCGGATGTCGCGGTCGTTGGCGGTGAAGGCACCGTCCTTGAAGACGGGGTGGGTGAAGAGGTTGGTGGTGGCCATCGGGACGATCAGGCCGGTGGCGTCCAGGGCCTGCCGGAAGCGTTTGACGGCCGCCTCGCGCTCGATGCCGCCGGCGCCGAACGGGATCAGATCGTCGTCGTGGAAGGTGACGCCGTACGCACCGAGGTCGGCGAGGCGGTGCACCGATTCCACCGGGTCCAGGGCGCGGCGGGTGGCGTCCCCGAAGGGGTCCCGGCCCTGCCAGCCGACGGTCCACAGGCCGAAGCTGAACTTGTCCGCGGGCGTGGGCTGACGGCTCATCGCGACTCCCTCGATCATTTCGTCAAGGCACTTTACAAATTCTGCCGCGGCCAAACTAATATGCGACAGCACACCGGGGAACCCCCTGGACCGAGAGCACGGATGACGGGCCTCCGAGGGAGAGTGCACGATGGCCGCACAGGCTGCGGGACCGCTGGTCGTCGGGGTGGACAGCTCCACCCAGTCCACCAAGGCGCTGGTCGTGGACGCGGTGACCGGTGAGGTCCTCGCCCGGGGCCAGGCGCCGCACACGGTCGGCGGCGGCGCCGGCAAGGAGAGCGACCCACGGCAGTGGTGGCAGGCGCTGGGTGAGGCGCTGGCTCAGTGCGGCGACGCGGTGCGGCAGGCCTCGGCGGTGTCCGTCGGCGGGCAGCAGCACGGGCTGGTCACGCTGGACGCGGCCGGCGAGCCGGTGCGTCCGGCCCTGCTGTGGAACGACGTCCGGCCGGCGCCGCAGAGCGAGCGGCTGATCGCGGAGCGGGGCGGTGCGAGGGCCTGGGCGGACCGGGTCGGGAGCGTGCCGGGACCGGCGTTCACGGTGGCCAAGTGGGCCTGGCTGCGCGAGCACGAGCCGGCCGCGGCCGCCGCCACCGCCGCGGTGCGGCTGCCGCACGACTACCTCACCGAGCGGCTGACGGGCGAGGCCGTCACCGATCGCGGCGATGCGTCCGGGACCGGCTGGTGGGCATCGTCCACCGGGTCCTATGACGCGGAGATCCTGGCGCACGTCGGGCTGGACCCGGCGCTGCTGCCGCGGGTGGCGCTGCCGGGTGAGGCCGCCGGGACCGTACACGCCGGTCATCTGCCGCTGCCCAAGGGCGCGTTGGTGGCCGCCGGCACGGGCGACAACATGGCGGCCGCGCTCGGTCTGGGCCTGCGCCCCGGCCTGCCGGTGCTGAGTCTGGGCACCTCGGGGACGGTCTATGCGGTCTCCACCCACCGGCCCGCCGATCCGTCCGGCACCGTGGCGGGCTTCGCCGACGCCCGCGGCGACTGGCTGCCGCTGGCCTGCACCCTGAACTGCACGCTCGCCGTGGACCGGGTGGCGGCGCTGCTGGGCCGCGAACGGGAGGCCGTGGAGGAGGGCGGCGGGGTGGTGATGCTGCCGTACCTGGACGGGGAGCGCACCCCGAATCTGCCCGGCGCCTCGGGGCTGGTGCACGGGCTGCGGCACGACACCACGGCCGGCCAGCTGCTTCAGGCGGCCTACGACGGCGCGGTGTTCACCCTGCTGGAGGCCCTGGACCGGGTGCTGGACGCGGACGCCGCGCCCGATGCGCCGCTGCTGCTGATCGGCGGCGGCGCCCGGGGCCGGGCCTGGCGGGAGACCGTGCGCCGGCTGTCGGGCCGTCCGGTGGTGGTGCCCGAGGCGCAGGAGCTGGTGGCGCTCGGGGCGGCGGCACAGGCGGCCGGGCTGCTGCTGGAGGAGGATCCGGCGGCGGTGGCGCGCCGCTGGGGGACGGCGCGCGGCGCGGAGTACGAGGCGCGGCCGCGGGACGAGGCCGCCTGGGAGCGGCTGTCGGCGACGCTCGCCGACGGCGCGCCGCTGCTGCGGCCGTGACCGTACCCCCGCAGCCGTGGACCGGCTCCCGTTCGCACCCTCTGGAGAGCTCATGACCGCGCCCGGCGGCGACACCCAGCACGGCATCCGGCGGCGCAATCTGGCCCGGGTGCTGCGGACCGTGGCCGCGCAGGGCCCGGTCTCCCGGCCGGCGGTGGCCGCACGGATCGGGCTGACCCGGGCGGGGGTGGCGCCGCTCGTCGACGAGCTGCTGCGGGCCGGGCTGCTGGTCGAGACGGGGCGGGCGGCGACCGGCGGCCGGGGCAGGCCGGGCAGTGAACTGACGGTCAGCGACCGGGGCCCGGCCGGGATAGGGGCCGAGATAGGCGTCGACCACCTGGCGGTGTGCGCGGTCGATCTGCGCGGGCGGGTCCGGGCCAGGGTCGCGGCCGATGCCGCGAACCGGCACCGCGCTCCCGGGCCGGTGCTGCGGCAGCTGTCCGGCCTGCTCGCCGAGGTGACCGCGGAGATGGCCGGCGAGGGCCTGCGGCCGGCCGGGCTGACGGTCGCGGTGCCCGGTCTGGTGGCCCGCGACGCCACGACCGTGGTGCACGCCCCCAACCTCGGCTGGCGGGCGGCCGATCTCGCACCGGGGCTGGCCGGGGTGACGGCCCCGGAGGACGGCTCGTTCACCGTCCCGCTCACCGTCGAGAACGAGGCCAACCTCGGTGCGCTGGCCGAACTCCGGCTGGGCGGAGACGCCGGCCGGCCCGCCCCGCCACCGGACTTCGTGCATGTGTCGGCGGAGGCCGGGATCGGTGCCGCGGTCGTCGTGGACGGCCAACTCCTGCGGGGCGCCCGGGGCTTCGCGGGGGAGCTGGGGCATGTGCCGGTGTATCCGGACGGCCCGGCGTGCGACTGCGGCGGCCGTGGCTGTCTGGAGCAGTACGCGGGGGAACCGGCCGTGCTGCGGGCGGGCGGGCTCACCCCCGAGCGGGCGGCGGCACATCCGGGGCCGGGTGCCCGTATCGGTCTGCTGGCTCGCCGGGCCGCCGACGGGGACGCCGCCGTCGTCCGCGCCCTGCACGAGGCGGGGACGGCGCTGGGCATCGCGCTCGCCGGGGCGGTGAATCTGCTCGATCCGCAGGCGGTGGTCCTCGGGGGTGCGCTGGCCGGGCTGGCGCCCTGGGTACTGCCGTCCCTGGAGCGGGAGTTGACGCTGCGGACGGCCGTCACGGCGGAGAGCGGGCGGGCCGGCGGGCCGACGGTGACGGTGTCCCGGCTGGGCGCCGACGGACCGCTGCTCGGAGCGGCACACGCGGCGCTCCAAGGCGTCCTGGACGACCCCCTCCATTGCTGCGCCCCGGCACACTCTCCCCGGAATTGAGCCCGCTAAACCTTTCCAGGGAGCGGGAATTCCATGCCACCCAATCGAGCGATTGTGCCGATAAAAACAGCACCACTACCTTCGGTTCGGCGGGCCGCCGCGGAACTGCCTTGAAACGGGGTTTCGGGGCGGGCCGCATCGCACCGTTCGAGGAGACAGGTGGCACTGTGACCATTGCCGATGAATCGCTGCACGGCACCGCGGAAGAGGCCCGGAATTCCAGCCTGAGTACCACCGCGGCGCGGAATTTGGCGACCACCACCAAAACCGCGCCACAGATGCAGGGCATCACTTCCCGATGGCTGCTGCGGCTGCTGCCCTGGGTGCAGGTTTCCGGTGGCACCTATCGCGTGAACCGCCGGCTGACCTACACCCTCGGCGACGGGCGCATCGATTTCGACACCAGTGGCAGTGATGTTGCCATCATCCCCGAGGAGCTGCGCGAGCTGCCCGCCCTGCGGGAGTTCACCGATACCGAGGTGCTGGCGGCGCTCGGCGACCGCTTCACCCAGCAGGAATACGCGCCCGGTGAACTCATCGTTGAAGCCGGCGGGCCGGGCGACCGGCTGGTGTTGCTGGTGCACGGCCGGGTGGACCGTATCGGCACCGGCAAATACGGCGAGGACACGGTGCTCGAAGCGCTGGCCGGCGGGGACCACCTGGGCGACGAGCCGCTCACCGATTCCGAGGGGACCTGGCAGTTCAGCTATCGGGCGGTGACCCGGGTGACCGTCATGACGCTGTCCCGGCAGGCCGCGCAGGAGATCATCGACCGCTCCCCCGGGCTGCGCGAGCATCTGGCCGCGGCCGGCCAGGGCACCGCGCAGCCGACGAACGCGAGCGGGGAGTCCGCGGTCTCCGTCGCCTCGGGCCACCAGGGCGAGCCGTCCCTTCCCGGCACCTTCGTCGACTACGACGTCACGCCCCGGGAGTACGAACTCAGCGTCGCGCAGACCGTGCTGCGCACCCACAGCCGGGTCGGCGACCTCTACAGCGATCCGATGAACCAGGTGGAGGAGCAGCTCAAGCTGACCATCCAGGCGCTGCGGGAGCGTCAGGAACACGAGATGATCAACAACCCCGAGTTCGGGCTGCTGCACAACGCCGACCTCAAGCAGCGCATCCACACCCGCACCGGCCCGCCCACCCCCGACGACCTCGACGATCTGCTCGCGACGGTCTGGAAGGAACCGGGCTTCCTGCTCGCGCATCCCCTGACGATCGCGGCCATCGGGCGGGAGTGCAGCGCCCGCGGGCTCTATCCGACCGCGGTCGATTTCATGGGGCATTCGCTGCCCTCCTGGCGCGGGGTGCCGATTTTCCCGTGCAACAAGATTCCGGTGACGAAGGAGCGGACGAGTTCGGTGCTGCTGCTGCGCACCGGCGAGGAGCAGCAGGGCGTGGTCGGCCTGCAGCAGACCGGAATTCCCGATGAATACGAGCCGGGTCTCTCGGTACGTTATATGGGCATGGACGACCGGGCGGTCATCAAGTATCTGGTCAGCGCCTATTATTCGGCGGCCATTCTGGTGCCCGATGCGCTGGGTGTTCTCGACGACGTACAGATCGGCCACTGAAAGACCTCCGGCGGAAAAGCGGCCGCGCCCCGGCATTTCCCGCCGTCCTGGCGCGCGGGCATTTCCGCGCACCGCACCGATCTACGCACCGCACAGACAAGAACAGGTGAGCCTTCCTCATGACCACATCGGTGGACCCGACGTCCGGCCCGCAGGCGTCCGCGCCCGAGCAGACCCGCTCCAGCCTGGACACCGCGGCAGCGCGCAAGCTGGCGACCACGACCAAGACCGTGCCGCAGATGCAGGGGATCTCCTCCCGCTGGCTGCTGCGCATCCTGCCCTGGACGCAGGTCTCCGGCGGTGCGTACCGCGTCAACCGGCGGCTTACCCACACCCTCGGTGACGGACGGGTGGAGTTCGTCTCGACCGGGTCCGAAGTCCGGGTGATTCCGGCCGAGTTGCGCGAGCTGGCGCCGCTGCGCGGCTTCGCCGACGCCTCGGCGCTGGAGGCGCTGGCGGACCGGTTCGTCCAGCGCGAGTTCGCGCCCGGTGATGTGCTCGCCCGGGCGGGCGGGCCGACCGACCGGATCGTGCTGATCGCCCACGGCAAGCTCGACCGTATCGGCACCGGCAAGTACGGCGACGAGACCGTGCTGGGGGTGCTGGCCGACGGTGACGCGATCGGTGCGGCGGCGCTGCTGACCGCGGACGCGGAGTGGGAGCACTCCGTACGGGCGGTGACCCGGGTGACCGCGCTGACCCTGTACCGCAGTGACCTGGAGGAGGTGCTGGGCCGGTCGGAGTCGCTGCGCACCCACCTCGCGGACGTCGGTGCGGCGCTGGTGCCGGCGCAGAACAAGCACGGTGAGGCGGCCATCGAACTCGCCGCGGGCCATGTCGGCGAGCCGATGCTGCCGGGCACCTTCGCCGACTACGAACTGGCGCCGCGGGAGTACGAACTCAGCGTCGCCCAGACGGTGTTGAAGGTGCATTCGCGGGTCGCCGATCTCTACAACGACCCGATGAACCAGCTGGACCAGCAGCTGCGGCTGACCGTGGAGGCGCTGCGGGAGCGCCAGGAGCACGAGATGGTCAACAACCCCGAGTTCGGGCTGCTGCACAACGCCGACCTCAAGCAGCGCATCCACACCCGCAGCGGCCCGCCCACCCCCGACGACCTGGACGAGCTGATCTCCCGGCGCCGTAAGACGCAGTTCCTGCTGGCGCATCCGCGGACGATCGCGGCCATCGGGCGGGAGTGGAACGCCCGGGGTATCTACCCCACCACCGCGGAGGTCGAGGGCAGCACGGTCCGTGCCTGGCGGGGCATTCCGCTGCTGCCCTGCAACAAGATCCCGGTCACCCCGGACCAGACCAGCTCGATTCTGGCGCTGCGGGTCGGCGAGGAGAACCAGGGCGTGGTCGGACTGCACCAGACCGGCATCCCGGACGAGTACCGGCCCGGCCTCTCGGTGCGCTTCATGGGCATCAATGACCAGGCGGTCATCAATTACCTGGTCAGTGCCTACTTTTCGGCGGCGGTGCTGGTGCCGGACGCGCTGGGCATTCTGGAGGACGTCGAGATCGGCCACTGACCGGCGGGGTCCACGCACCCGGGTGCCGCGTCCACGAGCGGCCGTCAGCGCCGTCGGCGTGGCACCCGGGTGACGCCCGATCAGGTACCCCGTGCCCCTCCTGACCTGCGCCGTTCTGCCTTTGGTCGAGCCATTGGCAGAACGGCCATTCCCTTGGCAGGCCGTGCCCTGTTGCGCATCATGAACGCACCGCATGTGCGTGACATGTACGCGACCACCCCTCGGTCCTTGTCAGGAGTTCACATGGAGCCCGCCCCCCGCCACCCGGCCCGCCGGCGCCTGCTGACCGGAGCGGCCGCGCTCGCCGCGTCCGCCGCACTCACCCCCCTCACGGCAGGCGCCACCGCCGCCGCCACGCGCCGGCGGACACCGTCCGGCGGCGCCTACCCCCCGGTCCACTGGGTTCCGGCCAGCCCGGGCAACTTCACCGCCGCCGACCGCCCGGCGCAGTATCCGGTCGAGCGGGTCGTGGTGCATGTGACCCAGGAGACCTACCGGGACACCCTCAAGCTGTTCCAGGACCCGGCGCACAAGGCGGCCGCGCACTATGTCGTACGGTCCGCCGACGGCTATCTCGCCCAGTGCGTCCGCGAACGGGACGTCGCCTGGCACGCCGGGAACTGGGACTACAACACCCGCAGCATCGGCATCGAGCACGAGGGCTGGATCGACGACCCGACCTGGTTCACCGACCCGCTCTACGAGCAGTCCGCCCTGCTCACCGCCGCCATCTGTGACCGCTACCGGATCCCCAAGGACCGGGAGCACATCATCGGCCATGTCGAGATCCCCGGCACCGACCACACCGACCCCGGTGAGTTCTGGGACTGGGCGCGCTATCTCCAGCTGGTCAACGACGTCTCCTGGCACACGCCGGATGACCCGGTCCGGCGACACGACGGCCGTTCCGCCGGTCTACGGATTCCTGACACCTCCGGGTCATAGTGAGCGTCTCCGGCGCCTGGGACAGTTGACGTGAGGTCAGGGGGGATCGTGAAGCGGCGATTCGGTCGGGTTCGCGCGATGCTGACGGTGCTGGTGGCGTGGGGTGTGCTGGCCGGCGGAGGGGTGACGGGCGGATCGCCGGCCGCGGCCGCGGGAACGGATCTCCGCCGCTCGGGTGCCGTGCCGGTGGCACCCGGTGTGGTCTACGGCGAGTTCCGGATGACGCTGCCGCGCGGCACCGTGCACGGGCATCTGCTGACCGTCGATCTGGCCGATCCGCGGGTCACCGTGGATCTGCTCTACCCGGGGGCGGTCGGCGCACGGTCCCCGGTCTCCCAACTGGCCGCGGAGCGCCGGGCGGTGGGGGCCGTCAACGGCGACTTCTTCAACATCACCGAGACCCAGCACCCGGGGGTGCAGCCGACCGGTGCCGCGGTCGGCCCGGCGGTGGCCGCGGGGCGGCAGCTGAAGGGCGCGGTGCCCGACGGGCAGCGGTTCGGACCGGCGATGCCGCCCGGGGCGACCACCGAGGACGTGATCGGCGTCGGCTATGACCGCCGCGCCCGGCTGGACCGGCTCACGCTGCGCGGTGCGGTGCTGACCGGCCAGGGAGCGCTGCCGCTGCGCGGACTGAACCAGTACGCGCTGCCGGTCGGCGGGATCGGCGCGTACACCGCACAGTGGGGTCCGGCGTCCCGCCTGCGCGCCACCTGCGGGACGGATACCGACCGGGCGGCGCCGTGCAGTACGGAGACCGCGGAGGTGACGGTCCGGCACGGCCGGGTGACGGCCATCGGGGAGGTGCCGGGCGCCGGCGGGGTGGCCGTGGGCAGTGTGGTGCTGGTGGGCCGGGAGGAAGGGGCGCGGCAGCTGCGCGGGCTGCGCCTCGGTGAGCCGGTGAACGTCAGCTCCTACCTCGCCGGCCGGGGGCACGGCCGCCTGCGCTGTGCGGTGGGCGGCTTCCCGATCGTGCGGGACGGTGCGCCGCTGGCCGGACTGGACACGGCCGCCGTGGCGGTGCGTACGTCCGCGGGGACCGGGGACGGCGGCCGGATGCTGTATCTCATGGCGCTGGACGGGGCACCGGGCCAGACCGGCCTGACGGTGCGCGAACTGGCGGAGCTGATGGCGCAGTTGGGGGCGCGGGACGCGATGGACCTGGACGGCGGCGGTTCCTCGACCCTGGTCACCGGCGACGCCTACGGGGCCACGGTCCGCAACCATCCGTCCGGGGGCGCCGAGCGGCCGGTACCCAATGCACTCGGGGTGTTCTCCGCCGGCTGAACGGACGGCGCCGCGACCGCGGCGCCGCGCCTCCCGCCGG
Source organism: Streptomyces sp. NPDC029466 (assembly GCF_055574515.1). Lineage (NCBI taxonomy): Bacteria > Bacillati > Actinomycetota > Actinomycetes > Kitasatosporales > Streptomycetaceae > Streptomyces > Streptomyces sp. NPDC029466. The sequence continues at coordinate 15,375 of NZ_JBVHZH010000056.1, forward strand.
GCCGCCCTCGTTACGGACGCAGGCTGCTCACCACGTCGGCGGCGCCGGACAGCCCTTGGTGGATGTCCGGGGCGAGGCTGCTGCTCGCCAGATAGAAGCCGAGCAGCGCGCACACCAGGGCGTGCGAGAACTTGAGCTTGCCGCTGCGCAGGAAGATCACGGCCAGGACCACCAGCAGCAGGACGACCGAGATGGAAATCGCCACGGGACGCACACCTCCTCAACCGCCGCCCGAACGGACGGCAAGGGGTGGCCAGTTTGGCGTATTTCAGGGTATGTCCGGTTCTTGTCCGGGTGCTCCGATCGGGTGATCACTGCGGGTCACAGGGCGGCGGGATGCCGGGAACGGTGGCGGCACGGGCGGGAGGTCACACCACCGTGGCGTGGATCACATCACTCCCCGCAACGGAGGGTGGCGATCGGTCGTCTTAGCGGCCGACAGCGCCGCCCTCCCCCCTGCCGACGGAAAGCCCCCAGATGAGCCAGCCCCCTTCCCTCCGCCACCGGACGTTCCGGCGGCGGTGCCCCGCACTCGCCCTGGTCACGGCCGTCGGCGCGGGCACGCTCAGCGCCTGCGCGGGCATCACGGCGCCGGCGCCGGTGGCCGACCCGGTGAAGGTGGCGCTGGGGGCGGCCGGCGGCACCAGGACCGTGCAGGCCGGCGACAAGCTGAAGGTGACCGCGGAGGGCGGCGTGCTGACCGAGGTGACGGTGACCGACCCCAGGGGCCGGCGGCTGCCCGGCGGGTTCGGGGCCGACGGCACCTTCTGGACCTCCAGCGCCGAGATCGCCCCGGCCACCAAGTACTCCATCGTCGCCAGGACCAGGAGCGACCGGGGCGGTGTCGGCGCGGCCAGGGAGTCGCTGACCACCGCGCAGCCGGCCAGGCTCAACACGCTGGTGCTCGACCCCGGCACCCAGGACGCCGTGGTCGCCGTCGACCGGCTGCTCACCCTCACCTTCGACCACCCGGTGACCGACCGGCCCGCGGTGGAGCGCCGGCTGCGCGTCACCACCGACGACCGGACGACCGGTTCCTGGCACTGGACGAAGGACCCCAACGGCAAGGACCAGGTGAGCTGGCGGCCCGCACAGCGCTGGAAACCGGGCACCGAGGTCAGGCTGCGGGCGGAGCTCGACGGGGTGGATTCCGGCGGCGGGCGCTACTTTTCCGGCGACTATGACCTGAACTTCACCATCAGCCGGAGTTGCACCGACTCGGACCTGGGGCGGGTTTGTGGCAAGGTCCACATGGGTGACCCCGCCGGGATCGCCCCGTCCTCCGTACGAGGGAAAGACGACCACACCACGGGGATCGGAGACTGGCACGACCGGCGATCCCCGTGGCGGCGAAACAGCGCCCCCGCGTCGAGCAGCTGACCCCTTTCAGAGCCTAGTGTGACGGAATGAGCACCGTGCAGGACCAGGAACAACTCACGGGGTGGCGGCGCTTCCAGCGCCGGGTCCCCAATGGCTTCGCCATCATCTTCAGCGTATTGGGGCTCTTTTGTGCCCTGACGGCGCTGATCGGGCCGCTCCGGCGCGGACTCCAGCCGGTGATCTACTGGCTGGACACCCTCACCATCCCGGTGGCGCCGAACTTCGCCTATGCGGCGTTCCTCTTCCTCCTGGGCGCGGCGATGACCGCCCGGAAACGGGTGGCGCTGTGGTTCGTGGTGGCCTACATGGTGCTGGTCATCCTGGCCGACGCGCTGTTCCTGGCCTACCGGCTCTGGGAGTTCTCGTTCTCCCTGGTGCTGTGTGCCGGGGCGCTGGTGCTGCTGCTCGTCTCGCACCGCGAGTTCTACGCGATCACCCGGCGCGGTGCGTTCCTGCGCGCCATCCTGGTGCTGGTCGGCGGGCTCGTGGCGGCGGTGCTGATCGGCTGGGGAATGGTGTCGCTGGCCCCGGGCACGCTGGAGGCCGGCGCCGCCAACCGGCTGCTGTGGACGGCCAACCGGGTCTGCGGCGGGCTGGTCGGCGGCCATCTCGTCGAGGGGCATCCGCCGCACTGGATCAGCGCCGTGCTCGGTCTGCTCGGTGCGCTGGCGCTGCTGAACGCGGCCGCCACGCTGTTCCGTTCGCAGCGGATGGAGGCCGCGCTGCACGGTGACGAGGAGGACCGCATCCGGGCGCTGCTGGACCGCTACGGCAGCCAGGACTCGCTCGGCTACTTCGCCACCCGCCGCGACAAGGCCGTGGTCTTCTCCCCCAGCGGCAAGGCCGCCGTCACCTACCGCGTCGAGGCCGGGGTCTGCCTGGCCAGCGGTGACCCGGTCGGTGACCGTGAGGCATGGACCCAGGCCATCGAGGCATGGCTGGAGGTCGCGGGGCGGTACGGCTGGCAGCCGGCCGTCATGGGCGCGAGCGAGGACGGCGCCAAGGCGTTCGCCCGCAGCGGTCTGAACGCGCTGCAGCTCGGCGACGAGGCGATCCTGCACGTCAAGGACTTCGACCTGGCCGGCCGGGAGATGCGGGTGACCCGCCAGGCCGTCAACCGCGTCGAGCGGACCGGTGCCACCTTCCGCGTCCGGCGCCACTCCGCGCTGACCGACGAGGAGATGCAGGAGGTCATCCACCGGGCGGACGCCTGGCGGGACACCGAGACCGAGCGCGGCTTCTCGATGGCGCTGGACCGGCTGGGCGACCCCGCGGACGGGGAGTGCCTGCTGGCCGAGGCGTTCGACGGTGACGGCAACATGATCGCGCTGCTGTCGTTCGTCCCCTGGGGCACGGACGGCATCTCGCTGGACGTGATGCGCCGCGACCGCAGCGCGCCCAACGGCGTCATGGAGTTCATGGTGGCCCAGCTCTGCGCCCAGTCCGGGGCGATGGGCGTGCGCCGGATCTCGCTGAACTTCGCGGTGTTCCGCTCCGCCTTCGAGGAGGGCGCCCGGATCGGGGCCGGCCCGGTGCTGAAGGTCTGGCGCCGGCTGCTGCTGTTCTTCTCCAAGTGGTGGCAGCTGGAGGCGCTCTACCGCTCCAACGCGAAGTACAACCCGGAGTGGTATCCGCGGTTCCTGTGCTACGCGGACGCCGGTGCGCTGGCCCGGATCGCCCTGGGCTCGGGTATCGCCGAGGGCTTCGTCGACGTACCGAGCCTGGGCGCGCTGTGGGGCAAGGGCCACAAGAAGCGGGTGCTGGCCCCCGCGAGCACCGCCGGTCTGCCCTCGCTGGACGAACTCGGGCTGGTCAAGGCGGCGCCGGCCACCGATGAGGAGCAGCACGCACAGGAGCTGGCCGCGCTGCCCGAGCAGGTGCGGGTGCGCCACCTCAAGCTGGAGCGGCTGCGGGAGGCCGGCACCGACCCGTATCCGGTCGGCGTGCGGCGTACGCACACCCTGGGCGAGGTCCGCGACGAGTACCCGGAGCTCGCGCCCGGTACGCGCACCGGCAAGTCCGTCAGCGTCGCCGGGCGGGTGCTGCTCACCCGTGACCACGGCGGGGTGCTCTTCGCGGTGCTGCGCGACTGGTCGGGCGATCTCCAGATCGCACTGACCCGGGACGGCAGCGGCAAGGAACTGCTGGACCGCTTCGGTTCGGACATCGACCTCGGTGACCATGTCGAGGCGGAGGGCGAGGTCGGCAGCAGTGACCGCGGCGAGCTCACCGTGTTCGTCACCGGGTGGCGGCTGACGGCCAAGTGTCTGCGGCCGCTGCCCGACAAGCGGCGCGGGCTGTCCGACCCGGAGGCCAAGGTCCGCCAGCGGTATGTGGACCTGGTGGTCTCGACGGACGCGCGGGACAACCTGCGGGCGCGCAGCACGGCCGTGCAGGCGCTGCGCCAGGGGCTGATCGACCGCGGCTACCTGGAGGTCGAGACGCCGATGCTCCAGCAGATCCACGGCGGCGCCAACGCCCGTCCGTTCCACACCCATATCAACGCCTACGATCTCGATCTGTATCTGCGGATCGCGCCGGAGCTATATCTCAAGCGGCTGTGTGTGGGCGGTATGGAGAAGGTCTTCGAGATGGGACGGACGTTCCGCAACGAGGGCATCTCCTACAAGCACAACCCCGAGTTCACGATGCTGGAGGCGTACCAGGCGTTCGCCGACTACGACGTGATGCTGGACCTGACCCGGGAGCTGATCCAGAGTGCGGCGATCGCCGCGTTCGGCAGCGCCACCGCCCGTAAGGCGGACGGGAACGGCAAGCTCGTCGAGCACGACATCTCGGGGATCTGGCCGGTCAAGACCGTTTACGGCGCGATCTCCGAGGCGCTCGGTGAGGAGGTCGACGCGGACACCGCGCCGGACCGGCTGCGCCGGCTGTGCCATGCCTCGGCGGTGCCGGTGAAGCCGGAGATGGGCCGCGGCGACATCGTGCTGGAGATGTATGAGCGCCTGGTGGAGGAGAAGACTCAACTCCCCACGTTCTACAAGGACTTCCCGACCGATGTGTCGCCGCTGACCCGGCAGCACCGCAAGGACCCGCGGCTCGCCGAGCGCTGGGACCTGGTCGCGTTCGGCACCGAGCTGGGCACCGCCTACTCGGAGCTGACCGACCCGGTCGAGCAGCGTCGGCGGCTCACCGCGCAGTCGCTGCTGGCGGCCGGCGGTGACCCGGAGGCGATGGAGCTGGACGAGGACTTCCTCCAGGCGCTGGAGTACGCGATGCCGCCGACCGGTGGTCTGGGCATCGGCGTGGACCGGCTGGTGATGTTCCTGACGGGTCTGTCGATCCGTGAGACGCTGCCGTTCCCGCTGGTACGGCGCCGCTGACAGGCATCCCGGGACCCGCGGTCACCGCGGGCGGTACGGCACCGGCCACCTCCTTGCGGGGGTGGCCGGTGGCGTAGGCGGGTGCCGCCCCGCACACGCCGGTCGTCGGTGGTCAGTCGCCATTGTCGCTCGCCGGTCGCCGGTCAGAACCAGTTGACGGTGAGCGGGAAGTCGGCGGTGGCGGTGGCGCCCCTGGCGTCGGTGGCGGTGACGGTGACCGGGAGGGTGCCGGTCTGCCACGGTCTGCCGGTGATACGGCCACCGGCGGCGTCGAGGGTCAGGCCCAGGGGCAGGCCGGTGGCGCGGTAGGTGAGCGGGGGTGTGCCTCCGGTGGCGGTCAGCTGGACGGTGCAGGACCGGCCGAAGCGGCAGGTCTGCGGGCCGGGGGTGGTGAGCGTGAGGTCGTCGCCGGGCGGTTCGGTGCCGCCGGTGTCGAACGCCGCGGTGACGGGGGTGGCGGTGGCGGCGTTGCCCGCGTGGCCGGTGCCGTACATGTCCTCGAAGGTCCGCAGCAGGCTGAAGTGGTTGTAGTCGCCGCTCACCGCGCCCCGCTTGACATGGGCGCCGTGGAAGACGGTCGCGATCCGGTTGGAGCCGAGGTAGTTGTCCTCGTCCCAGGTCACCATCAGCAGGCTGTTGTGGTCCTTGGCCCACCGGGCGTAGGAGTCGAGGTTGTTCCTGAGCCAGGTGTCGCCGCTGCCGACCGCGCAGTCGTGCATGTCGTTGCACATGTCCGGAATGACGAAGGACAGCGTCGGCAGCTTGGTGAAGTCGTCCTTGGGGAATTGCGCGAAGGTCTTGCCGGTGGTCACCGGCAGGTTCTTGAAGGCGAACCAGGGGTTGTGCTTCTGCGCGTAGCGGCCGCTGGAGCAGGTGGTGGAGCCCTCGTTGGGCAGTCCCTCGTTGTAGCTGGCGAAGGTCTTGCCGGCCGCGATCAGCTCCTGGCCGAGATTGGGGGCGGACAGCGACTGCGCGGTGTAGCAGCCGTCGCCGGTGACACCCTGGGTGGCGCCGGAGAAGAGGTTGAAGTAGTTCGGCTGGCTGGGGTGGGTGAGGGCCTTCATGCCGGTCAGTTCGGCGCCGTCCTGGGCGAGTTGGTTGAGGTAGGGCGCCTGGGCGTTGCCGATGATCTCGCCGTACTGCTTGTTCTCGAAGACCACGATCACGACATGGTCGTAGGACGGCAGCGCGGACCGGACGGTCCGGGCGTCCGCCGCGGAGGCGACGGCGAGCAGGCCGAGCGTGCCGAGTGTCGCCACGACCGCCCTGCGCAGGCGGATCGCTGTGCGTCTCATCTGGTTCTCAGCTCCTTGTCCGGGGGGTGAGGGACGGGTGGGGGTGGTCAGTCCTCGCGTCGGGCCGCGTCCGCGACCGCGATCCGCAGAAAGCGCGGTATGGGCAGGTCGCAGCGGCGGCAGGCTTCGGCCACCGCGTCCCGGACCGCCGCGCGCCGGTCGGGCGGCATCAGCAGCAGCACGCTGCGGCCCGGCCGTTGTCCGGGCCACGAGGCGGACCAGGCACCGGCGCGCAGGGCGTCGTGGACCGCGGTGGCGAGCGCGGTGGCGGTGGCCGTGGCGCCGCCGGTGGAGCGGCGGGCGGTCACCAGCAGCAGGCTCGGCTGCGGGCCGCCGTCCGGGGCGCGAAGCGGCCGGCAACTGCCGTCGGGTGCCAGCAGCCGGCCGGGCCGGGCGAAGAGCACGGCCCGGCGCAGCGCGTCATCGCCGGGCACTCCGGCGGCCAGCAGCCGCGCCAGCTGTGCGCGGGCCGGCGGGCAGCCGCCCCGGTCGGCGTGCACGGACGCGACCGCCAGCGCGGCGGCGCACTCCAGCGGCTCGGCGCCGGACAGCCCCACGGCGTCCGGCAGGGTGGCGTTCAGGTAGAGATCGGCGCCGCCGCGGCCGAGGCCGGCGGCGGCGAGGGTGCGCAGCGCGGCGTACGGGCGGGCCGCCCAGCCGGGGGCGTGGCCGGCCGGTCCGGTGAGCGGGAGTTCGGCGGTCTCGGCCGGGTGGTGGAGCGAGCCGCAGCGCAGCATGCCGTCGTCGCGCGGGGCGACGGCCGCGGCGACATACCAGTTGGCCGCCGCGACCCAGCCGGTGCGGGGCGCCGTACCGGTTCCGGGCGGCGCGGCGGGCGGGGTGAGCCGGAAGGCGTACGGTGCCCGCCACACCGCTTCGGGCCGGCGGTGGTACGCCGTCGCGAAACCGTGGGCGAGCAGCCGCACCAGGGGGTCCGCGGTCGCGCGGCGGGCCAGGTCCACCGTGTTCATCCCAGCTCTTTGCGGGCGAGCAGCCGGTAGGCGTTGCCGCCGTCGGTGGCCCGCGCGATCGCGGTGCGCAGGTTGTCGACGGCGAGGGCGGCGGCGTAGCCGGGAACGGCCATGGCCTGTACGGCGCTTCGGGCGGCACGGCGGGCGCGGGTGGCGGGGACGGTGGCCCAGGGGGCGAGCGGGTCGGGGGCGAGCCCGTTCGCGGCGAGGGCGACGGCGCCGAGGAAGTCCGCGTTGTTCTGGTGGGCGGGGCCGTGCTGCTCGGCGAGTACGGTGAAGCCGCGGGCCTCCAGGGCCTGTTTGAGGTTGCCGGCCGGCATCAGGTGCTGGTGCTGGGGCTGGAACCAGGGCAGCCAGTAGCGGCCGAGCAGCCGGGCGATCCGGGACTCGGGGTCGGGGAGTTCGATCAGCAGATGGCCGCCGGGGGCCAGGACCTTGACGGCCGCGTCGAGTTCGGCGCGCGGGTCCCGGGTGTGTTCGAGGTAGTGGTGCATGCTCACGGTGTCGTAGCGGCCGGCGAGCCGGTCGGCGAGATCGGGGAACTGGCCCTGGTAGGCGGTGTCGATCCAGCCCCGCCGTTCGGCCGCGTGGACCCCTTCGCCCATGTCCAGCCCGTCGAAGCGGGTGTCGGGCCAGACGCCGCGGGCGGCGTTGCAGAAGTGCCCCCCGGCGGTGCCGACGTCGAGCCAGGCCCTGGGGGTGGTGAAGGGCCGGAGCAGCTCGGCGCGGTCGCGGTAGGTGGCGGTCATCCGGCCGAGGACCAGGGCGGCGCCCTCGCCACCGAGGCCCTCGTAGAAGTCGCGGTAGTAGAAGTCGAGCCCGTCCGGCGTGAGCCGGGGGTTCTGGAAGACATGGCCGCAGTGGCGGCACTCCTCCAGGGTGAAGCGGCCGGGCTTGCCCTGGAGCAGGTCGGGCATCCGGACCCGTACGACGGGGTCGGGAGCCGAGCACCAGGGGCAGTCGGCGCGGCGGGGTTCGAAGAACCGGTCGGTGCCGGCGGCGAGGTCGGCGGTGTACGCGGCGTGGCGCGCCGGGGCGGCGGCCCGGGGCTGCTCGGGTGGGGTGGCCAGGGTGCGCAGCGCGGCGGACAGGGAGCGCAGGGGACGGGACGCGGTGGCGCGGGCCAGTCCGGCCGGGCGCGGGCCCCGGGCCGGGCTCAGTACGGCGGCGGGCTGAAGCCAGTACAGGGCGGCCGCCGCGGCGCCCCAACGGGGCGCCGAGAGCGCGCACTTCACCAGCAGCGCCAGTCCCGCCAGCTGGGCGGCGGACAGCAGGGCCGGCGGCAGGCCCCGGGCGCGGAGCTCCTCGGCGCGCCGGGTCGGGTCGGGGTGCGGGGACCGCAGGCCGGGGGCGATGGCCCAGCCGGTGGCGTCCGGGGCGTACTCCTTGAGGGTGCGGAGGAGGCGGATCAGGCCGGCCACCGACTGCGGCGGCGCCTCGGTGTCGAGCCCGGCCCGCCGGTGGATGTCGTCGGCCACCAGCAGGGCGTGGCCCGCGCCGTGGCCCGGCGCGCACCGGTCCGTGCGGTGGGCGGCCGGGTCGAGGAGCCGGAGCAGCCCGAGGACGCTCTCGGCGTCGAGGTGGGCCGGGATCAAGTCCACGACGCGCAGTCCCTCGCGGGTGGCGTGGGCGACCGCGGCGCGCAGGGTCGCCTCGTCGGCCACGACACCGGGCGCGGTGATCAGCTGCCAGCCGGTCAGCGGCGGCCGGGCGGTGTCGTGCGGCCCGGCGGGGTCGAGCACGGGCAGCGCGGCGAGCCTGCGGCGGGCGCGTACGGTACCCGCCCCCAGGGCCGTCACGGCGACGGCCGCCGCCCATCGCGTGCGGTGTCCCGAACGGTGCGCTCGCGTCATGTGGCTCACGGTCCCTTCTCGTTGTCGGTCGGGGCGGTGCCGGTGGCGGACGGGCCGGGGCGCGGTCCGGGCCGCAGTTTCTCCAGGCGGTCGGCGGCGGTGGCGGCGCCGCCCGCCGCGGCGAAGGACGCCTGGATGCGGCGGGCCGCCCGGCGGTGGGCCGGGTCGTCCAGCACGGCGGACAGCGCCTGGTGCAGCTCGTCGGCACGCGCGCGGCCGAAGCGCACTCGCACCCCCGCCCCGGCCTCGGCCACCTGGCGGGCGACGATCGGCTGGTCGTCGCGTACGGGTGCCACCACCAGCGGCAGCCCGTAGGCGAGCGCCTCGCACACGGTGTTGTGGCCGCCGTGGCACAGCACCGCGTCGAGGTGCGGCAGCAGCTGGAGCTGGGGGACGTACTCCTGGTGCAGCATGTGCGGCGGGATGTCGCCGGCGAGGTCGCCCGGGGCGGCCAGGATCAGCTGTGCCCGGTCCGCGAGGGCGTCCGCGGCGCGCAGGACCGCGGGGTAGAAGCGGGCGCCCGCCGCGCGGTTGAGGGTGCCCAGCGAGACGAGCACCCGGGCGCGGCCGGGGTCGAGCCGGCGCCACGGGAAGTCACCGCCGGCCGGGCGGGCGCCGAAGGCGGGGCCGACGAACGCGTACTGCGGCGGGTACCGCCCGGCGGCGCCGGCGGGCACGGCGTCCCGGGTGTGCGCCGCGGCCCGCTCCGGGCCGTCGTCACCGATGAGTGCGGGGGTGGAGAAGACCAGGACGAGGTGCGGGGAGAAGCGCGGGTCCCAGCCGCCGGGCGCGCCGCACTCGGCGAGCAGTGCCGCGATGCGCCGGCTCACCCACTCCCCCACCTTCGGGAAGTCGTCGAACGGCCGGACGATCTCCGCCGAGGTGGTCGCCGAGGTCGCCCAGGGCAGGCCGTGCCGGCGGGCCACCACGGGCCCGGCGAGGGCCTGTTGGTCGGTCACCAGGATGTCGGGGCGGAAGGCTTCGACGGCGGCGTGCACTCCGGGCAGCATCGCTCGGGCGAGCGGGATGAGGGCCTCCGCCCAGAGGAAGCGCAGGGCGGCGATGCCCCGCAGATCGCGCCACCGCGCGCCGCCCAGCTCCTGGCCGCCGGGCGCGTCCCGGTCTCCCGCCGCGTACAGCAGGGAGCCCGTGGGGAGCATCGGGGTCAGGGCCGCCGCGGGGCCGGTCCAGGCGACCTGGTGGCCGCGCGCGGTGAGCTCAGCGGCGACCGCGAGCGTGGGGTTGACGTGTCCGGCCAGCGGCGGGACGACGAACAGCACTCTCATCGGGCCACCGCCCCGGCAGGTGCGCCGAGCCGGCCCAGCAGCGCGTCGCAGAGCCCCTCGGTGGCCTCGTTGAGCACGGTGTGCCCCACCCCGGGCAGCACACAGAGTTCACAGTCCGGCGCACTCAGCGCCAACTCCCGTGCGCCGGGCAGCAGTTCGGAGTGCTGGCCGTAAACGGCGAGGACCGGGCAACGCAGTCGGGCGAAGTCGCCGGGGGTGAAGGGCGCATCGGCCGCGATGTCCTCGATGAGGGTGGTGTGGTTGAGCAGGGCGTCGGCGGCGGCGGTGAGCCGGGCCTCCTTGCGCCGCCCGAGCGCGGCCAACTGGCCTTCCAGCGCACGGTGTTCGAGGCCGAGGGCCGCGACGGAGAGGGTGTCGGTCATGTCCTCGATCCAGTCCCCGGTCAGATGGGCGTCGATCAGGACGACGGAGGCGACGAGATCGGGCCGGACGAGGGCGGTGTGCAGCGCCAGCGCACCGCCGTAGCTGTTGCCGACGAGCTGGACCGGACCGCGGTCGAGGCCCAGGGAGCCGAGCAGGGCGATGAGATCGGCCACCGAGGTGGCCCGGTCGTAGCCGGTGGGCGGGCGGTCGCTGCGGCCGTGCCCGCGCTGGTCGTAGAGGAGCACGTCGTGTCCGGCGCGGGAGACGGGGCCCGCGAGGGTGCAGTAGAAGCTGGACAGGTTGTCCATCACCAGCCCGTGGAGAAAGACGACGGTGGGGCCGTCGGGCCGGGGGCCGCCGTGGCCCGGAAGCCGCTGGGTGTGCAGGCGCAGCCCGCCCGCGGGTGTGAGGGCCATGGCGCGGTCAGCTCGCGCAGGCCTGGTCGGCGAGGGTGACCCGGTCGATGTGGGCGGCGAGTTCGCCGACCGTCATGGCCAGGATCTGGTCGATGTCCTTCTCCGCGAGCAGGCCGAGGAGGTCCACCGCGGGGCCGTAGCGCTGCTGAAGCAGTTCGGCCAGCGCGACGAACTCGATGCTCTCCAGGGCCAGATCGTCATTGAAAGTGGTGGCGCAGGTGATCTCGCCCACCAGGAGGATCTCGTCGCCGACGACGCTCACCAGCATGTCGGTGATCTCGGCCAGGATCGTCCGGGTGCGCGCGGGAAGCGGGTCAGCTGCCATGGGTGGCCTCCGTGGGAGTGAGGGTGTCGGTGCCCGTACGGTCCTCGGGCCGCGGCCCGGTCCAGGCGACGACATGGCGCCCGGACAGGTCATCGACGGAGTCGAGGTGGACGAGGTGGGGCCGGCCGTCCGGGGAGAACACCCGGAGCGCGCCGCCCGGTGCGGACGTCACGGCCCACTCCAGCGGACGCCGGCCGGGGCCGTGGCCGGCGGCCTTCGCCGCGGCCTGCTTGGCGCACCACAGTGCGGTGAGCCAGTAGGCACGGCCGCTGTGCCCCGGCGTATGGCGTGCGTGGAGGTCGTCCGCCAGGCGGCGTTCGGCCGGGGAGAGGGCGAACCGTTCGAGGGCCTGAGGATCGTCGGCGACGCGCTCGATGTCGATGCCGACCGGGCCCGACCGGTGGGCGAGGGCGACGGCGAGCCGGCCCTTGTGCCCGAGCGTGAGATGGAGGCCGTGGGCGAGCGGGCCCTCGGGGCGGGGGCGGCCGTGCCCGTCGGTGTCGATCTGGATCTCCGCCGGGAAGACGGGCCCGGCCCCCGACTCCCACAACAGTTCCCGCACCGCGTCCTTGGCCGCGATCCGCCCCAGCAGCCAGGGCGCGCGAGCCTGGGGAGCGCACGCTTCGTAGCGGGCCCGCTCGGCCGCGCCCAGATAGCGGCGCATGACCAACTCCTGCGAGGCCGGGTCCGACCAGCGGCGCCGGGCCAGGGACCAGCCGCCCGGCCGGGGTTCCCCGATACCGCACACCTCCGGGGTGAACTTCATCGGCCACACCCGCTCATCGGCACCGAAGCGCCTGTACGTCCAGCCCTCCAGACGCGCCCACACACGGCCGTCGGCGCCGCACAGCTCCACCTCACCACGCACCGAACCGGCCCTGACCTCGCGGATCCGGGCGGTGGCCGCCAGCAGCGCACCCGCACGGGGCGGCGGGCCGTAGAGCCGTACGCGGTCCAGGGAGGCGGGGAAGACCAGTCGGTCACCGCTCAGTTTCAGCTGCATCCAGTGGCCGAGGAGCTGCCCCGCGGCGTCCAGCAGGGCACCCGGCGCTGGCAGGGCGCGCAGGGTGCCGCGGATGCCGTCGGCGGCGAGCGTGCGGACCTCGTGGACCCCGGCGAACGCGGGCCCGTGGAACATCCACCGGTCCCGGTAGAGCGCCTCCGCACTCACCGGCGCCGGCCGCCCGTCCGCCAGGCCCGCGGGGTCGGGGGGCGGCGGAGCCGGGTGCTGCGCCGCCAGGTGGACGGTGACGGCGGCGTAGTCCCCAAGACTCACCCGCACCCGGCCGGCCCCCTCGGGGGTGGCACTGACCGCCAGGTCGACGGGCGGCGCAACGGCCAGCCAGCGCAGGGCCCGTACGCCGGAGTATCCGGTGACGAGCCCCCCGGGGCGCACCTCCCGAGCCGCCTCGGCGGCCAGCTCCAGCAGCGTGGTCATGGGAACCACGGGGAACCGGTCAGCGGGCTCGGGCCAGCCCTCGGGCTGAAGGTAGACGCAGTGGTCCCGGACGTAGGGCAGCGTCTCCAGGGAGAGGTGACGGAGGGTGCGGTGGGGGGTGGGGGCTGTTGGGGGTGGGGGTTCGGTGGTGTGTGGGGCTGTGGGGGTGGTGCGGTGGGCTGTGGTGGTGTGGGCGGCGGACGTTCGGGGTGCGGCGGGGGTGCTGGGGGTGACGAGGGGGCTCGGGGCGGTGGTTGTGGCGGGGGCGGTGGCGGTGCGGGGTGCGGCAGCGAGGGTGGCAGAGGCGGGGACCTCGCGGGGTGCGGCAGCGGCGGCGCTGCGGGCGTCTGCGGCGGCGCTCGCGGCGGCAACGCTGCGGGTGGCGGCCCGGGTTTCGGCGAGGACCGCGTCCAGGGCTTGTCGAACGGGCTCCACTACGGGCGGCCGGGGGTAGGGCAGCGCTCCCCCGCCCCCTCCCCCTCCTCCCCCTTCGGGGGAGGGGGCGGGGGTGGGGGTGGGGGGTGGGGGCGGATCGGCAGGCGCGAGAACCGGGACACCCGGCGTCGCCCCGCCGAGGCGGACCAGCGGTGAGTCGAGGTCGAGCCGTATCGCCGCACCGGCTCCCTCCGGGACCGCGACGCGGCCCGTCGCGCCGTCCACAGCGCGGTCCATGGGCCGGTCCGAGGCGCGGTCCCTGGCCCCGTCCCCCGTGTGGCCCCTCTCGCCACCCAGGACCCGGCCCCGAGCCCCGCCCACGACACCGACCGTCACCATGCCGGAGCCGCGCTGCGGGACCGCCAGCCGGTCCCACCGTGGGTTCAGCCCCTCGGTCCACAACGCCGCCGCCAGTCTGCGGAGTTGGGCGGGGCCGTCGTGGCGGGAGTCGGCCGCGGCGACGGCGAGATGGTCCTGGCCGTGGAGGGTGTCGGAGACGAAGCCGGTGAGGCTGCCGGCGCCTGCCTGGACGAAGGCGCGGACGCCCGTCTCGTAGAGCCGTCTGGTCAGCTCCTGGAAGCGGACCGGTTCCAGGAGGTGCCGCAGTACGAGCCGGCGGATCGCGGAAGGGCTGTCCGGGAAGGGGGCGGCGGTCGTCGCCGACCATACGGGGAGCCGCTGGTCCCGTAGCGGCAGGGCGTCGAAGGCGGTGCCGGTCTGATGGAGGTAGGGCGCCCACATCGGGGTGTGGAAGCCGGAGCGGAAGGGCATCTCCTGGGCCCGCACGCCCTGGCCGGCGAGTCTGCGCACGGCCTCGGCCAGCGGCTCCGGCGCTCCGCAGATCACCGACTGGTGCGGGCAGTTGTCATGACTGACCGCGATCCGCTCCAGGCCCGCGAGCGCGGACGCCGCCTGTGGGGCGCCGCAGCCCAGGGCCGCGTAGACCAGGTCGGGTACGGCGAGCGAGCCGGGCCGCAGCGAGTCGAGGAAGGCGTCCACGGCCTGGGGCGGATACATACCGGCGACCACCATGGCGGTCCATTCGCCGAGGCTGTGGCCGGTCAACAGGTCAGGGGTGACGCCCAGTTCGTCCAGGGCGCGGGCGAGCAGCCGGCCGACGGCGAGGCTGTCCACAGCGCGTTCGACCAGTCCGGTGCCGCCGGAGACCGCGGGCCGGGGCAGGGCCAGCCGGTCGGCGAGGTCGTCCACCCGGGGCGGCGGTTCCGCCTCCAGCCCCGGGAAGAGGAAGGCGAGCCGCGCGCCCTCCTGCCGGGCGTACGGGCCGAAGAACGGGGCCGGGGTGAACCACACCTCGCCCCGGCCCCGCCAGGGCAGGCCACGGGCGAGGATCTTGGCGGCGAGGGCGCGGCGCTGTGGGGTGGGGTCGAGGAGGGCGAGCCGGCAGGGGCCGTCGTCGGGCACGGGGGCGCCGGTGCCCGTCGGCGCACCGTCGCCTTCCGCCAAGTCCCGTAAGGAGTCGGTTAATTGGGCGGGGGTGTCCGCGGCGAGCAGGACGACGCGCTCCGGCTCGGCCGTGCGGACCCGGGCCGAGCGCTGGGCTGTCCGCTCAGCCGCCCGCTGGGCCGTCCGCTCGGCCGCCCGCAGTGGAGGCGTCCGGTGCGGGGGCGGTGCTGCCGGGGCCCGTCGGCCCGGGGCCTCTTCCAGGACGGCGTGGGCGTTGATACCGCCGAAGCCGAAGGCGTTGACGGCCGCGCGCAGCGGTGTCCGTCCGGCGTCCCATGGCTCGGCCTCGGTGACCGGACGCATACGGGTCCGCGCCAGGCCCTCGTGCGGCTCGTCCAGATGCAGGGTCGGCGGCAGCGTCCGGTGGTGGACGGCGAGTGCCGCCTTGATCAGTCCGGCGATCCCGGCGGCCTGCATGGTGTGGCCGAGCATCGACTTCACCGAGCCCAGGCCGACCGGCGGAAGGCCGGCGCCGGGTGGGCCGAACACCCGGGCCAGGGTGTCGAGTTCGACGCCGTCGCCGACCGGGGTTCCGGTGCCGTGGGCCTCCAGCAGGCCGAGCGCCGCGGGGTGTGCGGGGTCGAGCCCGGCACCGGCCCAGGCCTGCGCCAGCGCGCTGATCTGCCCTTCCGGCCGCGGGCTCATCAGGCCGGCGGCGCGGCCGTCGCCCGCCACCCCCGTCCCGCGGATGACCGCGTACACCCGGTCGCCGTCGCGCTCGGCGTCGGCCAGGCGCTTGAGGAGGACGACACCGGTGCCCTCGGACAGCAGGGTGCCGTCGGCCCGGCGGTCGAAGGGACGGATGTGCTGGGTGGGGCTGAGCGCCCGCAGTTGGGTGAAGACGCTCCACAGCGTGGCGATATGGCAGTGGTGCACGGCTCCGGCGACCATGAGGTCACAGCGGCCGGCGCCCAGCAGATCGACGGCCTGTGCCACGGCCAGCAGGGAGGAGGCGCAGGCCGCGTCGAGGGTGTAGGCGGGGCCGCGGAAGTCCAGCCGGTTGGCGGTGCGGGCGGCGGTGAAGCTGGGGACCAGGCCGATAGAGGCCTCGGGCTGTTCGGGGCCGAGGCTCGCCTGGAATGCCTCCCGTACCGCCGCGATCCTCGACTCCCCTAATTCCGGAGCGAGTTCGCGCAGGGTGACGGCGAGCTGATGGGCCGTACGGACCCGCTGGTCGAGCCGGGCGGTGGCGACGCCCATGAAGCCGCCGCGGCCGAGGATGACGCCGATACGGGAGCGGTCGGCGGGCAGCCGCTCCTCACCGCCCGCGTCGGCGATGGCGTCGGTGATGGTGCGCAGGGCGAGCAGCTGATCGGGCTCGGCGCCCCGGACGGCGGCGGGCATGATGCCGAAGCGGGTGGGGTCGAAGGCGGCCGGCTCAGCCAGGAAGCCGCCCCGGCGGCAGTAGAAGCGGTCGCTGCGGGCGGGGCCCCGGGCGGCGTGCGGGTCGTAGTAGATCTCCGGGTCCCAGCGGCCGGGCGGCACATCGGTGATGCAGTCGGTACCGGCCACCAGGTTGCGCCAGTACGCGCCGAGGTCCTCGGCGCCGGGGAACAGCGCCCCCATGCCGACGATCGCGGCGTCCGTGGGCCGGGGACCGGTCTGCCGGGCGGGTCTCTCACTCATCGCCCGCCCCCTCCCCACCGGCCTCCGCCGCCAGCACGACCTGGGCCGCCGTACCGTGCGCCAGTTCGTCCAGGAGGGCGGCGGCCGCGGCGTCGGGATCCAGGAGCGGGATGCCCCGACGGGCGTAGGCGCGGGCCAGTTCGGGGGTGACCATGCCGCCGCCCTCTGCCGCCCACGGACCCCAGTCGACAGCCAGGACGCGCCGGGAGGTGCGGGCCGACCAGGCCGTGGCGAGGGTGTCCAGGGCGTCGTTGGCAGCGGCGTAGTCGGCCTGGCCGCGGTTGCCGAAGACCCCGGACACGCTGCCGAAGAGGACCAGGAACCCGGTGTCGTCACCGGCGGCGGACAGCAGATGGCGGGCGCCGTCGACCTTGGTGGCGAAGACCCGGGCGAACGAGGCCGGGTCCTTGTCCCGCAGCAGCTTGTCCGCCAGGGTGCCGGCGCCGTGCACGATCCCGTCGAGGCGGCCGTGCCGGGCCCGGATGTCCCGTACCACGGCGTGTACGGCGGCCTCGTCGGTGACATCGGCCGCGTGGTACCGCACCGAGGCGGCGAACGGGGCCAGCGCGGCGAGGGTGGCGGTGATCTCGCGGCGGGCCAGCACCGCGCCGGCGGCCGCCTCGATCTCGGCGGGTCTGCGCAGCCCTTGGGCGAGCAGCGCGGCCCGCAGCGCGATGCGGTCATGGGCATGGGCGAGGGCCGGATCCTCGGGGATCTCCGGCAGGGGCGTCCGGCCGAGGAGTTCGATGTGGCACCCGTGCGCGCGGGCCAGGGCGAGCGCCGTACGGGCAGTGATGCCGCGCGCCCCACCGGTCAGCAGCACCACGGAACCGGCGCCGGGCGACGGCCGGCCGAGGCCGGTCCGGTCGTCCGGCAGCGGGGTGGGGACGGTGCTCAGGGTGGTGCGGGTGCCGTTGGTGCGGCCGACGACGACCGGTTCGCCGGGGGCGCAGAGTTCGGCGAGGAGGTGTGCCGCGATGCGTTCGGGGCGGTCCTTGGGGTTGAGGTCCACGGCGCGGACCAGGACGTCGGGGTATTCGAGGGCGGCCGTACGGGCGAAGCCGCGCAGTCCGGCACCGGGCAGCGGATCGGGAGCGTCCGCGGTGGCGTCCTGGCCGAAGGTGCCGCCGGCCGCGGTGGCCAGCAGCAGGCGGCGGGCCCCACCGGTCAGGGCGGCGCGCCATGCGGCGAACTGATCGGGCAGTACGGCGCCGCGGCCCGCCCGCAGGGCGCTGAGGTCCACCACTCCGCCGGTCCCTTCGGCGGCGCACCGTACCAACCGCTCGGCGGGGACGGTGCGTACCCGTGCGCCATGGCTCTCCAGCAGGGCGGTGAGGGCCAGCGCCACGCCCTGGCCGTCCTCCACCACGACGAAGTCGCTGCCCGCCACCACCTCGGCGGGCGGCCGGGCCGCGGGCGGGCCGAGCGGGGTGACCCGGACCAGGGAGCGGGTGGGGCGCAACGGCGCCGGGCCGAGGTCAGACGCCTCCTCCAGGGCGAACGGGTCTCCGATGGCGGGCGCGGGAGCGGACACCGCGGGCGGCACCGGCGCGGCCGGAGCGGCCGAAGCGAACGGTTCGCCCGGATCGACCGGTGTGGCCGGTGTGGCCAGTGGGGCCGGAGCGGGAGCGGCCGTGGCGGCCGGTGTGGCCGGAGCGACCGGCGCGGGCACGGTTTCGGCCGGCGACGGCGGAGGCTCGGGGCGGGCGGCGGCGATCCAGTCGACGATGCCGCTGATGGTCTTGACGCGGGCGAGCTGTTCCACGGCCGATTCCATGGCCCCGTCCGCGTCCTGCGGCAGTCCGATTCGGTCGGCCAGCGCGCCGACGATCTCCACGCGCTTGATCGAGTCCACCGAAAGGTCCGCCTCCAGGTCGAGCCCGGCGTCCAGCATCTCGTGGGGGTATCCGGTCCGCTGGTGGATGATCTCCCGTACGGCATCGAGGAGTTCGGCGGGACTCAGGAGCCGTGGGGCGGTGGCGGGCGGCTGCGCGATGACGGTGTCGGCGGCGCTCGCGGGCCCGGCCCCGGCCCCGGCTCCAACTCCGACCCCGTCCCCAGCCCCAGCCCCAGCCCCGGCCCCGGCCCCGGCCCCGGCAGCTTCCGTGTACGGCGGGACGGCCCACTCCTGGACGGCAGCGGATCCGACCGGCTGGGCGGGCGCGGCGGCTTCGCCCAAGTACCGCAACACCACATCCCGTTGGGCCGCCACCAGCTCCCGCGTGGTGCGCAGATACTCCAGCACGGCGTCGCGCCGGGCGGCGTCACCGGGAGCGGTGCCGCCGCCGGGAACCGCGCCACCGCCGTCGAGCGCCGCGCTCTGCCCGGCCTCCCTCGGCGCCGCGTCCTGCTCGCTCCGCCGGGTGTCCACCCGTCGGGCCGGGCGCAGTCCGCCGGGCAGGCAGGCGCCGTCCGCGGTGCGCACCGTGTGGCCGTTCACCAGCCACCCCGGGCGGCGCGGCGGCGCGTCGGGCAGGGGTTGGGCACGGCCGCGGAACAGCGCCTCCGGGTCGACCGGGACTCCGGCCGCGGCGAGCCGGGCCAGAACGTGCGGCAGCCTGGCCAGTCCGGACTCGCCCGGTACGTCCAGCGCGAGCGCGGTGTGCGGACGTTCGCCCAGGATCTGCCCGACGAGACCGGTGAGCACCCGGCCGGGGCCGGCCTCCACGAAGGTGCGGACGCCGGCGGCGTACATGTCCTCGATCTGGTCCACGAACCGCACCGGGGCGGCGACCTGGCCCGCCAGGGTGTCCCGCACCGCGGACGCCTCGCGGGCGTAGGGGCGCGCGGTGGCGCCGGACCAGACCGGGAGGGCGGGCGCGGTCACCTCGGTCGCGGACAGTTCGGCGGCGAGTGTGTCGCGGGCGGCGGCGAGTTGTGGACTGTGGAACGCGCAGGCGACCGGCAGCCGGCGTGCCTCGGCGCCGGCCGTGCGCAGCGCGGCCACGGCGGCTTCCACGGCGTCCGTGGGGCCGGAAATCACGCTCTGTTCCGGCGCGTTGTGGTTGGCGACGACGACACCGGTGTCACGGGTCAGCTCCCGTACCCGGTCCGGCGCGGCCACGACGGCGGCCATCGCACCGGGGTCGTCGCCGGCGGTCGAGAGGATCGCCTCGCCGCGGCGCGCACTGAGCCGGAGCAGCGCTTCGGTGTCGTAGGCGCCCGCCGCCCACAGGGCGGTCAGCTCGCCGTAGGAGTGGCCCGCCGTGCAGTCGGGGCGCACCCCGAGTGTGGTGAGCAGCCGGTGTGCGGCGGCGGAGGCGAGGCCGAGCGCCGGCTGGGCGACCCGGGTGTCGGTGAGGGCGGCCTGCTGGGCGGCCCGGTCCTCGGGGGTGAAGGCGGCGGGCGGGAACATGGCCGCGACACAGTCCGGGTCGGCGTCGTCCAGGAGGCCGCGCAGCGCCGGGAAGGCGAGGAACAACTCGCCGAGCATGCCGGTGCGCTGGCTGCCCTGGCCGGGGAAGAGGAAGGCGAGCCGCCCGGGGCCGGCGTCGCGGGTGCGCGGGTGGACACCGTCGGCGGCGGTGAACCGGCGGGCGAGGGCCAGCTTGGCGGCGAGATCGTCGAGGTCCTCGGCGACCACGCAGATCTGGACCGGCCCGTCCGCCGCCGCGGTTTCGGCGGCCAGGTCGCGCAGCGGCCACGGGCGTCCGGCCTGGTCGTTCGCCGCCAGCCGGGCGGTGAGCCGGTCCATGGCGCGTACGGCGGCGGACCGGTCGGCGCCACGGAAGCAGAAGAGTTCGGCGGGCCAGTCCGTGAGGGCGTGGGCGGGTTCGGGCGCGCCGTCGTAACCGGCGAGCACGGCGTGGTAGTTGGTGCCGCCGAAGCCGAAGGCGCTCACTCCCGCGATACGGCGTGCCACGGGGGCCGGCCAGGGCCGGGCGCGTCCGGTGTCGAAGCGGAACGGGCCGGTATCCGCCTCGGCCGGCCGGGTCAGATGCAGGGTCGGCGGCCGCACTCCCGTGTGCACGGCACGGGCGGCCTTGATCAGTCCGGCCAGTCCGGCGGCGCATTTGGTGTGCCCGATCTGCGATTTGACCGAGCCGAGCGTACAGCTGCCGGGTGCCGCGCCCGCACCCTCGAACAGCTCGGTGAGGACGGCGAGTTCGGTGGTGTCACCGACGACGGTCCCGGTGCCGTGCGCTTCGAGGAGGCCGACCTGCGCGGGGCTGATCCCGGCGCGGCGGTAGGCGCGTTCCAGGGCCCGCCGCTGACCCTCGGGCCGCGGCGCGGTCAGCCCGAGGGACCGCCCGTCGCTGGAGGTGCCGACCGCTTTGACGACGGCGTAGACCCGGTCGCCGTCGCGTTCGGCGTCCGCGAGGCGTTTGAGGACCAGACAGCCGACGCCCTCGCCGAGCGCGATCCCGTCGGCCGACGCGTCGAACGGGCGGCAGCGGCCGGTCGGGGACAGCGCCTGTACGGAGGCGAACATCAGGTAGTCGTTGATGCCGTTGTGCAGATCGGCGCCACCACACAGCGCCATATCGCTGTCGTGGTCGCGCAGTTGGCGGCAGGCCAGGTCGAGCGCGGCGAGCGAGGAGGCACAGGCCGCGTCCACGGTGCAGTTGGCGCCGCCCAGGTCGAGGCGGCTCGCGATGCGTCCGGCGATCACGTTGGCGAGCACGCCGGGGAAGGAGTCCTCGGTCAGCCGGGGCAGTTCGGCGTCGAGGGCGGGCGGCAGGTCTCCGAGGTAGGCCGGGTGCAGGGCGCGCAGCCCGTAGGCACCGGCCAGTTCGGTGCCCGCCTCGGCGCCGAAGACGACGCTGGTACGGGCGCGGTCGAAGTCGCGGTCGGCGTATCCGGCGTCCGCCAGGGCCTTGGCGGCGGCATCGAGGGCGAGCAGCTGCACCGGTTCGATGCCGGTGAGGGAGGCCGGGGGGATGCCGTGGGCGAGGGCGTCGAAGGGGAGCGCGGGCAGGAAGCCGCCCCAGCGCGACGGGGTGCGTTCGCCCGCCCGCGCGGGGTCCGGGTCGTGGTAGGTGGCGGCGTCCCAGCGGTCGGCGGGCACCTCGGTGACGGAGTCGACGCCGGTGACGACATTGGACCAGTAACGGGCCGCGTCGGGCGCGCCCGGATAGCAGCAGGCCATGCCGACGATGGCGATGTCCAGCGGCGTCGCGTCCCGCTCCGGCTGTGCGGCCGGTGGCCGGAACTCCTGTGCTCGCGCGGCGAGTTGAGCGGTGGCCCCGTCGGTCACGGCGGTGTGCAGCGCGGCGACGGTGGTGGTGGCGTGGCGGGCGGTGGCGGCCTGGCCCAGCATGTACAGGCCCTCTCGGCGCTGGTCGTGCTCTCCCACGGGCGCGGGCGGTCCGCCATCGGTGTGCCGCAGGCCCTTGCTCGCGATCCGCAGCCGTCCGAGGTTGCGCCGCTCCAGTTCCTCCCAGCGGGCCCGGGGGTCGGTGCCGTGCGCGGCCAGGCGTCGGTCGGCCGCCGCGAAGTCCTCGGTGTAGGCGGTGTCGGCGCAGCGCGTGGCATGCCCCGGGGCGGTGCGCAGCAGTACGGTCCGGTCGCAGGCCAGGGCGGTGTCCTGGAAGCCGGGGAGGACGGCGCCGGTGGCCACGGCCTCCTCCGTGAAGAGATAGGCGGTGCCCATCAGGACGCCGATACGGGCACCGAGTCCGGCGAGCGGGGCGGCGGCGGCCGCGGCCATGGCGGCCGAGCGGGCGTCGTGGATACCGCCCGCGAAGAGCACGTCCAGCCCCTCGACCGTCCCGCCGTGCGTACGGGCATGCGCGGTCAGCCGCTCGATCTGCTCCTCCCACAGCGGGAAGCTGGCCCGGGGGCCGATGTGTCCCCCGCACTCCTGCCCTTCGAAGACGAACCGCCGGGCGCCTTCGGCGAGGTAGCGCTCCAGCAGTCCGGGCGCCGGGACATGGAGATAGGTCCGGGTCCCGGCCGCTTCGAGGGACGCGGCCTGGGCGGGCCGGCCGCCGGCGATCAGGGCGTACTCGGGGGCGAACTCGGCCACCGCGGCGAGCTGTTCGCGCCGCAGTTCGGGCGGGGCGAAGCCGAGCAGGCCGACGCCCCAGGGCCGTTCGCCCAGCCGCTCGGCGGTCTCGGCCAGCAGCCGGCGCACCTGTACGCCGTCCATGACGGCTAGCGCGAGAAAGGGCAGCCCGCCCTCGGCGGCCACGGCCGCGGCGAACGCGGCCTCGTCGCTGACCCGGGTCATCGGCCCCTGGGCCACGGGGAGATGACGGGCGCCGGGGCGGGGGGCGAGCGGGCGCAGGCGCGCCGCGGCGTCGAGATGGCCGGTGAGGGCGGCCCGTACGGCCTGCACGATGCCGCCGGTGGTGCGGTGACGGGCGGCGAGCCGGGCGGCGAACGCACCGTCCTGGCCGATGGGAAGCAGCTGGGTGCGCAGATCCCGGGCGCCGAGACGGGCGGCGATCCGGGCGGGGTCGGGGTCAGGCCCGGGGGCCGGCCCGGGGGCAGGGTCGTGGCCGGTGGTCCGGTCCTCCGCTCCCCCGCCGTCCGCACCCCCGGCTTTGTCGCCATCCGTACCCCTGACTTCGTCGCCGTCCGCACCCCCGGCCTCGTCGCCGGCAACCCGCGGGCGGAGGTCCGGGCGGGTGAGGACCCGGTGGCCCGCGACGAGGGTGGTCTCGCTGCCGTCCATGGCGCGGATCGCGGCGGCGACCGCCCGGGGCAGCCGATCCTCGCCCTCGGTGGTGAGCGCGAGCTGGGAGTCGAGCAGCACTCCGGCCGCCCCGCCGGCCACGGCCGCGGCGGCGGTGTGCGGGCCGATGCCCCCGGCGGCGAGGACGGGGACGGTCACGGACGGGTCGGCCAGCAGGCGCTGGAGCAGGACACAGGTGGTGAGTTCGCCCACCCGGCCGCCCGATTCATGGCCGCGGGCGACGAGCGCGCTGACCCCGGCGGCACACGCCGCAGCGGCCTCCTCGGGGGTGGTGACCTCGGCCCAGACGCGGCGCCGCCCACCGTCGGCCCAGTCCGCCGGCCTCCCGGGGGCCGGACCGGGCGCGGGGGCGGCTTCCGGTTCGCGGGCGGCTCCCGGCTCGGGGGCGGCTTCAGGCTCGGCGGCGGCCCAGGCCCGTGGGTCGGCGAGCAGCACGGTGTCCACCGCCTCGGGCAGATCGGCGGGCGTCAGCGGGCACCCCACCGGTATCCGCACGCCGTAGGACAGCTCCCCGAGCCGGGCGAGCGCGGCGCGCGCCGGGCCGGGGTCCCGGCCGAGGTCCAGCAGGCCCAGCGCGCCCGCGCGGGCGGCCGCGAGGACGATCCGCTCGCCCGGTTCCTCGAACGGCGAGAGCGCCACGACGAGATCGCGGCCGGCGGAGTCGCGGCCGCCGGACTCGGGGCGGGCGGACCCGGCGGGGGCGGACCCGGGGTGTGCGGCCCCGGCGGTCCGGACGGCGGCGGCGGGCCCGGAGCCGGAAGGTCCGCCGGACCCTGGGCCGGCGGGCGGAGTGTCCGGGCCGGTAGATCCGGAAAGGGGGGTGCCGGGGAACGGGGGCCGGGGGACCACGGGCGCTCCTTCTGCCGGGGGCGAACACGCTGACCACTGCCACCTGCGGTAACCAGCGGTAGCCACCGCTGATGCCGCGTTGCATCGTGAGGCCACCCCCGTGCACTGTCAACGCAACTGCAACAGGCAGTGGTTGAATGCGCCAAGGTCACGACGGCGGCCCCCGGACCACCCCGTGCCCCCACCGCCCCCGCACTGACCTGCGCTTCGCTGCCCCGCGCCGCCCGCTTACCGGCCCCGTCGGGCCGCTCCGCCGCCGCGGCGGCGACCGAAACCCGACCCCGGTGCCTCAACCCGCCCGCAGCACCCCGGGGTTGGCGCAGTGCGCCAACGGCTCACCGCGCAGATAGCGGCCGACGTCCGCGGCGACGATCCGGGCCGCCTTGTGCGCGACCTCCTGGCTGCCGCCCGCGATATGCGGGGTGAGGACGACACCGGGGGCGGTCAGCAGCCGGGAGGCGGCGGGCAGCGGCTCCTCGGGGAAGACATCGAAACCGGCGCCGGACAGCTGCCCGGAGTCCAGCGCGTCGCAGACCGCGTCATAGTCGAGCAGCGCGCCGCGGGCGCAGTTGACCAGGACCGAGCCGCGGGGCATCGCGGCGATCTCCCGGCGCCCGATCATGCCGGTGGTCTCCTCGGTGACCCGGGCATGCAGCGAGACGATGCGGGAGCGGGTCAGCAGCTCGTCGAGGGAGACCTGTTCGGCGAGGCCGGCCGGCGCCTCGGCGCGGACGTACGGGTCGTGGACGAGGACGTGCGCGCCCATGGCGGCGAGGACCTTGGCGACCCGGCTGCCGATGGCACCGAAGCCGATCAGCCCGACGGTGGCGCCGTCGATCTCGATGCCGCAGTTGTCGTAGTCGTAGTAGTCGCCGCGCCAGACGCCCCGGCGGAGGTCGGTGTGGGTGTCGCCGACGCCGCGGGCGGCGGCCAGCAGCAGGGTGAGGGTGTGTTCCGCGGTGGCGGTGGCGTTCCGGCCGGGGGCGTAACAGACCGCGACGCCGTGCCGGGTGGCGGCTTCCACGTTGGCGTTGACCGGGCCGCCGCGGCTGGTGCAGAAGAGTTTCAGATCGGGGCAGTGGGCGAGGATCCGCTCGGTGAGCGGGCCGTGCTCGGTGACACAGATCTCGGCGCCCCGGAGGGCCTCGATCATCTCGTCCTCGCTGCCCGATGCCTCGATGACCTCGGCCACCGGCCCGAACGGGGTGTGTGGCCAGTCGAATTGGATCTCGCGTACGTCCAGCGGGGTGTCCCCGGCGGCCGCCCGCACGGCCCGGGTGAACAGCTCCGGGCGGATGAAGTGGTTGCCGGCGGCGAGGACGGTGGTGCTCATGAGGGGCTGCTCCTGAGGGCGGGTACGGGGCGGGCGGTTCAGTGGAGGGCGGCGGTCCGGGCCGGGGCCGGGGCGTTGAAGCTGAGCAGCGCGGTCTGCCCGTTCTCGATGCGCAGCTCGGTGCGGGCGCCGTTGTCGAGCCGGGGGAAGACCCGGCGGTAGTCGGCGAGCGGGATGCCCAGCAGATGGCAGAGCAGGACCCGGACGAGGGTGGAGTGCGCGACGAGCAGGATCCGGCCGTGCGGCTGTGCGCGGGCGAGTTCGGCGAGGCAGTCGGCGGCCCGCGCGGCGGCTTGGCGCGGATCTTCGCCGTCGGGCAGATGGTGGGCGACCGGGTCGGCGAGGAAGGCGGCCAGCCGCTCCGGGAAGCGCCGGTGCATCTCGTCCCTGGTCAGACCCTCGCCCTGGCCGAAGTCGAGTTCGTAGAGCCGTTCGTCGACGTGGGCGGTCAGACCGCAGGCCGCGGCGGCGGGGGCAGCGGTGAGCCGGGCGCGGGAGAGCGGTGAGCTCCAGATGCCGGT
Organism: Streptomyces sp. NPDC029466; assembly: GCF_055574515.1. Lineage (NCBI taxonomy): Bacteria > Bacillati > Actinomycetota > Actinomycetes > Kitasatosporales > Streptomycetaceae > Streptomyces > Streptomyces sp. NPDC029466. Next base: position 40,935 of record NZ_JBVHZH010000056.1, read on the forward strand.
CAGTCCGGCGGTGGCGGCCCAGGTGGCGAGGGCGGCGGCCTGCTCGCGGCCGAGGTCGGTCAGCGGCACGTCGGTGCGGCCGGCGTAGCGGTTCTCCGCGTGCCAGACGGTTTCGCCATGGCGTACGAGGATGAAGTCGGTCACGGTGCTGCCCTCCTGCGGGCGTGGTCGGCCACGGTCCGGCCGAGCCAGCCACGGCGGGTGAGTTCGTCGATGAAGCGGAGATGGACGGGGAGGTAGCGGGCGGTGCGGTCCGGCCGCGGGGCGATCTCCCGGGCGGTGCGGACCATGGCGGCGGCGGCTTCCTGGAGGCCGGTGCCGGAGGAGGTGGCGGCGAGCACGGCCATGCCGACGGCGCCCTCGGCCTGTTGTGGCAGCCGGACGGGGCGGCCGAGGACATCGGCGCGCAGTTGGCACCAGTAGGCGTTGCGGGCGCCGCCGCCGGTGAGGGTGAGCGGCCCGTCGACGGGCGCGCCGAGGTGGTCGAGGTAGTCGAAGCAGAGCCGTTCCAGGCAGGCGACGCCGAGGAGGCAGGCGTGGAACTCGGCGGCCCGGGTGGGGGCGTGGCCGAGGAGGAAGGGTGCGGCTCCGGGGGCACGGAAGGGGAAGCGTTCGCCGCCGCCGGCGACGAGGGGGTAGGCGACCGCGTCCGGGTCCAGGGCGGCGGCCTGTGCGGTGAGGGCGTCCAGGTCCGCGCCGGGGAAGCGCTGGGAGAGGACGCCCGCGCCGCTGCTGGAGGCGCCGCCCGGCAGCCAGGTCCCGCCGGGTCCGCGGTGGCAGTAGACGACGCCCGCCGGGTCGCGGACCAGATGCGGGCTGCTGCCCTTGAGGACGAGGGTGGTGCCGAGCACCGAGTTCCAGGCGCCCGGCGCGAGCGCTCCGGCGCCGATCTGGGCGGCGCAGCCGTCGGTCATCCCCGCGACGATGGTGGTCCCTTCGGGGATGCCGGTGGCGTCGGCGGCCGCGGCGCAGACCGTGCCGAGCGGGCTGCCGGGGCGGACCACCTCGGGCAACATCCCCTCGGGAACGCCCAGTTCGGCCATCACCTCGTGCGGCCAGCGCTCCTCGACGAGGTGGTAGCCGGTCTTGAGGGCGTGGCTGGCGTCGCTCGCGACCTGCCGTCCCGCCAATCTCCAGGTGATCAGGTCGACTTGGTGCAGCAGCCGGGAGCCGGTGCGGAGCCCGGGGTCGTCTTCCAGCAGCGCGACGAGCTTGGGCAGCGCCCAGGACGGCTGCATGCTGCGATAGCCCAGCTCCTGCCAGACCTGCTCCCCGGCGGCGTTGACCGCGGCGGCCGGTGCGGCGGCGCGCCCGTCGTCGTACATCAGGCCGGGGGTGCGCGGGCTGCCCCGGTGGTCGGCGAGCAGGATCGTGCCGGAGGTCCCGTCGACCGCCAGACCGCGGATTCGGCGGGTGTCGAGGCCGGCCAGGGCCTCCCGGCAGGCGGCGCCGAGGGCGCGCCACCACTCCTCGGGGTCCTGTTCATGGCGGTTGCCGTCGCGCCGGCCGGTCAGCGGGCGGGCGGCGGTGGCCAGCACCCGTCCGGTGCCGTCGACGGCGACACAGCGCGCGCTCTGGGTGCCCAGGTCGAGGCCGAGCCAGATGCCGTCGAGGGCGGGGGCGGCGCCGTGGTGGCGCGGGTCAGACACGGGGTCCTCCGGGGGTGGTCGCGGGGCTGCCGGTGGCTTCGGTCGGCCGGCCGGGGGCCTCGGCGGGGCGGGCGGCGCTCCCCCGCCAGACGGCGCCGCCGCGCCAGCCCGCCTCCCGGGCGCGCGTCCGCCAGCCGAGGAAGTCTTCGTAGAGCGCGCCGTAGAACTCCGCGCGCTCCGGCTCGGGCTCCCAACTGCGCTGCATCCGGACGTACTTGGCGGCGGCGCTGTGCATGCTGGTCTCGGCGCCGGTGCGGACCAGACCGGTGAGGAAGGCCCCCTTGGCGCCGAGTTCGGTGTCGCCGGAGCGGGCGGTGGGCACCCCGGTGGCATCGGCGATCAGGGCGCACCAGGCGTCACTGTTGGCGCCGCCGCCGCACAGCCGCAGCTCGCTGACGTCCGTACGGGCGGCGGCCAGTGAGTCCCGCAGCACCAGCGAGAGCCCGTCGAAGACGGCGCGCGCCAGATCGGCGGGCGTGTGCTCCAGGGACAGGCCCCAGAAGGAGCCGCGGGCGCCGGTGTCGAGGAACGGGGCGCGCTCGCCGGCCGGGGAGAGATAGGGCAGGAACATCAGGCCGCGGGCGCCCGGCTCCGACTCGAAGGCCAGCTGCGCCAGCTCCGGCGGTCCGGGCAGATGCAGCAGCCGGGCCGCCCAGCCCAGCACCTCGGCGCCGTTGAGCGTGGGGAAGGCCCGCAGCACCCGTTCCCGGCCCCGGTAGGCGATATGGATGCCGGAGGGTTCGCCGCCGGTGTCGATCCCGGTGCGGACGATCTCGGTGCACAGCGTGGTGCCCAGGATGCTGCACGCTTGGCCGGGGTTGACGACGCCGACGCCGCGGGCGGTGGCGGCGATGTCGTACGGGGACATCACGACCGGCAGGCCCGCCGGGAGGCCCAGCTCCGCCGCGGCCCCGGTGGTGATTTCGGCGATCCGCTGCGACTCCCCGAGGACGGTGGGCAGCAGCCGTTCGCAGGCGCCCAGGCCGAACAGCTCGATGATGGCGGGGTCATAAGCGCCGGTGGCATGGTCGAGGAACGGGGCGGAGGCGTCGGACTCATCGCTCGCCCGTACACCGGTGAAGCGCAGGAAGAGCCAGCCGGCGGCGGTGAGCGAGGTGGCGGAGCGGGCCAGCCGGTCCGGGTCGTGGGCGGCGAGCCAGGCGAAGAGGGCGTTGGGCATGCCGGCGCAGGTCAGCGAGCCGTTGCGGCGGAAGGCCGCTTCCAGGACGCCGTCCCGCTGCCAGCGGGTGAGCAGATCCCCGGCGCGGCCGTCGGACCACAGGATCGCGGGCCCGGTGGGGCGGCCGCGGTCGTCGACGAGCCAGGCGCCGTCGCCCTGGGCGGTGAAGGACACCAGCCAGACCGGGTCGGTCAGCCCGTCGAGGACCGTGCGGACGGTGTGGACGACGGCGTCCCAGACGGCGTCCATGTCCTGTTCCGCCCAGCCGGGGTGCGGGCGCAGGACCTCGGTGCCCCGGCGGGCGACGGCGATCTCGGTGCCCTGGTCGTCGAAGACGACGGACTTGATCACCGTGGTGCCGACGTCGATGGTCAGTACGGACATCAGTGGGGTCCTCTCACGCCGGTGACGGGGCGGCGGTGGACGCGGTGCCGTCCGGGGCGTCGCCGCGCCGGGCGCCGGCCTCGGCGCCGTCCGCCGTACCGGGCGCGGCCGGCAGCTTCAGGAAGTGGGCGAGCAGGCAGCTCACCGCATACATCCCCGCGAAGATCCAGACCACCCCTTCGACGCCGAGCGGTCCGACGAAGACGGCGACGACGGCGGGGCCGACGAAGGTACTGGCCCCCGCGCCCAGGTTGAGGGCGGCCAGGGCCTGGCCCCGGTGCTTCGGCTCCAGGGTGGGCACCAGCGCCGAAAGCGGTACATAACCTGCCAGCGTAGCCCCGTAGAACGCGGCGACCAGGAGGGCGAGCGGGAAGTTCGCGCCCACCGCGTCGGGGACGTAGAAGAGCAGCAGCGTGCTGAGCGTGCAGCCGGCGCCGCCGAACCAGGCGATGGTGCGGCGCCAGCCGAGCCGGTCGCCGACCACGCCGAACAGCAGGTTGGCGAAGATATTGGTCGCGAACATCGCGCTGAGCAGATGCAGCCACTGGGTGAGGCTGAAGCCGACCGTCCTGGTGAAGTGGATCGGCAGGATGACGAAGAAGCCGAACTGCGAGGCCGTGTTGATCACCCGGACGACCGAGCCGACCCCGACCCTGGGGTTGCGCCACAGAATCGTGACGCTGCCGACCAGGGTGGCCACCGGCCCCTCCCCCGCGCCGGGGGCCCGGCGTACCCCCCGGTCGTCACGGACCAGCAGCAGGGCGATCAGCCCGCCCGCGGCCACCAGCACCAGCGCGGCCCACAGGGTGGCGTAGGAGCCGATGCGCGGGATGAGCCCGCCGGCGACCAGCGAGCCGAGGGTGGGCAGACCGCCGTGAAGGCGAACCAGAACCAGCCCATGGCCGTACCGAGCCGGGCGCGCGGGGCCACTCCGGCGATCCAGACGAGGAACCCGTAGGCGAACAGCGGATATCCCAGGCCGCGCAGCCCGTAGGCCAGCATCATCAGCGGATAGCTGGTCAGCGGGATGGCGGCGAGGAGGAAGAGCAGCTGGAAGACGGCCCAGATGCCCAGGCCGGCCCACATGACGCGGCGCGGCCCCCACAGGTCGGACAGCACTCCGGAGAGCCAGGCGGCGATCCCGGCGGCGACGCCGTAGACGGTGAACAGCAGCGCGACCCGGGATTCGGAGAAACCCTGGTCGAGGAGGTAGGGCGAGAGATAGCCGGACTCGACCCCGTCTCCGATCATGAAGAGGAGGAGTCCGAGGTATCCCCAGGCGAGGGTCGGCGGGATGCCCAGGCGTGTGATCAGCGAACGCGGAGGAGAATTCTTCATTGATTCTCCCTTTCTGCGGCGGCGGGGCAGGAGGGTGGACGCAGTGATGGAACCGCCGGGCGGAAACGGGCGTCAATGGCCGCCGGAATCTTCGCATCGGGCCCGCGACCTGCCATGTTGTGTCGTACCGGAGCCGCATGTGGCGGCCCTCGCGGCCGCGCGCGCCATGTGAAATCCGTGCGAACATAACGCGGCGTCTTCACGTGGCGGAGCCCGTGAACGGTGCGGGCCGCACCGGCTCGCCGCACGCACAACCGGGACCGGAGGGAGCGGAGCGATGGACCGGGTCGAGGCGCAGGAGGACCGGCGGCGCCGGATGCGGGACACCGTCATCGCCCGCGGGTTCGTGCGCACCGCGGATCTCGCCGACGAGTTCGGCATCAGTCTGATGACCGCCAACCGCGATCTGGACGCCCTTCAGACGCAGGGGTGGCTGCGCAAGGTGCGCGGCGGTGCGACGGGGCTGCCGTCGGCGCAGTTCCACGGCAGTGTCGCGGAGCGGATGGCCACCATGGCGCAGACCAAGCAGCAGCTCGCGCGGGCCGCCGCCACACTTCTGGTCCCCGGGCAGACGGTGCTGCTCGACGACAGCACGACCTGTCTGCTGCTGGCGCACCAGCTCACCGGGCACACCCCGCTGACAGTGATCACCAACTCGCTGCCGGCCCTCACCACGCTCGCCAAGGAGCCCGGCATTTCCCTGATCACGCCGGGCGGCGCGTACTTCCCGGCGTATGACGCCTTCATGGGCCCGCACACCGCGGACGCGGTCCGGGCCTTCCGCGCCGATGTGCTGTTCCTGTCCACCACGGCCGTCACCAACGGCCGCTGCTACCACACCTCACCGGAGACCGTGCAGGTCAAGCGGGCCATGATGGAGAGCGCCGGCCGCCGGGTACTGGTCGCCGACCACACCAAGTTCACCAAGGGTGGCCTCTACGCCCTCGCCCCGCTGACCGACTTCGATCTGCTGATCGTCGATGACGGGCTGGCGGCGGAGCAGGTGCGAGCGGTACGGGCGGGCGGCACCGAGGTGATGGTGGTGCCGGGGCGGGGGCCGGTGACCTGAGTCAGCGTGCGGTGCGGCCGGCCGCCCCGAGGAGGGTGAGGTCGTCCTCCGTCAGCCGCAGTGCGCCGGCCGCCACGTTGTCGACGAGATGATCCGGGTCGCCCGTCCCCGGGATCGCCAGCACATGTGCGCCTTGCCGCAGGATCCATGCCAGCCGTACCCGTGCCGGTGACACCCCGTGGGTGCGGGCGACGGCGCGCACCTCGTCGTGCTCGGCGCGGACGGCTCCCGCCTCGCGCCCCTCCCCGGCGATGGAGAAGAAGGGCACGAACGCGATGCCACGGGCCGCGCAGGCGTGCAGCATCGGTGCGCCGCCGGCCGCGTCGAGGCCGTAGCGGTTCTGGACGCACACCACCGGTGCGATCGTCAGCGCCTCGGCGAGGTGTTCCGGGCGGGCGTTGGAGAGGCCGAGGTGGCGGACGAGTCCGGCATCGCGCAGCTCGGCGAGGGCGCCGAAGTGCTCGCTGACCGAGTCCTGGCCCATGAGGCGCAGGTTGACCACGTCGAGGTGGTCGCGGCCGAGTTGGCGCAGGTTCGCCTCGACCTGGCCGCGCAGCTGGTCGGGCCGCGCGGGGGTGGTCCACTCGCCGGAGGCGTCCCTGACCGGGCCGACCTTGGTGGCGATGACGAGGTCGTCCGGGTAGGGCGCCAGCGCCGAGTTGATCAATTCGTTGGCGGAGCGCAGCCGGGAGAAGTAGAAGTCCGCGGTGTCGATGTGGTTGATGCCGAGTTCGACCGCGCGGCGCAGTACCCCGATCGCCCGGCCCCGGTCGCTGGGGGTGCCTTGATGGAAGGCGGCGCTGCCGGTCAGGCGCATGGCGCCGAGGCCGAGCCGGTTGACCTTGAGATCACCGAGCAGCCAGGTGCCCGCTGCTGCCGCAGAAACCGTGTCCGATGTCATCCTTCTCCCCAGCCCCCATCCGATCGGCCCCCGCCGCTCGACGGTTCACGGCGCGGTGGCCTTGGAGTATGCGCAGGTGACAGGCGTGCCGGAAAGGCACCGGGGGTCGGGCAAATGTCACAGCGCGGCCGGGAACTCCCGGTACGGCGCGGCGAGTTGTTCCTGGTGAGACGTCGCCCCGTCGGCGGCAGCCGGACCGCCGTCGCCGCACCAGCGCCCGAGGGCCGACGCCCTCAGACCGCCGGGCTCGCGGTCCAACTGGCCAGCAGGGCCAGACGGTCCGCCGTCTGCGTCCCCGGTTCCGGCGTGTAGACCACCAGCATCTGATCCGGCTCCCCCGTCACCGTCAACGTCTCGTAGGGCATGGTGAGTTCACCCACCACCGGGTGCCGCATCCGCTTCGCCCCGTACGTCTTCTCCTTGACCTGGTGGTCCGCCCACAGCCGGCGGAAGTCCTCACTGCCCAGCGAGAGTTCGCCCACCAGCGTCGCCAGTTGTTTGTCCCGTGGGTGGTTCCCCGCGTCCAGGCGCAGATAGGCGACCGTCTCGGCGGCCACCGCGGGCCAGTCCGGATAGAGCTCGCGTGCCTGCGGGTTGAGGAACACCTGGCGCGGCATGTTGCGCTCCTGGGCCGGCATCTGTGCGAAGCCGGCGACGGCGTCGCCCAGCGCGTTCCACGCGAGCACGTCCATCCGGCGGCCGAGCACGAACGCGGGTGCCTTCTCCATGGTGTCCAGGAGGAGGCGCAGTCCGGGGCGGACCCTCTGGGGCGCGGGCCCGGCGGCGGCCCGGCGGCGGGCGGTCGGTCTGGCCACCGTGCGCAGATACTGCTGCTCGGTGTCGTCGAGGCGCAGGACGCGCCCGATGGCGTCGAGTACGGCGTCCGAGACGGAGGGACCGCGGCCCTGTTCGAGGCGGATGTAGTAGTCGACGCTGACGCCCGCGAGCTGGGCGACCTCCTCGCGGCGCAGGCCCGGAACCCGCCGTCGGCCGTGCCCCGGCAGCCCGACCTCTTCGGGCCGGATGCGGGCACGCCGGGAACGCAGGAAATCGCCGAGTTCCCCCGTCAGGGATATGTCCATGCATCGATCCTAGGAGGTGCCGACGCCCCCATCCTGGTACTGGTGGACCCAGGAAAACGGCAGCCCTGGGTAGGTGCGGTGGCCGGGCGCAGTGTGGTGATCGCCCCGGGAGACGCCCGGCGGCGCTCACCACAGGCTCAGGAGTTCCCCATGTCGTACGAGACCCTCACCGGCCGCACCGCTGTCGTCACCGGAGCCGCCAGCGGTATGGGCGCGGCCACCGCCCGGCTGCTCGCCTCGCACGGTGTGCGGGTGGCGCTGCTCGCCCGCCGGGCCGAGCGGCTGGCGGAGCTGGCCGCCACCATCGAGAAGGCCGGCGGTCAGGCCCTCGCGGTCGCCGCCGATGTCACCGACGCCGCCTCCGTGGACGCGGCGGCCGAGCGGGTGCACCGCGCATACGGTCAGGTCGACCTGGTGGTCAACGCGGCGGGCGTGATGCTGCCGAACCCGGTCACCGACGGCCGCGCCGACGAGTGGCAGCGCATGCTGGACACCAATGTGGCCGGGGCGCTGCGGGTCATCCGCGCGTTCACCCCGGACCTGATCGCGGTGGCCGCGGCGGGCCGGACGGCGGACCTGGTGAACATCTCCTCGATCGGCGCGCACGTCGCGTTCCCCCACTATGCGGTGTACGGCGCGACGAAGGCCGCGCTGACCTACCTGTCGCAGTCGCTGCGCACGGAGCTGGGCCCGCGCGATGTCCGGGTCACCAATATCGAGCCGGGTCTCACGGACACCGAGCTGGGCGACCACATCGACAACGCGGAACTGGCCGGTCAGCTGGGCGGCATGTTCGACGCACTGACCGGTCTGGCGGCGGACGACATCGCGGACCTGATCGCCTACACGACGAGCCGTGCCCGCCATGTGAACCTGCGCCAGGCGATCGTGCTGCCGACGCGGCAGGCGTGAGGCACCGCCCCGGGGGGGGGGGGGGGGGGGGGGGGGGGGGGGGGGGGGGGGGGGGGGGGGGGGGGGGGGGGGGGGGGGGGGGGGGGGGGGGGGGGGGGGGGGG
>NZ_JBVHZH010000057.1:0-49226 GCF_055574515.1 Streptomyces sp. NPDC029466
TGGAGGGGCAACCCGCAAAAGCAACCCGCCCCCCCCCCCCCCCCCCCCCCCCCCCCCCCCCCCCCCCCCCCCCCCCCCCCCCCCCCGCCTCCGTCTTTGGGACCGGGCCGGTCCCCACAACCGGCCGGTGATCACTCCTGCTGGTAGCGTGCTCTTGCACATTGTTTGCAACTACTGCCGGTAAGCAGCTTGGAGGCGGGATCGGCATGGCGACCTACACACTTCCGGAACTCCCCTACGACTACGCGGCACTGGCCCCGGTCATCAGCCCCGAGATCATCGAGCTGCACCACGACAAGCACCACGCGGCCTATGTGAAGGGGGCGAACGACACCCTGGAGCAGCTCGCCGAGGCCCGCGACAAGGACCAGTGGGGCAGCATCAACGGTCTGGAGAAGAACCTCGCGTTCCACCTCTCCGGCCACATCCTGCACAGCATCTACTGGCACAACATGACCGGTGACGGCGGCGGCGAGCCGCTGGAGAAGGACGGTGTGGGCGAGCTGGCCGACGCGATCGCCGAGTCCTTCGGCTCGTTCGCGAAGTTCAAGGCCCAGCTGACGAAGGCCTCCGCCACCACCCAGGGTTCCGGCTGGGGCGTCCTCGCCTACGAGCCGGTCACCGGCCGGCTGATCGTCGAGCAGATCTACGACCACCAGGGCAACGTCGGCCAGGGCTCGGTCCCGATCCTGGTCTTCGACGCCTGGGAGCACGCCTTCTACCTCCAGTACAAGAACCAGAAGGTGGACTTCATCGAGGCCATGTGGCAGGTCGTGAACTGGCAGGACGTCGCCAAGCGGTACACGTCCGCCAAGCAGCGCGCCAACAACCTGCTGCTGGCGCCGTAACACCGTTACAGACGTCCCGCCTCGTGATCGTCTTCTCACCTTTCGCTGGGCGGGCGGAATGACGGAGCGCCCCCGCACGTCCGATACGTGCGGGGGCGCTCCCATGTGTCTCGGCCGCAGGTGTCTCAGTCGAAGACCGGGCCCTGCGTCCGGGTCCGCTTGATCTCGTAGAAGCCCGGGATGGACGCGACCATCAGCGTCCCGTCCCACAGCTTGGCGGCCTCCTCGCCCTTGGGGGCCGGGGTGACGACCGGGCCGAAGAAGGCGATCTGCTCGCCGTCGTGCCCCGGGACGGCGATGACGGGGGTGCCGACCTCCTGGCCGACCAGGTCGATGCCTTCCTTGTGGGAGGCGCGCAGCTGCGCGTCATACGTGTCCTTGTCGGCGTACTCGATCAGGTCGGCGGGCAGGCCGGCGTCCTCCAGGGCGGCGGCGATGCTCTCGGGGTTCACGCCGAGGCCCTCATTGTGGAAGCGGGTGCCGAGCGCGGTGTAGAGCTTGCCGACCGCCTCGTCGCCGTGCAGCTGCTGCGCGGCGATCACCACGCGCACCGGGCCCCAGGCCTTGCCGCCGGGGCGCATGTTCTCGCGGTACTCCTCCGGAAGCTGGTCGAGCTTGTCCTCGTTCAGCACCGCCAGGCTCATCACATGCCAGCGCACCTCGACCGGGCGCACCTTCTCCACCTCCAGCATCCAGCGGGAGGTCAACCACGCCCACGGGCACAGCGGGTCGAACCAGAAGTCTGCGGGGGTCTTCGCGGTCTCGGACACGGGGTCTCCTCTTCACGGCTGTGCACGTCGGTCGGCGGTGTTGTTCCTGGACGGTTCAACCAAGGGAGGGCGTGCCATGATTCCCCGTGTTCGATATTCGAGACGAGGACGAGGGAGTCACGTCGTGCCAGGTGAGAATCTGTCCCGGGACGAAGCACGTGAGCGGGGCCGGCTGCTGAGCGTCGACGCCTACGACGTGGCGCTGGATGTCCGCTCAGCGGTCGCCGGTGACGCCTCGGCCGAGACCTTCCGCTCCCGTACGACGCTCCGCTTCCGCTGCGCCGAGCCCGGCGCCTCGACCTTCGCGGACCTGCTGGCTCCCTCGGTCACCTCGGTCACCCTCAACGGCCGGGAGCTGGATCCCGGGACGGTGTTCGACGGCACCCGGATCACGCTGGACGGGCTGGCCGCCGAGAACACCCTCGTCGTCGACGCCCAGTGCGCCTACAGCCGGACCGGTGAGGGCCTGCACCGCTTCGTGGACCCCGAGGACGGCGAGGTCTACCTCTACACGCAGTACGAACCGGCCGACTCCCGGCGGGTCTTCGCCAACTTCGAACAGCCCGATCTGAAGGCCCCGTTCACCTTCGAAGTGACCGCGCCCGAGGGCTGGCTGGTGGTCAGCAACGGCGCGCAGGAGGGCGGGGCCGAGGACGGCCGGCACCGTTTCGCGACGACGCAGCCGATCTCGACGTACATCACGGCCGTGGTCGCCGGCCCGTACCACTTCGTCTCCGACACCTACCGCCGCACCTTCGAGGACGGCAGCGAGCTGGAGATTCCGCTGGGCGCGCTGTGCCGCAAGGGGCTGGCGAAGCACTTCGACGCGGACGACGTCTTCACCGTCACCAAGCAGGGCCTGGACTTCTTCCACGACCACTTCGACTTCCCGTACCCGTTCGGGAAGTACGACACCGCCTTCGTCCCGGAGTACAACCTCGGGGCGATGGAGAACCCGGGCTGTGTCACCTTCCGCGAGGAGTTCATCTTCCGCGGCAAGGTCACCGAGGCGTCATACGAGCGCCGGGCCAACGTCATCCTGCACGAGATGGCGCACATGTGGTTCGGCGATCTGGTCACCATGCAGTGGTGGGACGACCTGTGGCTGAAGGAGTCCTACGCGGACTTCATGGGCGCGTTCGCGCTGGTGGAGGCCACGCGCTTCCGGGGCGGCTGGATCACCTTCGCCAACCGCCGCAAGTCCTGGGCCTACCGCGCCGACCAGCTGCCCTCCACCCACCCGGTCACCGCCGACATCCGTGATCTGGAGGACGCCAAGCTCAACTTCGACGGCATCACCTACGCCAAGGGCGCCGCGGTCCTCAAGCAGCTGGTGGCCTATGTGGGGCAGGAGGCGTTCCTGGAGGGCGCCCGGCGCTACTTCAAGCGGCACGCCTACGGCAACACCCGGCTGACGGATCTGCTGACGGTGCTGGAGGAGACGTCCGGGCGGGACCTGGCGAGCTGGTCGCGCGCCTGGCTGGAGACCGCGGGCGTCAACTCCCTCACCCCGCAGGTCACTTATGACGCCCAGGACCGGATCACCGAGCTGAGCATCCTCCAGGAGGCCGCCGAGGAGCGGCCGGAGCTGCGGCCGCACCGGGTCGCGGTGGGGCTCTACCGGCGCCGGGGCACGGACCCGGCGCTGGTGCGCTACGCCCGCGCCGAGGTGGATGTCTCCGGGCCGCGGACGGCCGTGCCGGAGCTGTCCGGGGCCGAGCGGCCCGAGCTGATCCTGGTCAACGACGACGATCTGACGTACGGCAAGGTCCGTTTCGACGAGGGATCGCTGGCCACCCTGCGGGCCCGGCTCGGCGACCTGGCCGACCCGATGGCGCGGGCGCTGTGCTGGGCCGCGCTGTGGGGGCTGACCCGGGACGGGCTGATGCCGGCCCGCGACTACCTCGACCTGGTGCGGCGGTTCGCGGGCCAGGAGACCGACATCGGGGTGCTCCAGTCGCTGCACGGGCAGGCCCAAACAGCGCTGGAGTACTACTCCGCGCCGGACCGCCGGGAGTCCGCCGCGCGGGAGCTGGCCGAGGGCGCGCTGCACGAGCTGCGGCTGGCCGAGCCCGGCAGCGGCCATCAGCTCACCTGGGCCCGGCACTTCGCCGCCCTCGCGACCACCCCCGCCGATCTCCAGCTGCTCCAGGGCCTGCTGGACGGTACGGCGAAGATCGACGGCCTGGACGTGGACCAGGAGCTGCGCTGGACCCTGCTGGAGCCGCTGGCCGCCCACGGCGTCGCGGACGAGGCGGCACTCGCCGCCGAGCTGGCCCGGGACGACACCGCGTCCGGCAAGCGCCACCAGGTGCGCTGTCTGGCCGCCCGCCCCTCGGCCGAGGTCAAGGCGCAGGCGTGGGCGGACGTGGTGGAATCCGACGCGCTCTCCAACGCCCTGGTGGAGGCGTCGATCGCCGGGTTCGCGCAGCGGGGGCAGCGGGAGCTGCTGGCCCCGTACGCCCCGCGCTACTTCGCGGAGATCGAGCGGGTGTGGCGGGAGCGGTCCATCGAGATCGCGATGGATGTGGTGCGCGGGCTGTTCCCGGCCTCGCTGGTGGAGCGGTCCACGCTGGAGGCGGCGGACCGCTGGCTGGCGGAGCACGGGCAGGCGGCGCCGGCGCTGCGCCGGCTGGTGCTGGAGGAGCGGGACGATCTGGCCCGGGCGCTGCGGGCACAGGCTTGTGACGAGGCGGCCGGGGGGCGGCCGTAACCCCCGTGTCGACCAGCCTCTTTCGGCACTCGAACGCCCGTACTTTAGTACAGGGTTGTCCGGTTTGTGATACGGGCGTGTAACAGCGGTTAGGGGGCGGAGCGGGGGCGGGAATCGACCCGTCATGAACCACGACACCCCGCTCTCCCCCCTCCCCCTCCAGCACCTGACCGCCTCCCGGCGCCGGGTGATGACGACCCGTCAGCTGCGCGAGCACGGCGTCGCCGCCGCGGAGACCACCGAACGCTGCCGCCCCGGCGGCGGCTGGCAGCAGGTGCTCCCGGGCATCTACCTGCTGCACCCGGGCCCGCCCACCAGCGAGGAGCGGCTGCACGCGGTCCTGCTGTACGCCAGTCACCGGGGGCCGGGCGTCCCCAGGCAAACCGGTCCGTCGGGAGACGCCCCGGAGGCGATGATCACGGGCCTGGCGGCGCTGGCCCTGCACGGCTTCACCGAGGCGCCCCCGCTACTCGCCCTGAACCGCATCGAGGTGCTGGTCTCCCGCACCCGGCGGCTGCGCTCCACCGGCTTCGCGCGGATCCTGCGGGCGGTGGAGCTGCCCGTCCCCCAGGACCTCACCGGGGTGCCGGCCGCGCCGGTGCCGCGGGCGCTGGCCGACGCGGTCGGTGCGCTCACCGATGCCGCGACGGTGCGCCGGCTGCTGACCGAGGCGGTACGCGGCGGCCACTGCGAGGCGAGCGCGGTGGTGCGGGAGCTGAGCCGGGCCCGGCTGCTGACCCGGCCGCATGTGGTCGACGCGGTGGACACCCTGCTGGCCGAGGGCCGGGCACTGGCCGAGCAGCAGCTGTACGCCATGGTGCGGGCGCACGGGCTGCCCGACCCGCTGTGGAACGTCGATCTGCGGTTGCCGGGCGGGCCGCAGCTGGGCGGGGTGGACGCCTTCTGGCCGGAGCACTCGGTGGCCCTGGAGATCGACACCCGGGCGCCGCGCGCCGAGGAGGACCCGCTGCACAACCCGTTCTTCCAGAAGCGCGAGCATCTGGAGCGGCTGGGCATCACCGTCGTCCGCTGTCTGCCCCGCACCCTGCGGCAGTCCCCGGAGCAGCAGGCCGCGGTGGTCCGGACGGCTCTGATGGCCGCCGGGGACCGGGAGCCGGGTGCGTATGTGGTGGTGCTGCCGCGGTAGCGGGCCCGAGCCCGTCAGCGCTTGAGCAGCAGCTCGACGTTGCGGTCCCGGGCCGTGCCCGCGAGGTCCGTACGGGACTGGGGCGCGTTGAAGGACAGCTCGCGGTAGAGGGCGGCCAGGCCGGTCTGCGAGAAGTCGGTGAAGTCCGTGCGGTGCGGGGCGGCCGACTCGATCAGGGTGGTGAACAGCGACAGCGTGCCGTCGTGGTTGTCCACCAGCTCGATGACCCGGGCCAGTTGCGGGAAGTCGATGTGCGAGGCGGTGGAGATCTCCCAGAAGCCGTCGTGCGCGATGATCTCGTTCTTGTGGCTGTGGCCGTTGATCCAGCCGACGACGCCGGGGTGCGCGGCCAGCACCTCGACCAGCTCCGCTCCGGTGTGCCGCTTCTCCTGCGGCCGGGCCGGGTCGGGGCGGGTGTTGTTCATCGACTTGCTGGTGTGGTGGCTGAAGACCAGCACATGGGCCTTCTCGCCCTTCTCGTTCTCCTTGAGGGTCCGCTCCAGCCAGCGCAGCTGGGCGTCGCCCACCGAGCCGGTGTAGTGGCCGCCGGGGTCGGTGGTGTCCAGGCTGATGCCCAGGACGTCGTCGGAGATCCGGAAGCTGTAGTAGAGGCGGTTCCCGTCGAGGTGTGCGGCGGTGTAGCCGTGGCCGTGCGGGCCGTGGCCGGTGTGCGCCGGGTCCAGGTGGGCGCGCAGATATTCGGTCCGGGTGAAGGGGGCGCGCCGCTCGTCGGGAGTGACCCGCCGGGCCTGCTTGGCGTGTGACGTCAGCAGCCGCTTGAAGTCCTCCCCCTTGGGGTCGAGGCCGTCCTTGACCGCTTTCCACACCTTCGCGGCCTCGGCGGCGGGCAGCGACTCCAGCTTGCGTTCCCCGGTGGCGATCTCGGCCCAGAAGGGGTCACCGGGCGCGTAGCAGCCGCCGGGCAGCGAGTCGTGGTTGCCGACCGTGGAGTACCAGGGCAGCCGCAGGCCGGGGCTGTGGACGGTCCGGATCGCCGCCTCCAGGAACCCGTCCAGCCGCGGGAAGCCCAGCTGCTTGTCGGCGTCGCGCAGCGCGCTGTCCGGCTGCCAGTACAGCTTCAGCCCGCTGTCCTGGACGCCTTCGTAGCGGCGCCGGTCGCCGGAGTTGGGGGTGATCTTTCCGCCGCTCATCGCGGTCAGGTACCACTCCAGCTCCAGCTTGGAGTTGTTGTCGGTGTTGTCGCCGGTGGTCATCACGAAGGCCAGCGGGGCGCCGGTGGCGGGCCCGCCGGGCAGCGCGTTGACCCGCTCGATCAGCGAGACGACGCCGGCCACGGACAGCGCCTCCTGCGGCCGCCAGGCGCTGGCGGTCTCGGCGCGCAGGTACTCGTAGCGCAGCGGGCTCTGCACATCGACCAGATGCAGATCGGTGAACTGCACGAACGAGGCCAGCGCGGTCCGCCGGCCGTCCCGCCCGCCGTGCGCGGTGCCCAGCTCCGTACGGACCACCCGGTCCCAGGCGGGGCCGTCACCGAGCCGGCGGTAGCCTCCGCTGCCACGCGGGGCGGACACGCTGCCGAGGGTGGTGCCCCGGGTGTAGGGGACGCGGGGGACGGCGGGCGCCTCCACCGGTACGGGCGCGGCCGGGGCCGGGCCGGGGCTGACGGTGGCCGCCTGTGCCGCCCGGTCCGGTCCGAAGGCGAGCCCCAGCCCGGTGGCGGCACCGACGGCTCCGGTGGCGGCGAGGAACGTACGGCGGTCGAGAGTGGCGGCGGCGGACCGTATACGGGACATACGCGGGCTCCCCGGGTGCGAACGCGAAGGCGGCCGGGCAGCACAACTGCCCTGTCACCTTGGATCGTTGGCACCGGGGGTGACCTGCGCGTGAACGCCACCGCAACGTGGAGAACCCATCACCGGACGGGGATCTGCCGGCCACCGGCCGGTCATGGAGCCCTGCCCGGGGGTGCGGCCGGAGGTCACCGGAAATTCACCCCGCGGGGTACCCGGAGCATCCGGGTTCGCCGGACAGAGACCAACCGCAAGCGGAATGTCACGCTCCGTATTCATCCCGCCCCTGACCCGCCACGGAATGGAACGGATTGGACAAGGCGACGGGTATCACACACATGATGGAGGCAGTACTGAGCAGGTGTTCCGAGCAGACACCCGAGCCAGGCCAGAAAGAAGGAGTCCCATGAGGATCGGAATCGTCGGAGCCACCGGACAGGTCGGCGGCGTGATGCGAGGCATTCTCGCCGAGCGGAACTTCCCGGTCGAGCAGCTGCGGCTGTTCGCTTCGGCCCGGTCCGCCGGACGCACCCTGCCCTGGCAGGACACCGAGATCACCATCGAGGACGCGGCCACCGCGGACTTCTCCGGGCTGGACATCGTCCTCTTCTCGGCCGGTGGCGCCACGTCCAAGGCGCTGGCGGAGAAGGTCGCCGACGCCGGCCCGGTCGTGATCGACAACTCCTCGGCCTGGCGCCGTGACCCCGAGGTCCCGCTGGTCGTCTCCGAGGTCAACCCGCAGGCCATCACGGACCGGCCCAAGGGCATCATCGCCAACCCGAACTGCACGACCATGGCCGCGATGCCGGTGCTGCGTCCGCTGCACGACGAGGCCGGGCTGGTCTCGCTGGTCGTCGCCACCTACCAGGCGGTCTCCGGCAGCGGTCTGGCCGGTGTGGAGGAGCTGGACGGCCAGGTCCGCAAGGTCATCGAGCAGGACGCCACCAAGCTGACGCACGACGGCGCGGCCGTGGAGTTCCCGGAGCCGGACAAGTACGTCGCCCCGATCGCCTTCAATGTGCTGCCGATGGCCGGCGCGATCGTCGACGACGGGCTGAACGAGACCGACGAGGAGCAGAAGCTCCGCAACGAGAGCCGCAAGATCCTGGAGATCCCGGAGCTGAAGGTGTCCGGCACCTGCGTCCGCGTCCCGGTCTTCACCGGCCACTCGCTCCAGATCAACGCCCGTTTCGCGCGTCCGATCAGCCCCGCGCGGGCCCAGGAAGTGCTGGCCGGCGCCCCCGGCGTCACCCTCGCCGACGTGCCCACCCCGCTCCAGGCCGCCGGCCAGGACGCGTCCTTCGTGGGCCGGATCCGCGAGGACGAGACCGTCGAGAACGGTCTGGCGCTGTTCGTCTCCAACGACAACCTCCGCAAGGGCGCGGCGCTGAACGCCGTCCAGATCGCGGAGCTGGTCGCCGCGGAGCTGCGCGGCTGACCGCAGCACCGCACGACGGCGGGTGCCCGTACGGAGTCTCCGTACGGGCACCCGCCGTTTCGTCAGAGCGCCAGATGCCGACGCAGCGCGGCGTCGAGGTCGGTCATCGTCTGCCGTGGCACGGAGCCGATGCGTCGCCCCACCCGCTCCACAGCTACCGAGCGGACCTGCTCACACTGGGCCTTCGAGTCGCGGGACAGCCCGGAAGCCGCTGCGGACAGCAGCACCTGGAACGGGAAGACGCGGCTGACATTGGAGGTCACCGGGACGACCGTGACCACGCCACGCCCCGTGCGCTCGACCGAACGATGCGCCGCGTCGTTGGAGACCAGCACCACGGGCCGCGCCTTGTCGGCCTCGCTGCCGCGGACCGGTTCGAGGTCGACCAGGTAGATGTCACCGCGCCGCATCGGTGAGCCCGTCCCCCGCGGTCGGCTCCCATGCCTGCGCCTCGCCGCCGGCTTCCCATTCGTCCCACGCAGCGGCGTAATCCGCCTCCAGTTCCGACTGCCTCAGCAGCTCGATCGCGGCGTGTATCACCGCCGACCGCGATTCGGCGTCCGTTCTCGCGGCGTACTCGTCGACGAAAACAAGATCCCCGTTCGGCAGACTGACACTAATCTTCATACCTTCGATACTACTGGGGTAGCCACCGCAGTGCTACCTCAAAACTGCCCCTCATGGCGCCCGGACCACATGGAAGGATGGCCGAAGAGTCCGATGTGATGACCCATACGAAGGAGATGGCCGGGTGCCTGGCACAAATCTGACCCGCGACGAGGCGCAGGAGCGGGCGCGCCTGCTGACCGTGGACGCGTATGAGATCGACCTCGACCTCTCCGGTGCGCAGGAGGGCGGCGCCTCCGGGTCGGGCGAGGACGGGAGCGGGGGCACGTACCGGTCTGTGACCACCGTGCGGTTCGACGTCGCCGAGGCGGGCGCGGACTCCTTCATCGATCTGGTCGCGCCGGCCGTGCACGAAGTGGTGCTCAACGGCGAGGCGCTGGACCCGGGTGCGGTGTTCCAGGACTCGCGGATCGCGCTGGCGGGGCTGCGGGCCGGCCGTAACGAGCTGACGGTCGTCGCGGACTGCGCCTACACCAACACCGGTGAGGGACTGCACCGTTTTGTCGACCCGGTGGACCAGCAGGCTTATCTGTACACCCAGTTCGAGGTACCGGACGCCCGGCGGGTGTTCGCGTCCTTCGAGCAGCCGGATCTGAAGGCGACGTTCCAGTTCACCGTGAAGGCCCCGGAGGGCTGGACGGTGATCTCCAACTCGCCGACGCCGGAGCCGAGCGACAACATCTGGCGCTTCGAGCCGACCCCGCGGATCTCGACCTACATCACCGCGCTGATCGTCGGCCCGTACCACAGCGTGCACAGCACGTACGAGAAGGACGGGCAGACGGTGCCGCTGGGCATCTACTGCCGGCCGTCGCTGGCCGAGCACCTGGACGCCGACGAGATCTTCGCGGTCACCCGGCAGGGCTTCGACTGGTTCCAGGAGAAGTTCGACTACGCCTACCCGTTCGCGAAGTACGACCAGCTCTTCGTGCCGGAGTTCAACGCCGGCGCGATGGAGAACGCGGGCGCGGTGACCCTCCGCGACCAGTACGTCTTCCGGTCCAAGGTGACGGACGCGGCGTACGAGATGCGCGCGGAGACGATCCTGCACGAGCTGGCGCACATGTGGTTCGGTGACCTGGTCACCATGGAGTGGTGGAACGACCTGTGGCTGAACGAGTCGTTCGCCACCTACACCTCGATCGCCTGCCAGGCCTACGCCCCGGGGTCGAAGTGGCCGCACTCCTGGACGACGTTCGCCAACTCCATGAAGACCTGGGCGTACCGGCAGGACCAGCTGCCGTCCACCCACCCGATCATGGCCGAGATCAATGACCTCGACGACGTCCTGGTCAACTTCGACGGCATCACCTACGCCAAGGGCGCCAGCGTCCTCAAGCAGCTGGTCGCCTACGTCGGGATGGACGAGTTCTTCCAGGGCGTGCAGGCGTACTTCAAGACGCACGCCTATGGCAACACCCGGCTGCCGGATCTGCTGGGCGCGCTGGAGGAGACCAGCGGGCGGGATCTGAAGACCTGGTCGAAGAAGTGGCTGGAGACCGCCGGGATCAACATCCTGCGGCCGGAGATCGAGGTGGACGGCGCGGGCGTCATCACCTCCTTCGCGGTGAAGCAGGAGGCTCCGGCGCTGCCGGCCGGCGCCAAGGGCGAGCCGGTGCTGCGGCCGCACCGGATCGCCGTCGGCGCCTACGACCTCCGGGACGGCAAGCTGGTGCGGACCGAGCGGATCGAGCTGGACGTGGACGGTGCGCTGACCCCCGTACCGCAGCTGGTGGGCAAGCAGCGGCCGGCCGTCCTGCTGCTCAACGACGACGATCTGTCGTACGCCAAGGTCCGGCTGGACGAGGAGTCGCTGAAGACCGTCACCGAGCACCTCGGCGACTTCGCCGAGTCGCTGCCGCGCGCGCTGTCCTGGGCGTCGGCCTGGGACATGACGCGGGACGCCGAACTGCCCGCCCGGGACTATCTCTCACTGGTGCTGTCGGGCATCGGCAAGGAGTCGGACATCGGTGTCGTCCAGTCGCTGCACCGCCAGGTGAAGCTGGCACTGGACCTGTACGCGGCGCCGGACTGGCGCGAGACGGGTCTGTCGACCTGGACCGCGGCGGCGCTGGAGCAGCTGCGGGCGGCCGAGCCGGGCAGCGACCACCAGCTGGCGTGGGCCCGCGCGTTCGCCGCATCGGCCCGTACGGACGCCCAACTTGATCTGCTCCAGGGCCTGTTGGACGGTACGGAGGAGATCTCCGGGCTCGCCGTGGACACCGAGCTGCGCTGGGCGCTGCTCCAGCGGCTGGCGGCCACCGGCCGGGCCGACGAGAAGGCCATCGCGGCGGAGCTGGACCGGGACAAGACCTCCGCGGGTGAGCGGCATGCCGCGACGGCGCGCGCGGCGCGTCCCACGACGGAGGCGAAGGCCGAGGCGTGGGCCTCGGTCGTGGAGTCGGACAAGCTCCCCAACTCCCTTCAGGAGGCCGTCATCGGCGGCTTCGTCCAGCCGGACCAGCGGGAGCTGCTGGCGCCGTACACCGCGAAGTACTTCGCCGCGGTGAAGGACATCTGGAACTCCCGCAGCCACGAGATGGCGCAGCAGATCGTGGTGGGCCACTACCCGGCGCTCCAGGTCTCGCAGGAGACCCTGGACGCCACGGACGCCTGGCTGGCCTCGGCCGAGCCGACCCCGGCGCTGCGCCGGCTGATGACCGAGTCGCGGGCCGGCATCGAGCGGGCGCTGAAGGCACAGCAGGCCGACGCGGCGGCCTGACCGGCGCGTACCGGCCGCCACGGGCCCGGCGGGCGGGCGCCCGGTGCGCTCCGTCCGCCGGGAGGGGGCGGGGTCCGTCGGGCCCCGCCCCCTCCCGCGGGGCCCAACGGAAGCGGGGTGCGGCTCAGCCGTTGAGGGCGTCGAAGCGGTGGCGCAGGGCGGCCCGGCCGGCCTCGGTGAGGGAGCCGTGCAGCCGCATCCGCGCGAGGCCGCCGTCGGGGAAGACGTCCAGCCGGATGTGCGTGGCGGTGACGGCGGCCGGCAGGGCGAAGCGGTGCGGGGTGTCGGGCTGGAGCTTCGTCTTCGGCAGGATCTCGAACCAGGAGCTCTCGTCGGCCGGGTCGCCGTCGCATCCGGACAGGGCGGCCCAGCCCGCGGAGTTGCCCTTGAGGTAGGCGGTGTCGATCTCCACCGCCCGGATCTCGCCCTGTGCGGCGAGGCGGAAGCGCACCCAGTCGTTCGTGCCCTTGACCCGGCGGCGGCGGTTCTCCCAGCCGTCGTCCATCTTGCGGGAGAGATCGGGCCGGATGATCTGGGTGGGCGAGGAGTAGAAGCGGTCCGAGGCGTCCTCGACGGTGCCGCCGTGCAGGACGGAGGCCAGGTCGAGGGTGCCGAGCACATCGAGCCACGCCGGGTCCGGCACGACCTCGCCGTGGACCCGGAGACGGGCTATGCCGCCGTCGGGGTGCTGCTTGAGGCGCAGATGCGTGAAGCGGCGCTCGACGGTGACCTCGAAGCCGTTGGCGGCATGACCCCGTACGGGCGTGCGGGGGACCAGCTCCTCCCACTTCACGTCGCCGGCGAGCAGCTCCTCGGGGCCGGGGCTGCCGGGCAGCGAGGTGGCCTCGACGGAGACCTGCTGGGGGTAGTTGCCGCGGAAGTGGGCGGTGTCGACGACGATGCCGCGGATCACGCCGGGGGCGGCGAGCCGGATCAGCGCCCAGTCGTGGTCGTCGTCGGTGGGGAAGGGGTGGTCGCCGTCGGTGCCGCGGCGCCGCCGGGTCTCCCAGCCGTCCATGATCTTGCCCTTGTGGCCGAAGTGCTCGGGGTCGAAGACCGCCGGGCCCGGCTTCAGCAGATTCTCGCGCTCGGCGAAGAACTCGTCGTTCGCGGCGATCACCCCGGCGCCGAGGCGGCGGTCGGCGAGGTCGACGAGCGAGGTGAAGGGGAAGTCCCCGCCGCGGTAGTCGGCGTAGGGGTCTCCGCCACCGTACGGGTTGGCGTCGTTGGCGTGCGGATCGGTGGAGTCGGCGGCCGGGTTGGCGGTCATCGCTGCCTTTCGGTGCGTGGAAGTGCGGACCACTTCACCGTCGCAGCGCAGCACCCCACAGGTCCATCGAAAGTTTTCGACGAATACGTTCAGCAAAACTGAAAGGTCTGAAGAGGTCTACGTCTACGTCTGCTCTCCCGGCGGCTGCGCGGCGGCCGTCTGCCGGAGCGCCGCCAGCACCCGGGCCAGGCCCGGCGCCCCTTCCGAGCCGCGCCGCGCGGCGGCGATCACATGACGGCGCGGCTGGTCACCGGACAGCACCCGCAGCGCGACCCCCTCGCGGCCGCCGCGTCCGCCCGGCGTCACTCCCCCGCGCCCGAAGGCGCCGATGCCGCCCGCCCTCGCCATCCGGGGCACCAGCGCCACCCCCATCCCCGCCGCGACCATGGCCCAGATCGCGCTCCAGTCGGCGGCGGCATGCGCCTGCTCGGGCACGAACCCGGCGTTCTCGCAGGCGGCCGTGGTGATCTGCGACCAGGGCCCGCTGCTGCCGAAGATCCAGGGCTCGTCCGCCAGATCGGCCAGCCGCAGCCCCGGCTCGGCGGCCAGCCGGTGGCCGGCCGGCAGCGCCACATCCAGCGGGTCGGCGAGCAGCGACACCCGGCTGAACTTGGGGTCGCGCGGGGTGGGGGCGTGCGCGGCCAGCGACAGCGCCAGATCGACACTGCCCTCCGCCAGCAGCTCGTACGCGGCCTCCGCCTCCGCCTCCCGTACGACGACCGACAGCCCCGGGTGCGTACGGCGCAGCTCCTGTACGGCGGGGACCACCAGCGCCGGGATGGCGGTGGAGAAGGCCCCCACCCGGACCTGGCCGGCCTCGCCCCGGAGGTAGCCGAGCAGCTCCGCGTCGGCGCGCTCCAGCTGAGCGAAGACCGCCTCCGCATGGCGCAGCACCAGCTGGGCGGCGTCGGTCAGCCGTACCCGCCGGCCGTGCGCCTCCAGCAGCGTCACCCCGAGCGCCTTGGCCAGCCCGGTCAGCTGCTGCGAGACCGCCGAGGGCGTCATGTGCAGCGCCTCGGCGGTCGCGGTGACCGTGCCCAGCTCGTGGAGGGTGCGCAGGATGCGCAGCTTCTTGAGGTCCCAGTCGGCCATGCGGGCAGCGTACGCATCCGCCGCCCCGGTCACCGCCGCCGTGGACGGTGACGCGGAACGGCCGTGCCGCTTCAGCCGCGGTTGGCCTTGCGGCGGGCGAGGATGGCCGCCTGGCGCTCGTCGAACTTCCGGGCCTGGCCGTCGAGGCCGTCCATGAACAGCCCCAGCTCCTCCTGCGCCGCCAGCCCGGCCGGGCCCAGCCCGCCGATCTCCAGCACCTTCAGGAAGCGCAGCACCGGCTGGAGCACATCGTCGTGGTGGATGCGCAGGTTGTAGATCCCGCCGATGGCCATCCGGGCGGCGGACCGCTCGAAGCCGGGCATCCCGTGGCCGGGCATCCGGAAGCCGGTGACGACATCGCGCACCGCGCACATCGTCTGGTCGGGCGCCATCTCGAAGGCCGCACCGAGGAGGTTGCGATAGAAGACCATGTGGAGGTTCTCGTCGGTGGCGATCCGGGCCAGCATCCGGTCGCAGACCGGGTCACCGGAGTGGTGGCCGGTGTTGCGGTGCGAGATGCGGGTGGCCAGCTCCTGGAAGGCGACGTACGCCACCGAGTGCAGCATGCTGTGCGAGTTGTCGGACTCGAAGCCCTCCGACATGTGGGCCATGCGGAACCGCTCCAGCTCGTCCGGGTCGACGGCCCGGCTGGTGAGCAGGTAGTCACGCATCACGATGCCGTGCCGGCCCTCCTCGGCGGTCCAGCGGTGCACCCAGGTGCCCCAGGCGCCGTCGCGGCCGAAGAGGGTGGCGATCTCGTGGTGGTAGCTGGGGAGGTTGTCCTCGGTGAGGAGGTTGACCACCAGGGCGATCCGGCCGATGTCGCTGACCTTGGACTGCTCGGGGTCCCAGGCGTCGCCGTCCAGCGGCCCGGGGAAGTTACGCCCGTCGCTCCACGGCACGTACTCGTGGGGCATCCAGTCCTTGGCGACCTTCAGATGGCGGTTGAGTTCCTTCTCGACGACCTCTTCGAGCGCGTAGAGCAACTGCGCGTCGCTCCAGGCGGCCTGGCCGAGCTCTCCGTTATGGCGGGCGGGGGCGATGGTCACGGGGGGAACTCCTGGGGACGATGACCTACGGGACCGTAGGTTTGACCTACGGCTGCGTAGGTTACGTCATCGTAGGTTAGGGCCGGTTAAACACAGCCCCCTCGCAAACCGGCCGAAAAACGCCCGATAGCCGCCTCGCAACCCCTTTTTCACCTGCGGAAATATCCGGGTACGACAAAGGGCGCCCCTCGGTTCTCGTAACCGATGGGCGCCCTTGCGGCGTCACTGGTGCCCGGTGTCAGCCCTTGGACCCGGCCTGCTTGTGGGACTTGTCGCCCACCATGACCAGCCCGGCGATGACCAGGAAGAGAACGATGGGCAAAGCGACGTAGAGGCCGAGCGTCTCGATCACGCTCAGACCCGGACCCGGGTCGTCACCATCGTCGCGGGTGAGCGCAAACGCGGGGGACGACATCAGCAGCATCAGCGCGGTGCCGGCGGTGATGGTTCCGGCGCGCAGGACATTCTTATTGACCTTGTTGCTCACGAAGTCAACGTATCGGACGCCCCGCCGCCCCGCACGCCCGGGGTGGCACAACCGGCGGCCCCGCCCTTGCGCGAATCTCACCGGCTGCGGCCCGGCTGCGGCCCGGCCGCGGTGCGGCGTCACCGGCGCCATCCGGCCCGTCCCGCGGGACCGCCGGCCGGTGACCTAGAGGTTCCCCTCCCCCAACTCCCGCATCAAGGCGTGCAGTCGAGGCGAGGCGGCCAGCTCCTCCAGGGTGTGCGGGCGGCCGTCGGGGCCGGCGATCGGCAGGCGCCAGTTCGGGTATTCATCCCAGGTCCCGGGGAGGTTCTGCGGGCGCCGGTCCCCCACCGCGTCGGGCAGCCAGACGCCGACCATCCGGGCCGGGGTGCGCAGCAGAAAGCGGTGGACGGCCTTGACCGCGGCCTCCTCGTCGCCCGGCCCCTCGGGCAGCAGCCCGCGCCGCACCAACTCCCGCAGCCATTCGGTGCGTTCCTGGGTGGCGCGGGAGCGCTCCCGCTCCGGCGGCCCGGCGAGCAGGCCGAGCCGTTCGCGCAGGGCCACGTCCGCGCCGGTCAGCCGGGCCGCGGTGGTCGGCAGATCGTGGGTGGTGACGGTGGCGAGACAGCCGCTGCGCCACTCCTCGGGCGCCAGGATGCGGGCCACGGCGCCGGACGCGGGGGCGGCGTCCCGGACCGTCCCGCCCTCCCCCGCCGGACCCGCGCCGGCACCCTCGGCCACCGCCTCCGGCGCCGGGGCCGCTCCCGGGCCGTCAGACGCGGCCGCCCGCGCCGACGCGTCCCCTGCGTCCTCCGCGTCCGCCCTGTCCCGCTCCCCGTTCCCGTAGTCCCGCTCGAACCACAGCACCGAGGTCCCCAGCACGCCGCGGGCGGCCAGCGCCTCGCGGACGCCCGGCTCGACGGTGCCCAGGTCCTCGCCGATCACCGCGGCCCCGGCCCGCCGCGCCTCCAGGGCCAGCACGGAGAGCATCGCCTCACCGTCGTAGCGCACATAGGCGCCCTCCGTCGGGGGCCGGCCCTCCGGGACCCACCACAGCCGGAACAGCCCCATCACATGGTCGATCCGCAGCGCCCCGGCGTGCCGCAGCAGGCCGCGCAGCAGCTCCCGGTAGGGGGCGTAGCCCGCGGCGGCCAGCGCGTCGGGGCGCCAGGGCGGCAGGCCCCAGTCCTGGCCGCGGGCGTTGAAGGCGTCCGGCGGCGCCCCGATGGACATACCGGCGGCGAAGGCGTCCTGCTGCGCCCAGGTGTCGGCGCCGGAGGGGTGCACGCCGACGGCGAGGTCGTGCACCAGCCCGACGGCCATCCCGGCGTCCCGCGCGGCCCGTTGCGCGGCGGCCAGCTGCTGGTCGGTGAGCCAGGCCAGCCGGCAGTGGAAATCGATCCGGTCCAGCAGCCGGTGCCGCAGCCGGGCGGTGTCCGGGGACCGCGGCTCGCGCAGCCCGGCGGGCCAGCCGCGCCAGTCGGGGCCGTGCCGCTCGGCGATCGCACACCAGGTGGCGTGGTCCTCCAGCGCCTGGCCCTGCTCGGCGAGGAAGTCGCAGTACGCGGCCCGCCGGCCCGGACCGAGCGGCACCGCCCACAGCAGCTCCAGCGCCTCCCGCTTGAGTGCCCAGACCGCGTCCCGGTCGATCAGCGCGCCCCGTTCGAGCACCTCGGAACGGAGCGCATCGGCGCGGGCGGCCAGTTCGCCGGCCCGTAAGCGGGCGGTCCCGGTGAGGTGGGCGTACTCCGGGATGTGTTCGATCCGCAGATGGACCGGGTCGGGAAAGCGGCGCGAGGAGGGCCGGTACGGCGACGGGTCGGTGGGCGGGCCGGGGACGGCCGCGTGCAGGGGGTTGAGCTGGAGGAAGCCGGTGCCCAGGGCGCGCCCGGACCAGGCGGCGAGATCGGCGAGGTCCCCGAGGTCGCCCATGCCCCAGGACCGCCGGGACAGCAGCGAGTAGAGCTGCACCAGAAAGCCGTGGCTGCGGCCGGGGGGTGCGGGCACCCGGTCGGGCGCGACGATCAGCGGGGCGCGGGCGGTGCGGCCGCCGGGGGCCCGGGCCTCCAGTACATGGATGCCCAGGGGCAGCCGGGCGAGCGCCGCCGGATCGGGCGCCCCCAGGTCTGCCGCCTCCCCGTCCCCGGTCTCGACCCGGAGGACGGTGCCTTCGGGGAGACGCACGAGGTCGGGTGGCCGGTCCGGCCGGGCGACGACGGTGCGGGGCAGCAGGGCGCGGCGCGCGTCGTCCTCGTACGCGGCCAGGGCGGCGCGTACGGCGTGCGGGGTCGAGGCGTCGACCCCTAATGCGGCGAGCACGGCGACAACGGTGTCGTCGGCGATCTGGACGCTCGTGCCCGGCGAGGGTTCGTACGACGTGGCGACGCCGTGCAGCCGGGCGAGCCGCGCGCGGCCCATGGGTCCTCAGACCTCCATGGACTCCGTGCCCATGCCCGCGGCCGTCGGCTCGCTGGTCAGCGGCAGCTCGGCGGCGATCGGGACCTCGCTGGTCAGTGGTGCGGCGTCGGCGAGCGGGGGCTCGCTGGTCAGTGGCGGCTCGACGAAGCTGTAGGAGCCGGAGCCGTCGAGGCCGGAATCGGGGTCGGACACCCCGTCGAAGAGATCGGGCTCCATCGTCGCACCTCCCGGTTTGGAGGACAGAGCGTCGAGGAGCAGTTGAGCGGATGCGGCCACGAGGGCCTCCCGTTCATCGGTAGTGGGACACGTGGGCCCTACCCACTCGACACGATCGCAGACGTATCTGCTCACGAAACGTGACCCACGTCTCATTATCCCCCACGCAGGCGATTTCACTGCGCCGGACACCGGCGGGCGCAGAGAACGCGGAGAAAGCGGGCCCCGCGACGAAAGTTCTGCGGGCCGTCCAGCCCCTCGGTCCCCCACCCGCGGCACCTGACGAAAGCCGTACGTATGCCGTCGTAGGGGACGCCGCCATGGCCTTATTGACACCCTCACCGCCACAATGGTGGGCTCACGGCCGAAGGTCTGTCCGAACGGGCATCGGCGGGGAAATGGGGCGCCGGTGCGGACCGGCGAGTGATGGACGGGGACGAGGAGCAGCCGTGCGAGGCCGGGGCGTATGGAGCGGCGGAAAGATCGGTAGGGGCGGCAAGGGGAGCGGCGCGGGCGCCCGCGCGCGGGTGGCGGGGACCACCGCCCTGGCCGCCGCCGTCATCGGAGGGCTGCTCGGCGGGGCGCCCGGCGCCCAGGCCGCGCCCGCCGACCCCGCCATCGGCACGCCCGACCAGCCGGACCGCCCGGCCGGCGCGGGGCGCACACCCGCGGTCTGGCCGCGCCCCCAGTCGATGCGGGATCTCGGCGCCCCGGTGCCCCTCACCCGCGAGGCGGCGCTGGTGGCGGCGCCGGACACCGACCCCTACGCCCTGGACGTGCTGCGCGGACTGCTGCGCGACGCCGGGGTGCACACCGTGCGGACCCTGGCGCCCGGCGACCGGCTGCCCGCGGCCGGGCCGGTGATCCGGGCCGGCGGCGAGCAGGCCGCGGACGCGCTGCGGGCGCTGCGGGCCCCGGCCCGCGGGGACCTGCCCTCCGGCGGCTACCGGCTGGCCGTGGGCCAGGTCGCGGGCCGGGACACGGTCGCCCTGGACGGCGTCGGCCCGGACGGCCTCTTCCATGCCGCGCAGACGCTGCGGCAGCTGGTCACCGAGGGTGCGGACGGCGGGCGGGAGCTGGCCTCGGTCGCCGTACGGGACTGGCCCGGTACGGCCGTGCGCGGCACCACCGAGGGGTTCTTCGGGCAGCCATGGAGCCGGCCGCAGCGGCTGGCTCAGCTGGACTTCATGGGGCGCACCAAGCAGAACCACTATCTGTACGCGCCCGGCGACGACCCGTACCGCCAGGCCCGGTGGCGCGAGCCCTACCCGGCCGCGCAGCGCGACGACTTCCGGGCGCTGGCCGAGCGGGCCCGCGCCAACCACGTCACGCTGGGCTGGGCCCTCGCGCCCGGCCAGGCGCTGTGCTACTCGTCCGAGGAGGACCTGCGGGCGCTGCGGCGCAAGGTGGACGCGATGTGGGCGCTGGGCGTGCGCTCCTTCCAGCTCCAGTTCCAGGACGTCAGCTACAGCGAATGGCACTGCGACGCCGACGAGGACACCTTCGGCTCCGGCCCGCGAGCCGCGGCCACCGCACAGGCCAAGATCGCCAACGCGCTCTCCGCGCACCTGGCGGAGCGGCACCCGGAGGCCGGGCCGCTGTCGCTGATGCCGACCGAGTACTACCAGGACGGCTCGACGACGTACCGCAGCGCGCTCTCCGACGCGCTCGGCGACGGGGTCGAGGTGGCCTGGACCGGTATCGGGGTGGTCCCGCGGACCATCACCGGCGGGGAGCTGTCCACCGCCCGCCAGGCGTTCGGCCACCCGCTGGTGACCATGGACAACTACCCGGTCAACGACTACGCCCAGGACCGGATCTTCCTCGGCCCCTACCGGGGCCGTGAGCCGGCCGTCGCCACCGGCTCCTCGGCGCTGCTCGCCAACGCCATGGAGCAGCCGCTCGCCTCCCGTATCCCGCTGTTCACGGCCGCCGACTATGCCTGGAACCCCCGCGACTACCGCCCCGCGGAGTCCTGGGACGCGGCCGTCGACGATCTGGCGGGCGGTGATCCGCGGGCCCGGGCCGCGCTGCGGGCGCTGGCCGGCAACGACTCCTCCTCTGTGCTGGACCGGACCGAGTCGCGGTATCTGCGAGTGCTGATCGACCGCTTCTGGGCGGCCCGCGAGGCGGCGACCAACCACGGCCGGCCCGGCCAGGACGCGGACCTCGCCAAGGCGGCCCGGAAGCTGCGGAGCGCGTTCCGGACCATGAGCAGCGCGCCCGACCACCTGAACCCGGATCTGGCCGCCGAGATCCGCCCCTGGGCCCAGCAACTGGCCCGCTACGGCACCGCCGGCGCGCACGCCGTGGACACGCTGATGGCGCAGGCACACGACGACGGCGGCACCGCCTGGTCCGCCCAGCGCACGGCGCAGCGGCTGCGCAAGGAGATCGCGCGCAGCCCGGCGACGGTCGGCAAGGGGGTGCTCGCACCGTTCCTGGAGCGGGCGATGACCGAGGCCGACGCCTGGACCGGCGCCCGCCACGAGACCCCCGAGCCCGACGAGGACACCGGCCCGAGGTCCCTGACCGTCCCCTTCGAGCGGGCCCGCCGGCTGGCCGCGGTCACCGCCCTGACCGAGCCGGGCGCCGCCGCGCGCGCCGTGTCCCTGGAGGCGCACGTCCCCGGCGAGGGCTGGCGCCGTCTGGGCCGGCTCTCCGCCACCGGCTGGACGGAGTCGCACACCCCACGGCTGCGGGCCGACGCGGTACGGCTGACCTGGGCGAACGGCGCGGAAGCACCGTCCGTCAAGGCGCTCACCCCCTGGTTTGCGGACACCGAGCGGGCCGGGCTCGAACTGTCCCGCGAGGAGGCGGACGCCCAGCCCGGCGACAGCACCACGGTGGACGCCCGGATCTACTCCCGCCGCCCCGCCGACGTCCACGAGAAGCTGACGGTCAAGGCACCCAAGGGCTTCACCGTGCACGCCCCCGGCGAGGTCACCGCACCGCGCGGCGGCACCGCCACGGTCCGCATCACGGTCGACGTCCCCGAGGACGCCCCCTCCGGGACGTACGAGATCCCGGTGGACATCGGCGGCGCGCGGCAGACACTGACGGTGCGGACCTATCCGCGCACCGGCGGCAAGGACCTGGCGCGCGGCACCGTCGCCACCTCCTCCGGGGACGAGACACCCGACTTCCCGGCGTCCGCGGCCACCGACGGCGATCCAAGGACCCGCTGGTCGTCCACCGCCGAGGACGGTGCCTGGCTCCAGTTCGCGCTGGCCCACCCGACCCGCCTCGGCCGGCTCGTCCTGCACTGGCAGGACGCCTACGCCGCCGGCTACCGCGTCCAGGTCTCCCCCGACGGCCGCACCTGGCGCACGGCGGCCACGGTCCGGGACGGCAAGGGCGGCCGGGAGTCCGTCCGGATGGACGCCAAGAACGCCCGGTTCGTCCGCATCCAGGGCGACAAGCGGGCCACCCGCTTCGGCTACTCGCTGTGGTCGGTGGAGGCGTACGCGGTGCAGGAACCGCGCGGCAAGGACGGGCGCGGCAGGAACAGGCACTGAACGCGTCCGGGGGCCGTGGGGAGCCGCGCACACGGCGCCGCCCCCACGGCCCCCGGACGGAAAATCCCGGACCTACGCCGATACGGCGTCGATCCGGGCCAGGGCGTCATCCGCGCCGTACGGCTGCAAATACGGCAGCCAGCGCGGGTCACGATGGCCCGTACCGATGATCCGCCACGCCAGCCCTGACGGCGGGGCGGGCTGATGCCGCAGCCGCCAGCCGATCTCGGCGACATGGCGGTCGGCCTTGACGTGATTGCAGCGCCGGCAGGCGGCGACGACGTTCTCCCAGGTGTGCTGACCTCCGCGGCTGCGCGGGATGACGTGGTCGACGCTGGTTGCGACGCCACCGCAGTACATACAGCGCCCGCCGTCACGGGCGAACAGCGCCCGGCGGGTCAGGGGCACGGGGCCCCGAAAGGGCACCCGCACGAATCGCTTCAAGCGGACCACGCTCGGAGCAGGGACGACACGGGTCGCGCTGTGCATCAGGGCGCCGGACTCCTCGAGGCTGACTGCCTTCTCATTGAGGACGAGGATGAGCGCGCGGCGGAGCGGTACGACGCCGAGCGGCTCGTACGACGCGTTGAGGACCAGGACATGCGGCACGGGTGCCTCCTTGTACGCCGGCGGCGCGTGGCTCGCGCCGGGACGATCTCCCCACAGTGTCCCCCGCTGCCTGGTCGGAGCGCCACCATGACCGAGTAACGGCCCGGAGGTGTTTTCCACCACACCCTCGCGGCGCTGTCCGGATCCCGCTCTTTCCGGCCCGCGCAAAACCTGCCCGTTCGAACAAGAGCGCGGACCGTTCTCATTGCCCCGTTAGTGTGGTTGGTCTGCCCGGTCCCCTGGGGTCCCACCGAGGCCCGGGTCTGCTGTCCCACACGGAAGGTTCGACTGTGTTCTGGTCCGCTTCGCCGGCCGCTGCCGCGCACCTGAGCGCCGCCACACCCGGCTCCTCCGGCCCGACTTCGCTCGACGACGCCACGGAGAAGGCCACCAACGCCGCCGGCTGGGTGCAGGAGAACTGGGGGACGTGGCTCACGTCCGGCCTGCAAATCGTGCTGATCCTGGTGATCGCGGTGGTGCTGCGGCATGTGATTCGCCGCACCATCACCAAGTTCATCGAGCGGATGAACCGCACCGCGGCCGCCGCCCAGGGCACCGCGCTGGGCGGACTGCTCGTCAACGCCGAGAGACGCCGGCAGCGCTCCGAGGCCATCGGCTCGGTGCTGCGCAGCGTCGCCTCCTTTGTGATCATGGGCACGGCCGCCCTGACGGTGCTCTCCGTCCTGAAGATCAACCTGGCGCCGCTGCTGGCGAGCGCCGGTGTCGCCGGTGTCGCCATCGGTTTCGGCGCCCGCAACCTCGTCACCGACTTCCTCTCCGGCGTCTTCATGATCCTGGAGGACCAGTACGGCGTCGGCGACGAGATCGACGCCGGGGTCGCCACCGGCACGGTCATCGAGGTCGGCCTGCGCGTCACCAAGCTGCGCGGCCCCAACGGCGCGATCTGGTACATCCGCAACGGCGAGGTCAAGCGGATCGGCAACCTCAGCCAGGGCTGGTCCACTGCCGCCGTCGACGTGGAGATCGCCGCCGACCAGGATCTCCAGCGCGCCCGCGACACCATCACCACCGCCGGTGAGGAGATGTCGAAGTCCGAGCCCTGGAACGAGCAGCTGTGGGAGCCGGTGCAGGTGCTCGGCCTGAGCGAGGTGCACCTGGACACGGTCACCATCAGCGTCGCGGCCAAGACCATGCCCGGCAAGGCCCTCGGTGTGGAGCGCGAACTGCGCTGGCGCATCAAGCACGCCCTGGACGCGGCCGGCGTCCACCTCGCCCCGCGCCCGCTCCCCGAGGACGAGGAGGCGGAGGTCACCGACCCCGCCGCCGGCATGGCCGCCCCCTCGGCCCTCAACAACCCGCTGTCCCCCCAGTCCATGGCGACGAACCCGATCGCGTCGCCGTCCAAGCTGGGGAAGTAGCCGGTCGCGGGGTGGCGACTGCGACTGCGACTGCCTGAGGGCTCCCGTGAGGGGGGAGGGGCGTACCGACGAGGTCGTTGGTACGCCCCTTCGCCATTTGTTGTCCGGGGGCCGGGGATCCGAAGGGCCCCGAGGGGGCCGGGCCGCTTGTTGCCCTTGAGTTGCTGCCCCGCTCGGCCCATTGACGCTTCGACGGCCGCGGCCTACTTTCCTGTCGGATCGATGGGAAGGTTTCTTAACAGAGGCTGGGTCGCTCGCTCTTCCCGGCCGCCGGTGAACGGGGTGAGGTCATGTCCGGTGCGCAGTCGGGGCCGCGGATCCCCGGGACGCCGCGGGTGCTGCGGGCCATGAACGACCGGGCCGCGCTCGATCTGCTGGTGTCGCAGGGCCCGTTGACCCGTACCCGGATCGGGGAGCTGACCGGGCTGTCGAAGCCCACCGCCTCGCAGCTGCTGGCCCGTTTGGAGGCCGCGGGGCTGGTGCGGACCACCGGCAACGAGACCGGGCGGCCGGGCCCCAGTGCGCAGCTGTACGCGATCAACCCGGCGGCGGCACACGTAGCCGCACTGGCCGTCGATCAGCTGGGAGTCACCGCCGCGGTCGCCGACATCACCGGGCAGGTGCTCGGCGAGGCACGGGCCGGCAGCGACGCGATCGCCGGCCACCCGCCGGACCGGACCGCCCAGCTGGTCGCGCGGGCCGTCGACGGGGCGCTGGCCAGGGCCGGGCTGGAGCGCGAGCGGCTGCACGGGGCGGTCATCGGCACGCCCGGCGCACTGGACCCGCGGACCGGCCGGCTGCGCTACGCACCCCACCTGCCGGACTGGCACGCGCGGGCCCTGAAGGAGGAGTTGGCCGAGGCGCTGGGTATACCGGTCACGCTCGAAAATGATGTGAATCTTGCGGCGGTCGCCGAACAGCATGACGGGGCCGCCCAGGGCTGCGACGACTTCGTGCTGGTGTGGGCCGACAAGGGAGTGGGCGCCGCCCTCGTGCTGGGCGGACGACTGCTGCGCGGCGCCACCGGCGGCGCGGGCGAGATCGGCTATATGCCGCTGCCCGGCGCCCCGCCGGCCCGGGGCGGCCCACGCGACGCCGCCCGGCCGGACGCGGGCGGCGGCTTCCAGCGGCTGGTCGGCGCACCGAGCGTCATCGAACTGGGCCGGGAGTACGGGTCCTCCGACGTCCGTACGGTCACCCAAGCCCTGGCGCTCGACGCGGTGCGTGCCGAGGTCGCGCGGCGGCTGGCGACCGGGCTGGCCGCCGTGGTGGCGGTCGTCGACCCCCAACTCATCGTGCTCTCCGGCGAGGTGGCCCGGGTCGGGGGCGAGGCCCTGCGCGCCCTGGTCGAGGAGGAATTCACCGGGCTCGCACTGCCCTGCCCCGCCCTGCGCCTCAGCCACCTGAACGGCGATCCGATCCTCCTCGGCGCCCTGCGGACCGCACTCACCGCGGCGCGCGACGCGGTGTTCCACACGGGCTGATGGCCGGGTCCGCGGGCCGGGCTGCCGTCGACCCGACCACCGGCCGACCACCGGCCGATTGCCGACCGCCGACCGCCGACCGCCGACCGCGTGAGGAGGACCCGCGACACCTCCCTGACTCCCCGACTCCCCGACTCCCGCAGCCGTGAAGGAAGTCCGCCATGCCGCTCGTACGGAGACGTATCCGGCTTTCCGTGGCGTCGGCCGGCGCCGCGCCGCTCGTTCCGTATGCCTTCGTCGAAGGCGCCACGCTCACCGGAGTGAAGGGCTGATCTGTATGCCGTCTCCCCAGGAACGCACCCCGCACCCCCGTATCAAGCTCGCCGTGGTCGGCGGCGGCTCCACCTACACCCCCGAACTCATCGACGGTTTCGCGCGGCTGCGTGATCTGCTGCCGCTGGAGGAACTCGTCCTCATCGACCCGGATACGGAGCGGCTGGAGCTGGTGGGCGGACTGTCCCGGCGTATTTTCACCAAACAGGGGCACCCGGGCCGGATCTCCTGGACCGGCGACCTGGACGCCGGTACCGACGGGGCCCACGCCGTCCTGCTGCAACTGCGCATCGGCGGCCAGGCCGCCCGCAACCAGGACGAGACCTGGCCGCTGGAGTGCGGCTGCGTCGGCCAGGAGACCACCGGCGCCGGCGGCCTCGCCAAAGCGCTGCGCACCGTCCCCGTCGTCCTCGACATCGCCGAACGGGTCCGCCGCCGCAACCCCGCGGCCTGGATCGTCGACTTCACCAACCCCGTCGGCATCGTCACCCGGGCCCTGCTCACCCACGGCCACCGGGCCGTCGGCCTGTGCAACGTCGCCATCGGCTTCCAGCGGACCTTCGCCACCCTGCTGGGCGTCGCCCCCGACCAGGTCGCGCTGGAGCACATCGGCCTGAACCACCTCACCTGGGAACGGTCCGTACGCGTCGCGGGCGAAGACGTCCTCCCCGAGCTGCTGTCCGCACACGGCGACACCCTCGCCGCCAAACTACGGATGCCCCGCACCCTCCTCGACCACCTCGGCGCCCTCCCCTCCTACTATCTGCGCTACTACTACCAACACGACGCAGTGGTAAGGGAGTTGCGCGGCAAACCGTCCCGCGCGGCGGAGGTCGCCGCCATCGAACGGGAGCTGCTCACCCTGTACGGCGACCCGGCGCTCGACGAGAAACCGGAGCTGCTGTCCCGGCGCGGCGGCGCCTACTACTCGGAAGCCGCGGTGGCACTGACCTCGTCGCTGCTGCGCGACACCGGCGACACCCAGATCGTCAACACCCGCAACGACGGCACCCTCCCCTTCCTCCCCGACGACGCGGTGATCGAGGCCCCCGCGACCGTGCACGCGACAGGCGCCGCGCCGCTCCCCGTGCGCCCCCTGGAACCGCAGTACGCCGGACTGATCGCCCACGTCACCGCCTACGAACAGCTCGCCCTGGAAGCAGCCCTGTTGAGCGGCACCGGCCGCAACACCGGCCGCGCCGAGGGACGCCGAGCCGTCTACTCCGCCCTCCTCGCCCACCCCCTCATCGGCCAGCTCGACCACGCGGACCAGCTCACCGACGAGCTGATCGCGCACAACCGGGAGCATCTGACGTGGGCCTGACGGGCATGGCGCTCGCCATCGACGCCGGCAACAGCAAGACCGATGTGGCGCTGGTCGCCACGGACGGGAGCATCCTCGCAACGGCCCGCGGCGGCGGCTTCCAGCCGCCAGCGGTGGGCGTCGAACGAGCGGTCGACGCCCTGGCGCCGCTGGTGGCTTCTGTACTGGCCGAGGCCGGTGTGGTGGGCGTGGCGGGGGTTGTTGGGGTGGCGGGGTCTGCCGGGGCGGCGGGGCCTGCCGGGGCGGCTGGAGGGGTAGGGCCCGTCGCGACTGGAGGGGCGGTGCCCGTCGACCATCTCTCGGCCTTTCTCGCCAACGCCGACCTCCCCATCGAGGAGGCCCGGCTGACCGCCGAGATCACACGGCGGGGGTGGGCGGGAACGGTGGCCGTCCGCAACGACACCTTCGCCCTGCTGCGGGCCGGACTGCCGGACGACGGGAAGCCGGTGGGCGTCGCCGTCGTCTGCGGGGCCGGCATCAACTGCGTCGGCATCGGACGCGACGGAGCCACCGCACGCTTCCCCTCCATCGGAAAGATCTCCGGGGACTGGGGCGGTGGTGCGCACCTCGCCGACGAGGCACTGTGGTGCGCGGCCCGCGCCGAGGACGGCCGTGGCGCACCGACCGAGCTGGCCCGTGCACTGCCTGCCCACTTCGGCCTGACCACCATGCGGGAACTGATCGAGGCACTCCACCTGCACGAGATCCCCGGCCACCGCCGCCACGAGCTGCCCCCGGTCCTCTTCGCCGTCGCCACCGCCGGCGACCACCTCGCCCGCGCCCTCGTAACCCGTCAGGCGGAGGAGATCGCCCTACTTGCCCGCGTCGCCCTGGACCGACTCGGCCTCCTCGACGAGCCCACCCCCGTCATCCTCGGCGGCGGCGTCCTGACCGCTCGCCACCCCTTCCTCCACAACCACCTGACCCAACTCCTCACACAGCACGCCCCCAAGGCCCTCCCCCATGTGATGACCGCCCCACCCGTACTGGGCGCCGCCCTCGACACCTTGGACCGAGCAGGAGCGGGGCCGGGGGCTTACGAGCGGGTCAGGGGGGCTTGGGGGTAGGGAGTGCGGGGCTGGTGGGCCTGGGGGTAGGGAGTGCGGATTGGGGATGAGGGCGGGGCGGGGGCGGGCGTTGGGGCTCGGGCGTTGAGGTTTGGGCGTCGAGCCCGCTCCCCTTTGGGGGCCTCCCCCTCCCCCACCCCACCCCTCCCCACCCCCGCCTCCACCTCACCCCACCCGCACGCTGTCCCCCCGCCAAGTCTCCGCGCGCTCCCCGGGGGCAAGCACAAGGTCCCGGCCCAGACCGCGCCCCGATGCCTGGCCCTGCCCCGCCGCAGCGGCCTCACCCGACGCAGGCGCGCCCTGGTTCGCGATCAGAGGCGGATCATGGTGCTCACAATCGTGATCCCGACCGAGATCACGACCACGACCGCACCCCTGACCACAACCACGCCCCTGATCCCGACCGCGCTCCGTAACCACGGTGACGTACTGATCCGTGTCGTTGACGATGAGGGTGGCAGAGCCGTCCAGGCGGTGAGCGAGGGGATAGCTGCCTTGAGGGTCGACGTACGTAGTACCACCGATGGTCAGAAAGCCCCTGGCCGGAGGGCTGTTGTCCGGGGTGGCGCCACTGCCCGCCGTGGCGGCGGCGCGGCCGCCGAGGAGCTTTTTCACGCGTCGCATGGCGCTGCCTCCGGATGTGTCGGGCACGGGTGGACCCGTGTCGGTCGCTGGGCGAGGATCAACCTTCGTCACTCAGCGTAGCCAGAGGTGGGTGAGCGGCGCAGCGGCGCGTGGGAGTGAACCGGGGGCGCGACGAGGTGGTGCGCACGCCGCCGGCGGGTGCGCGCGGCGGGCGGGCGGTCAGTCGTCCAGTGGCCGGGCCGGCCGCGCCGGGGTCAGTCGTCCAGGGGAAGGGCGAGGTCCCGTACGT
This sequence comes from Streptomyces sp. NPDC029466, assembly GCF_055574515.1. NCBI lineage: Bacteria > Bacillati > Actinomycetota > Actinomycetes > Kitasatosporales > Streptomycetaceae > Streptomyces > Streptomyces sp. NPDC029466. The sequence continues at coordinate 29,056 of NZ_JBVHZH010000057.1, forward strand.
GGCCGGCGAGGAGGAGGACGGCGGCGTCCACGGCGGCCTGGGGGTCCTGGGCGCGGATGGCGTCGGCCAGGCGGGAGTGCGGGTCGGCGGGGGCCGCGGTGGCGGTGTCCAGGCAGGCGGCGCGGCGGAGTTCCTCGCGCAGGGCGGCGCTGAGGGAACGGTAGATGTCGGCGAGGACGGGGTTGTCGCTCGCCTCGGCGACCAGGACGTGGAACTCGGCGTCGGCGGCGGTGAACGCCTCGCTGTCGTGCGCGGCGAGGGCGGCCTTGCGGCGGGCCAGTGCGGCTTCGATGCCGGCGAGTTGGGCGTCCGTACGGTGTTTGGCGGCCTGACGGGCGGCGACCACGTCGAGGCCCTGGCGGACCTGGGTGACATGGCTGAGTTCGGCGCGTTCGAGGCGGCGGCGGAGGGCGACCGCGCTGTCGTCGTCGGAGATCACGAACGTACCGTCGCCCTGCCGGGGCTCCAGGAGGCCGGCGTGCACCAGCGAGCGGACGGCTTCGCGGACCGAGGCGCGGCTGACGCCGAGGGTTTCGGAGAGCGCGCTTTCGGGCGGGATGCGGCTGCCCACCGGCCAGGTGCCGTTCACGATCTGGCCGCGGATCTCGTCGGTCGCGGTCTCCACGAGCGACACCCTGCCCTTGCGGACCGACTGCACGAGATCACTCCCCCTTCGGCGCGACACCCGGGGTCCGTTAACACCTGATGTCTGATGACTCTCCCGCCCACTGTAATGCGGGGCGCGGGGGTGCGGGGCGGGCCCGTTCACGGATCGCGATCCGAACAAGATCGGGGCATTAGCGGTGTGGGTGTCAGTGGCTACGGACATACTGCTGCCCGTGCACCAGTCCTTTTCGTGAGCGCTCCCGGGCGCTGCGCGCGGGGGCCGGTCCCGCCGTCAGCGCCCCAGGGGGAGGTTCAGGTTCCGTGTCGACCAGCAGCGTGTCACCGCCCGCCGCGGGGCGCCGGACGGCCTGGGCCGAGGGGCTGGACGAGCTGCGTGCCGCGGCGACGACCGAGCCGGGCCGGCTGCGGGTGATCGGGGCCGTACTGGCCCTGCTGGTGGTGCTGTTCGGTGCGGTGGCGGCCTGGCAGGCGGCGGACCGGGCGGCGGCCGCGGAGGATGTGGTGGAGCACAGTCAGCCGCTGACCGCGGACGCGGCGAGTCTCTACCGTTCGCTGGCGGATGCCGACACGACGGCCGCGGCGGGCTTCCTGGCCGGTGGCGAGGAGGGCCGGGCGACGCGTGACCGGTATGCCGCCGATATCCGGACGGCGTCCGCGCTGCTGGTCAAGGCGTCGGCGAACAGCGGGGGTTCGGGCGGGGCGGGCGCGCAGATCGCGAAGCTCAACGGCGGGCTGCCGCGCTATACGGGGCTGGTGGAGACGGCGCGGGCCAACAACAGGCAGGGGCTGCCGCTGGGCGGTGCGTATCTGCGCTATGCCCATGAGCAGATGCGGACGGAACTTCTCCCGGCGGCGCGGGCGTTGTACGACGCGGAGACGGACCGGCTGGCCGAGGACTACGCCACGGCCAAGGCGTGGCCGTGGTGGGCCCTGGCGGCCGGGGTGGTGGCCCTCGGTGCGCTGGGGTGGGCGCAGCGGCGGCATTACCGGCGGACCAACCGGGTGTTCAACCGGGGCCTGTTGGCCGCGACGGCCGCGTCCCTGGTGGTGTTGGGGTGGCTGGTGGCGGGGCATACGGTGGCGCGTGGGGAGCTGACGGGGTCGTATGAGCACGGTGCGCGCTCGTTGCGGGTGCTCAACGAGGCGCGGATCGCCGCGCTGCGGGCACGGGGGGACGAGAATCTGACGCTGGTGGCGCGGGGCGCGGTGCTGACGGACGGCCGGCAGGATTTCTACGAGGCCGGTTTCCGCGCGGGGATGACGGAGCTGGCGGGTGCGGGGGACCACGGTGCGGCGGCGGAGCGGAGCAGGCTGGGGGCGGCGCTGGCGCTGGCGGACGACGAGGCGGGGCGGCGTCCGGTGCGGGTGGCGCTGACGCAGGTCCGGCAGTGGCAGGCGCGGCACGCGCAGGCGCGGGCGGCGGACGAGGGCGGTGACTACGACGGGGCGCTGGCCAAGGTGATCGGCGCGCAGGGGTCCACCGGGGAGTCCTTCGACCGGGCGGCCGCCGGGCTGGAGCGGGCGCTGGTCCATGAGCAGGCGGAGTTCCGGTCGGCGGCGGACGGGGGGCGTGCGGCGCTGCGCGGGCTGCCGGTGGGAGCCGGGGTGCTGGCGGGGCTCGGGGCGCTGGGCGCGGTGCTGGGGATCGGGCGCAGGCTGGCGGAGTACCGGTGAGGGAGCCGGGTGAGGGGGACATGGGGATGCGCGCGCGAGGGCTGCTGAATCTGCGTGCCGTCCTGGCGCCGGTCGCGGCGGGGATGTGTGTGATGGCGACGGCCGCGGCGGTGCTGGTGCCGGCGCTGGGCGGGGCCGCCGGGGAGGCCGGGCGCGGCCGTGGTGGTGCGGCGGCGCCGGCGGTGACGCACCGGGCGTACGGGCCGGGGGCCGGGCCGGCGGGCGCGAAGTGCACGGCGCGGAACGCCGCGGAGAGTCTGCGGCCGTCGCCGGAGGACGGTCCGGCGGTGTCGCGGATCAAGGAGAAGGACCAGTTGGTCGTCGGCGTCGACCAGAACACCTACCGGTGGGGGTACCGCGATCCGGTGACCGGTGAGCTGGCGGGCTTCGACATCGATCTGGCCCGGGCGGTCGCCGAGGACATCCTGGGGCCGCACCCCAGGGTGGTCTTCAAGGCGGTGCCGACCAGCCAGCGGATACCGGCGCTCCAGAAGCGCACGGTCGACATGGTGGTGCGGACGATGACGATCAACTGTGCGCGCAAGGAACAGGTGGCCTTCTCCACGGCGTATTTCCAGGGGGGACAGCAGGTGCTGGCCCCGAAGGCGTCGAAGATCGCGGCGTTCGACGATTCGCTGCGGGGCAAGCGGGTGTGCACGGCGGCGGGTTCGACGGGCGAGAGCGAGCTGTCGGCGCGGCGGCACGGCGCGAAGGTGCTGACGGTGCCCAATCAACTGGACTGTCTGGTGCGGCTTCAGCTGGGTGAGGCGGATGCGGTGGTCACGGACAATGCGCTGGCCGCGGCGCAGGCGGCGCAGGATCCGGCGGTGGAGCTGAAGGGCCGGCCGTTCACGGATGAGCCGTACGGCGTGGCGATGAACAGGGGCGACCCGGATCTGGTGCGGCGGGTCAACAAGGTCCTGGACGACTACCGGGGCGACGGGGGCGCGGACAGCCGCTGGATGCGGGCGTACCGCAAATGGCTTCAGGACGATCTGCCGGGCATATCGGGGCCGCCGTCGCCGGAGTACAGCGACTGATCGCCCCAAGGAGCGGTGTGCGCGACCGATCGCCCCAGGAGCGGCCGGATGAGGTCACTATGGAGGTGGAGACGGGAGGAGCAGACCGCAAGCGGCTACGGGGTCGCCGCAACCGCCGTGCATCGTACGCGTATTGGAGAGGTGATCGATGGGGGTCCCTGGACCCTTCCCCGGCTCTCCGGGGAGGCCCGATGCCCCGGTGCCGGACCGGGAGGAGGTGGATCGCGCTCTGGCGCGGCTGGGTGCCGAGTACGAGGCGATCGAGACCTCGCTGCTCGCGTTGCAGGATCACGCGGGGCGCCGTCTGCTGGAGGGCGCCGAACTGTCCGGTACCACCAAGGAACGCTGGGCCGCCGCGGAACGGTCGATCACGGTCCTGTGGTCGTTGTTCGACGCGTACACCGCCGCCCTGGAGTCGGCGCGTGAGCTGCGCGAGCGGCGCCGCTGGCCGTCCGCGGAGGATCTGGCGGAGCTGATGGAGCTGCTGCACGGCGAGGGGGTGACGGTGCCGGGTGCGGCCGCGGCGGACAGTGGTCCGGAGGACGGCCCGGCGGACGAGCGGTTCAGCCTGGAGGGGCTCGTCGCGCGGATGAACGGGCTGTACGCGCGGTCGCTGGACGTCATCGTGGCCGCCGACGCGGTCTGGTCGGCGCTGCCGGCCCGTATAGACCTGCTGTCGGCCGAGTTGCAGCGGACGCGTTCGCTGGCGCATTCGGTGGGGGTGCGGCCCGGGGAGCATCCGGCGGGGGACGATCTGGAGCGGATCACGGAGGAGCTGTTGCGGCTGCGGGAGCGGGTGATCGCGGATCCGCTGGCGTTCTGGGTGTCGTCGTCGACGGGGAGTTCGGCGCCGGGCGGAGGGCGGCCGGACACCGGGCGCTATGACCGTGCGGCCCGTGCGCTGGAGGACATCCGGCGGGAGGTGGCGGCGGTGCTGGACGTGCGGCAGGACGCGGAGCGGCGGCTGATGCAGCTGCGGGACGTGCTGTCGCGGGCGGACCGCACGCTGACCGAGGCGCGGCAGGCCCGGGGCGAGGTGCTGGCGAAGATCGCCGCCTCGGAGGTGCCCGCGGTCAGCGGCCCGTCGACGGCGCTGCACGAGCAGTTGGCGGCGGCGGCCGACTACCGCAGGCGGGCGCAGTGGCACCGGCTCTCCCCGCTGCTGGACAGTCTGGAGGAGCGGGCGGAGGACGAACTCCACCGGGCCCGCGAATCGTTGACGGCGGTGACCGCTCCGCTGGCGGTGCGGGCCGAGCTGCGGGGCCGGCTGGACGCGTACCGGGCGAAGGTCGCGCGCCACGGCATGGCGGAGGATCCGCTGCTGACGGAGCGGTACGACCTCGCGCGCCGGATGCTGTGGAGCGCGCCGTGTGATCTGCGGGCGGCGGAGCAGGCGGTGTGGCGCTATCAGCAGGCGGCGAAGGAGGCGTTGGTGCCACAGCAGCTGGAGGGGCGGGGGGAGTCGTGACGGAGCGGGCCGGCGAGCGCTGCCAGCGGCGGGACTGCGCGGGCAGTTACGAGGATGTCGGCGGCGGGGAGCGCTACTGCGATCTGTGCGGTCTGGCGCCGGTGGTCTCGCCGGGCGGTCTGCTGTCGTCGTCGCCCACGGGCCTGACGGGCCGGGTGTCGACGGGCGGGACGGCCGCGCGGGAGGCGGCCGGGGCGCTGCTGACGGTCCCCTCCCCCGCCCCCGCGCCGGACGGCAGCGCGCCATCGGGGCGGGGTTCCGGGGGCAGTGCGCCGTCGGCCCGCCCGTCGGCGTCCCGGCGGTCGGTGTCCGGACGGCTCTCGCGTGCGGGCTCCGGCGGGGGGCGGGTGCGCGGGGTCTCGACGGTGTCGGGGCGCGGCTCGGGGCCCGGCCCGGGCAGTGGTGCGTCCTCCGGGCCGTCGCGCGGGCGGCTGGGCGCCGGGCTGGTGGCGGTGCCGGAGGTGCCGCGGCCCGACCCGCGGACGGCGGTGCTGGCGCATCCGGAGGTCCCGGAACGCAAGCGGTTCTGCAGCCGCGCGGACTGCGGGGCGCCGGTGGGCCGGACGCGGGGTGCGGAGGAGGGCCGTACGGAAGGGTTCTGCGCCAAGTGCGGCCATCCGTACAGCTTCGTGCCCAAGCTGCGGCCCGGTGACATGGTGCACGACCAGTACGAGGTCGTGGGCTGTCTGGCGCACGGCGGGCTCGGCTGGATCTATCTGGCGACGGACCATGCGGTCGCCGACCGGTGGGTGGTGCTCAAGGGGCTGCTGGACACCGGTGATGCGGAGGCGCTGGCGGTGGCGGTGTCCGAGCGGCGCTTCCTCGCCGAGATCGAGCACGCCAACATCGTGCGGATCTACAACTTCGTGGAGCATCTCGACCGGGCGACGGGCAGCCGCGACGGCTACATCGTCATGGAGTACGTCGGCGGCAAGTCGCTCAAGGACCTCGCCAACGAGCGGCGCACCCCGCTGGGCAGGCGCGACCCGCTGCCCGTCGAGCAGGCCTGCGCGTACGGCATCGAGGCGCTGGAGGCGCTCGGCCATCTGCACAGCCGGGGCTACCTCTACTGCGACTTCAAGGTCGACAACGCCATCCAGCAGCACGACCAGCTCAAGCTGATCGACATGGGCGCGGTGCGCAGGATGGACGACCACGTGAGCCCGATCTACGGCACGATCGGCTATCAGGCGCCGGAGATCGCCGCGCTGGGCCCGTCGGTCTCCTCCGACCTCTACACCGTCGCGCGCACCCTCGCCGTCCTCACCTTCGACTTCCAGGGCTACACGAACATCTTCGCGGACTCCCTGCCCGATCCGGACCACATCGAGGTGTTCCGCAGCTACGAGTCCTTCTACCGGCTGCTGGTGCGCGCCACGGCCCCGGACCGGGCGCGCCGGTTCGCCTCGGCGGAGGAGATGGCCGAGCAGCTGACGGGGGTCCTGCGGGAGGTGGTGGCGCTCCAGTCGGGCGAGCCGCGTCCCGCGCCGTCGACCCTGTTCGGGGCCGAACTCCGGGTGACGGACACGGAGTTGATGCCCGCGGTGGACGGTGACAGTTCACTGCTGGGCGCGCGGGGCGCGGCGCCGGCGCGCGCGGTGGAGGTGCCCACCGACGGGCCGCTGCTGCGCCCCCTGGACGTGGCCGGCGCGGCCCTCGCGCTGCCGGTGCCGCGGGTCGATCCGGGCGACGCCAACGCCGGGCTGCTGGCCGGGCTGCCGGCCGCCGGGCCCGCCGAACTGCTGGCCGCGCTGCGCGCCGCGCCCGACGACTCCCTGGAGCTCCGGCTGCGGGAGCTGCGCGCCCGTCTGGAGGCGGGGGACGGCGCGGCGGCACACGAGGTGCTGGAGACCCTCGCGGCCGAGCCCGCCGGGCCGTGGTCCGCCGCGGGGCGGGGCGGGGCCGAACCGGCCACCCGGGGCGCGGACTGGCGGGTGGTGTGGCACCGCGGCCTGGTGGCGCTGACGACCGACGACCGCGAGAGCGCCGCGCTGGCCTTCGACGCGGTCTACGACGCCTTCCCCGGGGAACCGGCGCCGAAGCTGGCGCTGGGCATCTGCGCCGAGCTGCTGGACCAGTGGGACAACGCGCTGGAGTACTACCGCCTGGTGTGGGCGACCGACCGCAGCTATGTCAGCGCCGCGTTCGGACTGGCCCGGGTGCGGCTGGCGACGGGCGACCGCGACGGCGCGGTCGCGGCACTGGAGTCCGTGCCGGAGTCGTCCATCCACTACATCGCGGCGCGGGTCGCGGCCATCCGCGCCCGGCTGCGGCAGCGGCCGCCGCGCGATCCGCTGCTGGGGGATCTGCGGGCGGCCGCCGAACAGGTCGAGGCGCTCGGGGACTTCGGTCTGGACACCGAGCGGCGGGAACAACTCACCACCGAGGTACTGGGCAGCGCCCTGGACTGGGTAATCTCCGGTAGCCACGGTGCCGGGCCGGACCTCGCGGCGACCGCCGCCGAGCGGCCGGCGCTGCTCGGCAGCCCGCTGGAGGAGCGCGCTCTGCGCTTCGGCCTGGAGCGGTCGTACCGGCTGCTGGCACGGCTGGCACAGCGTGGTGAGAAAAGGATCGAACTGGTGGAACGGGCCAACCGCTTCCGCCCCAGGACGTGGGTGTGACATGGGTGTGACTGGGCCGTCCCGGTGTCCGGGCTGTGACGAACCGCTCGACGCGGGGGACAATTTCTGCGGGCGGTGCGGCGCCGAACTTCTGGCGCCCGCCGCACCGCCGGCGTACGGCGCTCCGCCCGCGCCCGGCGCGGCCGCCGTACCGCCCCCGCCGCCGATGCCTCCCGGGCCACCGGCGCCCGCCCCGGCGGCCGGTACCGTTCCGGCCGGGCCGCCGCCTCCGGACCCGCAGGCCCGGCTCCCGTTCGGGGACACCGGCGTGCCGCCGATGCCGGGCCACCCGCCGGTGGCCGAGACTCCGGCGCCCGCCGACCCGCGGGTCGCCGGATACGAGGCGGTCGCCGACGCGGCCGCCGCCGGGGCCGGACCCGCGGCCGCCGCCGGGCCCGGCACGCCCTCCGGGGTGCCCGCAGCGGAGCCCGTGGCACCGGCCGCGGAACCCGGGACGCCCGCCGCGGAACCCGGTGTGCCCGCCCCCGGCCCGGTGGCACCCGCCACATCAGAAGGCCCACACGGGACCGCCGTTGCCGCCGGGACGCCCGCACCGGGCACCGCCGTCTGCACCGCCTGCCGGTCCGGCGCCGTGGACGCCGAGGGCTACTGCACGCACTGCGGTCACGCCCGGCCGCGCGCCCGCGACCACATGGAATACGAGGTGGGAGGCATCGCGGCGGTCAGCGACCGGGGCCACCGGCACCACCGCAACGAGGACTTCTTCGCGCTCCGGGCCGCCGCGCTGCCGGACGGCACCCCCGCCGTGGTGGCCGTGGTCTGCGACGGCGTCTCCTCGGCGACCCGGCCCGACGAGGCGTCCACGGCGGCGTCCGAGGCCGCCGGGGAGGCGCTGCGGACGTCCCTGCCGCGCGGTACGCACCCCGCGCAGGCCATGCACGACGCCATCCTGGCGGCCTCCTCGGCGGTCGACGCGCTCGCCACCGACCCGTCCCTGGCCCATGACGAGCACCGTCAGCAGAACGCCCCGGCCTGCACCTTCGTCGGAGCGGTGGTCGGCGGCGGCCTGCTGACCGTCGGCTGGGTCGGCGACAGCCGCGCCTACTGGATCCCCAACGACCGTACGGCGCCGCCCGCCCGGCTCACCGAGGACGATTCCTGGGCCGCCCAGATGGTCGCCAACAACCTGATGTCCGAGGCCGAGGCGAACGCCGATGAGCGGGCGCACGCCATCACCGGGTGGCTCGGTGCGGACGCGTACGAGGTCGAGCCGCACACCGCGACGTTCAAGCCGGACGGGCCCGGTGTCGTGGTGGTGTGCACCGACGGGCTGTGGAACTACGCGGAGAGCGCGGAGCAGATGGCCGCGGTGCTGCCGTACGACGCCCCCGCAAGGCCGCTGAACGGTGCCCGCACCCTGGTCACCCACGCGCTCGACGGCGGCGGGCACGACAACGTCACCGTGGCGCTGGTGCCGTTCCCCGCTCCGGCGGGGGAGCCGGCCCCGGCCTGACCGGCGCACCGCCGGCGAGCGGGGGCGGGGGTGCGCGGCACGGCGCGCCCCCGCCCGTATGCCGCCGCGCGCGCTGCGCCGGGTACGACGCACCACGTGTACCGACCGACCGGTTACGGCGTCTCAAGGAGCGGAACGGATGGCCAACTTCGCCAAGTCCCGGGTGCCGCGTTTCTCCGCCGAGGTGTACCAGAACCCCTATCTCCCCGAGGGCGGGCGGGAGGTTCACGCCATCATTTCGGTCACCGCCACCGGGGGCGGCACGACCGGGGGCCGGCCGGTACCGGCGGCGGGTACCGGCGGGCCGGCCGCCGGAGTGGTGATCATGGTGGACCGTTCCGGGTCCATGGACCGTCCCCCGGCGAAGCTGCGCGGCGCCCGGGAGGCGACGGCCGCCGCCCTGGACACCGTGCGCGACGGCGTCCGCTTCGCGGTGGTGGCCGGTAACCACCGGGCCGTCGAGGTCTACCCGGGCGGCGGCCGGCTGGCCGTGGCCGCGGCGGCCACTCGTGCGCAGGCGAAGGCGGCGCTGCGCACCCTGACCGCGGGCGGCGGCACGGCCATCGGCAGCTGGCTGCGGCTGACCGGGCGGCTGCTGGCGTCCGCCGAGCTCGGCATCCGGCACGCCCTCCTGCTCACCGACGGCCGCAACGAGCACGAGTCGCCGGGAGAGCTGCGGGCCGCCCTGGCCGCCTGCTCCGGGGCGTTCACCTGCGATGCCCGCGGTGTCGGCACGGACTGGGAGGTCAAGGAGGTCACCGGCATCGCCTCGGCGCTGCTGGGCACCGCCGATATCGTCGCCGACCCCGCCGGGCTGGCCGCCGACTTCACGCGGATGATGGCGGCGGCGATGGGCAAGGAGATCGCCGACGTCGGGCTGCGGCTGTGGACGCCGCTGGGCGCCGAGACCGTCTTCGTCCGGCAAGTGGCGCCCACCGTGGCGGATTTGACCGGCCGGTGCCGGGAGTCCGGTCCGCGGTCGGCGGACTACCCGACCGGTTCCTGGGGCGACGAGTCCCGCGACTATCACCTCTGCCTCCGGGTACCGGCCGCCGGGATCGGCCGGGAAATGCTGGCCGGCCGGGTCTCGTTGATCACATCCTTACCGGACGGCGACCCCGCGGGGCGCCCGCCGCAGCCCCTGTCGCAGGGCCTCGTACGGGCCGTGTGGACGGACGATGTGGCCGCTGCCACGGCGATCCATCCGCAGGTGGCGCACTACACGGGCCAGGCGGAACTGGCCCAAGCCATTCAACAGGGGCTCGATGCCCGCAAGTCGGGCGATACCGACGGTGCCACGGCGAAACTGGGCCGCGCGGTACAACTGGCCGGTGCCTCGGGGAACGAGGGGACTGCGAAACTCCTTGCGAAGGTGGTGGACGTCGTCGATATGGCGACCGGTACTGTGCGACTGAAGGCGAAGGTCGCCGAGGCGGACGAGATGACTCTCGAAACGCGCTCGACGAAAACCGTTCGCATGAAGAAATAGCCACGAACAGTACCGAGCGGCACCACCGAAAGAAATCGGTACGGAGGGGGAAGAACCGACATGCCGACCTGCCCGAGCGGCCACCAGTCGGTGGCCGAAGACTGGTGCGAGGTGTGCGGCCAGCGGATGGCGGGCGCTGTCCCCCCGCCGCCCTCCCTGCCTGCCGGTTTCCTGAACACACCGCCGCCCGGCCAGCCCGGACCGCCGCCGGGACAGCCCGGTCCGCCGCCCGGCGGCCCCGCGCCCGACTTCGGCGGCCCCGGCCCCGACTCCCAGGGCGGCCAGGGCGGCTATGGCTTCCCACCGCCGCAGCCCGGCCCCCAGGGCGGCCCCGGCGCTCCCGGCCCCGACTTCGGCGGCCCCGGCGCACCCGGCCCCGGCCCACAGGGCGGCCAGGGCGGTTACGGCTTCCCGCCGCCGCAGCCCCAGCAGCCCCAGCCCCCGCAGCAGCAGGGCATGCCCGGCGGCCCCGGCCCCGGCGGTCAGCCGGAGACCTGCCCGCAGTGCGGTACGCCGCGTGAGGCGATGGCGCCGTTCTGTGAGGGATGCCGCTACAACTTCCTCACCAACTCCCCGACGTCCTATGCCCCGCCCGGCCAGCAGCCGGGTCCGCCGCCCGGTGGCCCCGGCCCCGACTTCGGCGGCCCCGGCGGTCCCGGCACGCAGGGCGGCCAGGGCGGCTATGGCTTCCCGCCGCCGCAGCCCGGCCCCCAGGGCGGCCCCGGCGCTCCCGGCCCCGACTTCGGCGGCCCCGGCGCACCCGGCCCCGGCCCACAGGGCGGCCAGGGCGGTTACGGCTTCCCGCCGCCGCAGCCCCAGCAGCCCCAGCCCCCGCAGCAGCAGGGCATGCCCGGCGGCCCCGGCCCCGGTGGCTTCCCCGACCAGCCCGGCCCCGGCGGCTTCCCGCCCGGCCCGCCCCCCGGCATGCCCGGCCCCGGCCCGCAGGGCGGCCCGCCGCAGCAGCAGGGCGGCGACGACTGGACGCTGAACCCGCCGAGCGCCCAGGCCGCTCCCCCGCCGATGGCGCCCGCGCCGCCCGGCCCGGGCCCGCAGGCCCCGTACGAGCAGCAGCCGCCCGCGCCGTTCCCGCCGCAGCAGCCGGGACCGTACGAGCAGCAGCCCCCGTTCGAGCAGCAGCCCGGCCCCTATGAGCAGCAACAGCAGCAGCCTCCGTACGAGCAGCAGCCCGGCCCGTACGAGCAGCAGATGCCGCCGCAGCAGCAGCCCGGACCGGACCAGCAGTGGAACGGCGGTACCGGCCAGGGCCCCGCGGCGCCGCCGCAGGGTCCGGCGCCGGTCGTCGGCGCCGGCTGGGTGGTGGCGGTCGCCCCGGACCGCGAGTACTTCATGGCGATGATGGGCCGCAGCGGCCCGGAGGCGGCGGGGCTCAACCTGCCCTCGTACTCCCCCGAGCAGGTGCTGCCGCTCGCCAACGGCCAGATCGCGGTCGGCCGCCGCCGCAACAGCACCGGCGAGTCCCCGGACATCGACCTGGGCAGCGCGCCGGAGGACCCGGGCGTCTCGCACCAGCACGCGCTGCTGGTGCAGCAGCAGGACGGCAGCTGGGCAGTGGTGGACCAGAACTCCACCAACGGCACGACGATCAACCTCGCCGAGGACCCGATCCAGCCCTATGTGCCGGTGCCGCTCCATGAGGGCGACCGGGTGCATGTCGGTGCCTGGACGACGCTGACCGTCCGCCGCGGCTGAGCGACCACCGGTCGTGAGCGACCCCGGGGCGTGATCAACCGATCACGCCCCGGCGGCGTTTCCGGCCGCGGCCTACGACCGGAGTCCTCCGCCGGGGCGTCTGCCACCATGGACGGGTGAACAAGATTCCACGCGGCACGCTCGAGGAGCAGACCTTCTACGAACAGGTCGGAGGCGAGGAGACCTTCCGGCGCCTGGTGCACCGCTTCTACCAGGGAGTCGCCGAGGACCCGCTGCTGCGGCCGATGTACCCGGAGGAGGACCTGGGTCCGGCCGAGGAGCGGCTCGCGCTCTTCCTCATGCAGTACTGGGGCGGCCCCCGTACGTACAGCGACGGCCGCGGGCACCCCCGGCTGCGGATGCGGCACGCCCCGTTCACCGTCGACCGGGCCGCCCATGACGCCTGGCTGCGGCACATGCGGGACGCGGTGGACTCCCTGGGCCTGTCCGAGAAGCACGAGACCCAGCTGTGGAACTACCTCACCTACGCCGCCGCCTCGATGATCAACGCCGCGGACTGAGAAACACCTCACACCACCCCGCGCCCGGCCTCCGTCGTCATGATCCGGCCAGGGTTTTCCACAGCCTCCTCCGCCCGCGCCGCGCGTCTGACACCATTCGTTCGTCTGTGTGGTGCTGAGCGCGGTAAGGGGGGTCCGTGTCCGGCTTTGTCTTCCTGCGGGTGCGGGCGCACCGTCTGCTGCTGGCCGCGGCCCTGCTCTCGGTGCTGCTCACCACGACCGTCCTGACGACGCTCGCGGCCTTCTCCGGCGCGATCGGGGACGCGGGGCTGCGGCAGGCGCTGCGGACCCGCGCCGCGCCGGCCGCCGCGCTCCAGGTGAAGGCCCAACTGCCCACCGGGGCCAGGGAACCGGCGGACCGGGCGGTCGCCCGGGGTGCCCGGCGGGCCTTCGACGGGCTGCCGTTCACGGTGCGCACCCTGGTCCGCTCCGGGCCGTACGCCCTCCCCCGCGCGCTGCGGTCGCCGGACGCGCGCACGGGTGAGCCGGATCTCACCCACCTCGCGGCCCTGGACCGCTCCCGTCTGGCCCTCACCGCCGGCCACTGGCCCGGCCCGGCCTCGCCCGGCCGGGTGCCCGTCGCCCTGCCGGAGGCCGCGGCGGCCCGGCTGGGGATCGCGCCCGGCCGGCGGTTCACCCTCGACAACCGGCTGTCCGGTCCCGCCCGTCTGGCCGTCGAGGTCACCGGCGTCTACCGGCCCAGGGACCGCGCCGACCCGTACTGGCAGCTCGACGAACTCGGCGGGCGCGGGGTGCGCACCGCCGGTTTCACCACGTACGGGCCGCTGCTCACCGATCCGGCGGCGTTCCGCGGCGGGTCCGTGGCCCAGGACACGGTGGGCTGGCTCGCCACCGCCGACTTCCGCTCGCTGACCGCGGACCGGCTGGCCCCGCTGGCCGCCGCGGCCGGGCCGGCGCCCAAGGCGCTGATGGCCGATCCGGCGTTCGGGGGCCGGGCCACCGCCACCACCGATCTGCCCGATGCGCTGGGGCAGTTGCGGCGGGCGCTGCTGGTGAACCGCTCGACGATCCTGATCGTCGCGCTGCAACTGGTCCTGCTCGCGGGCTACGCACTGCTGCTGGTCGCCCGGATGCTGCGCACCGCGCGGGCGGGCGAGACGGCGCTGCTGCGGGCCCGCGGCGGCTCCCGGCGGCGGATCGCGGGACTGGCCCTGGCCGAGTCGCTGCTGCTGGCCGCCCCGGCCGCGGTGGGCGCGCCGCTGCTGGCCGGGCCGTTGATGCAACTGCTGTCCGGACGGGGCGCGTTGGCCCGTATCGGGCTGCCGCTGGACACCCGGCTGACCGCGCCGGTCTGGCTGACCGGCGGCGGCGTGGCACTGGGCTGCGCCCTCGCGGTGGCCGCGCCCGCACTGCTGCGGACCGGGACCGACGGTCCGCGGCGACGGCGGGCGCTGCCCGGTGCCCCGGGGTCCGCCCCGGCCCGCGCGGGACTGCGCGCCTGGGGAAGGACCGGGGCGGACCTCGGGCTGCTGGTGATCGCCGGGGTCGCCTACTGGCAGCTCCAGCAGCAGAAGGCGGGCGGCGACGGCGCCGGCAGCGGGGTGCTGACCGCGGACGCCGCCGGGCAGTTGGGCATCGATCCGGTGCTGGTGGCCGCCCCGGCGCTGGCGCTGCTCGCCGGTACGGTCCTGACGCTGCGGCTGCTGCCGCTCGCCGCCCGGATCGCCGAGCGGGGCGCGGCCGGTGGCCGGGGGCTGGCCGCGGCGCTGGCCGGCTGGCAGATCAGCCGCCGCCCGCTGCGGGGTGCCGGCCCGGTGCTGCTGCTGGTGCTGGCGACCGCCCTGGGCATGCTGGCGATCGGCCAGGGCACTTCCTGGGACCGTTCACAGGACGACCAGGCCGACTTCCGGGCGGGCGCGGCGGTGCGCGTACTGGCGAGCCGGACACCGCCGTTGGGCCAGGGCGGCGCCTATGCGACGGTGCCGGGGGTGGCCGCGGCGCTGCCCGTCGGGCTGGCCGGTCTGGAGCTGTCGGACGGCCGGTCCTCCTCGCTGCTCGCGCTGGACGCCCGGAGGTCGGCGGGGGCGCTGCTGCTGCGCGGCGATCTGGTGGGCGGCGGCGCGGACGGCCCACGGGGCCGGACGGCGGACGGGGTGCTGCGCGCGGTGGCGCCCAGCGGAGGTCCCCTGGCGGGGGTGCAACTGCCGCCCGGCAGCGACCGGTTACGGCTGACCGCCGCACTGCGCTCGCTGCGGGCGCTGCCGCCCGCGCCCGGCCGGCCGGCCGCCGGGCGCGACACCGGGCCGGTCCCGGCGACCCTCTCCGCCCTCGTCACCGACCGCCACGGCATCCCGTTCACCCTGCCGCTCGGCCCGCTCCCGGCCGACGGTGCTCCGCACACTCTGCACGCGGATCTCGGTGCCGCGGCCGGCGCCCCGGCGGGCCGCCCGGCCGGTCCGCTGCGGCTGACCGGCCTGCTCACCTCCATGGACCAGTCGCCGGTCTCGCACCGTCAGCGGCTCACCGTCACCGCCGTATCGGCCGCCACCGGCCGCGGTCCGTCCCGGCCCCTCACCCCGCCCGCCGCCCTCGCCTGGAAGACGCGGATCACCGACGAGAGCACCTCGGTGGGCGAGCCGTCCGGGCCCCGGGCGGACCGGGCGGGGGTCCCCGACGGCGGGCTGCTGTCCCAGACGTACGACACCGGCGCCAGGCTGGACGACTGGGGAGCCGCGGTCACCACGGTGCGGATCACCGCCGCGCAGGCCGCCCGCCCGCCGCTCGCCGCCGTCGCCACCGAGAAGTTCCTGCGCGACAGCGGATCGCGCACCGGCTCCCTCATCGAGGTGCCGGTCAACGGCCGGCCGCTGAAGGTACGGATCGTCCGGGCCGTACGGGCGCTGCCGGGTCCGGCGGACGCCCCGGCCACCGGCGGGCTGCTGGTCGACCTCGGGGCCGTCAACGAGGCGCTGTCCGACCACGGTGCGCTGCCGCTGACCGCCACCGAGTGGTGGCTGCGCCCGCGGCCCGGCGCGGCGGCCGGGGTCGTCGCGGCGCTGCGGGACCGCCCCGACACCGACCCGGGCCAGGTGCTGGTCCGCGACGAGATCGCCGGACAGCTGCACGACGATCCGCTGGGGCTCGGCCCGCAGACCGCGCTGACCGCAGCCGCCGCGGTCGCGGTGGCCCTGGCGGCGGTCGGCTTCGCGGTCGGTGCCGCCGGGTCGGTCCGCGAACGGGCCCGGGAATTCGCCGTGTTGCGGGCCCTGGGGGCGCCGCGTCCGCAGCTGGCCCGGATGATCGTCGCCGAGCAGGGCGTGCTGATCGCCCTGGCACTGGGCGTCGGTGCGGCGCTGGGGACGGTCCTGACCCGCGCGGTCGTCCCACTGATCGTGCTGACCGAGGAGGCGGGCCGCCCGGTGCCGACGGTAGTGGTGGAGCTGCCGCCGGGCCCGGTCGCCGTGCTGCTCGGGGCGGTCGCGGCGGTGCCGCTTCTGGTCGTCGCGGCCATCGGACTGCGCCGCGGCGACCCGGTGCGGGCCCTGCGCGGCCAAGGAGTGCGGTGAGATGACGAGAGAGGTCGCAGGGCCGGTGCCGGAGGCACGCACGGAACCACGGCCCTTCGGACAGCCGCCGGGCCCCGGTCGGCGGGGTGAGCGCCGGTGAAGGCACCGACCTGGCGGTCCCGGCCGCTTCCGGCGCGCGCGACGGCACTGGCCCTGGGCGCGCTGGTGCTGGTCACGGCGTTCCTCGCGGCCGCGTTCCCGCGCGGCATGGCGGCGTACGAGACGCGGGGCGTGCGCCAGGCGCTCGGCTCGGTGCCGGCCGGTCAGCGGACGGTGGAGATCACCCTCGCGCGTACCGACGTGACCGGCGACCCCGCGGCTGCCTACGCCGGGGACGAGCTCACCCGCCAGGACCGGGCGATCCGGGGCCGGTTCCAGGCCCCGCTGCGGATCGACGCGGCCGAATCCCTGCACGGCATCCGCACCACCAAGCCGCTGAACGCCCAGGACACCTGGCTGCCCCGGCCCGAGGGCATCGCTCCCGCCTTCTCCCTGTACGCGGCCGCCGGGCTCGGTGTCCATGCCACGCTCGCCGAGGGCCGGCTACCGCACGGCGCGGCACCCGGGAAGCGCACCCTGGAGGCCGCGGTCACCGTCGCCACCGCACGGGCCCTCCGCCTGCACGTCGGCAGCACCCTGCATCTGCCGGGCCTGACGGTACGGATCTCCGGGCTGTTCATCCCGCGCGCCCCGGGCCGCGCGTACTGGGCCGTGGACCCGCTGATGGCGGCCGCCCGACAGGACGTGGCACCGGGACCGCCGCCGCAGAGATTCTGGCGCGCCGGTCTGCTGCTGTCGCCGCAGGACGGCCCGGCGCTGCTGCGCACCGAAGGTGAGCCGGAGAAGTTCTGGCGCTACCCGGTCGACACCCGCACGCTGACCGCCCGGGACGCCCCGCTGCTGCGGGACCGGCTGCTCTCCCTCGAACACGGCGCGGCGCTCGCCGGGTTGCGCGGCGTGGCGGGCAGCGGTGCGCTGGCCGACAGCGCGGTGGACGGTCTGCTGGACGCCTTCGCGCGGATGCGGGCGGCGGTCGCACCGGTCATCGCGGTGGCCGCGTACGGCCTCGGCACCGTCGCGGGGGTGGTGCTGCTGATGACCGCCGGGCTGACCGCGGCCCGCCGGCACGCCGAACTGGCCCTGCTGCGCGCCCGTGGTGCCTCCCTGGCCGGGCTGGCCGGGCGGCTGGCCGCGGAGACCGCGGCGGTGGCGCTGCCGGCGGCCGCGGCCGGGGGTGGTCTGGCGCTGCTGCTGGTGCCCGGGGAGGGGGTGCTGCCCTCGTTGTTGGCGGCGGCCGGCACCGGGCTGCTGGGGACGCTCGCGCTGCCCTTGCGGGCGGCGGTCGCGCACCGCCGCCCGCGCCCCGTGGAGCGCGCCGACGGGGCGGGCGCCCGTCCCTCCCGGCGCCGTACGGTCGCCGAACTGACCGTGCTGGTACTGGCGGTGGGCGCGGTGCTCGCACTGCGGGGCCGCAGTACGGCGACGGGTGGGGTGGACGCGCTGGTCAGCACCGCTCCGGTGCTGATCGGGGTGATCGCCGCGCTGGTCCTGATGCGCCTCAGCCCGATACCGCCGCGGCTGGCGGCCCGCCCCGCCGCCCGCACCGCCGGGCTGACCGGCTTTCTGTCACTGGCCCGCGCGGGCCGCGCCCCGGCCACCGCCGGGCTGCCGCTGCTGGCCCTGGTGGTGGCGCTGACCACGGCGTCGTTCGGTGGCTCGGTGCTGGCCGGGGTCGCCACCGCCCGGGACCACGCGGCGCTGACCGCCGTCGGCGCCGAGGCCCGGATCTCCGCCGACAAGCCGCTCCCCGAAGCACTGCGGCGGGCAGCCGGCAAGGTCCCGGGCGTCGAGGAGGCGGTTCCGCTGCGTATCGACGTCCAGGCCGCCGACGACAACGGGCCGCCTCTCCACCTGGTCATCGCCGACGCCGAGGCGTACGCCCGGCTCGCACGGGCCACCGGCCTGGGCGCGTTCGCCGCGCAGGACCTGGCCGACCCCGGCGGCGACCGCCCGCTGCCCGCAATCGTCTCCCCCAGCTTCCTGACCCGCTTCGGGCGCGCCCCCATGGCCCTCCAGCCGGAGCTGGGCCAGCTCGTCATCCAGCCGAAGACCGTGCGCGCCGACACCCCCGCGCAGCCCGGCGGCGACTTCGTCGTCGTCGACGCCGCGAGCGTCGCCCGCCGCCACCCGGACACCTTCCGCGACCCGGCCACCGGCCCCTCCGTCCTCCTGCTGTCCGGCCGCTCCCTGGACACCGGGGCACTGCGCACCGCCATGCGGGCCCACACCCCGGAATCGCTGCCGGTCCGGCTGGCGCTGCGCTCCGCCGTACGCGCCGAGTTCGCCGACTCACCCCTCCAGCAGGGCGCGGTACGCCTCTACACCGCCGCGGTCGCGGCCGGCACCGGCTTCGCCCTGCTCGCCCTGCTGCTGTCCCTCCTCCAAACCGCCCCACAACGCGGCCAACTCCTCGCCAGGCTGCGCACGATGGGGCTGGCCCGGGCCCAGGGGCGGCGGCTGCTGGTCCTGGAGGCGCTGCCGCCGGCGCTGCTCGCGGCCGTCGGGGGCGCACTCGCCGGCGCCGCCACGATCCGGCTGCTGGGTCCCGGCACGGACCTCACCGCGCTCGCCCTCCCCGGCACCTCGGGCGGCGGCGCGGCGGACACCATTAGCCTGCACACCGATCCCGCCTCCCTGCTGCTGCCGTCGGCGGGCGTGGTCGCCCTGGCCCTGGCGGTGGCCCTGGCCCAGGCCTGGCTGAGCGGACGTCGGCGCGAGAGCACCGAGTTGAGAGCGGGGGACACCCGATGACCACACGGCCCGACGACGCCCCACCGGACGAGCCGGCCCCCGCGGCGGACCCGGCGTCCCCGCCCCGGCCCGCCGCGCCCACCAGCCTGGCCGAGCTGGAGCGGCGTGCGGCCTCCCGCCGCGGGCGGCCCGCCTACGGGCACGATGCGCTGATCGCGTGCGACCGGCTGGTGCGGGTCTTCACCACCGACGGGGTGGAGGTGCAGGCCCTCCAGGGGCTCGATCTGCTGGTCGCGGAGGGCGAGTTGATGGCGCTGGTCGGCGCGTCCGGCAGCGGCAAGTCCACCCTGATGAACATCCTGGCCGGCCTGGACGTGCCCACCGCGGGCGCCGCCACCGTCGCCGGCCGCGATCTGCTGACGATGGACGCCAGGGCCCGGCTCGGCTACCGCCGCGAGGTCGTCGGTTTCGTCTGGCAGCAGACCTCCCGCAACCTGCTGCCGTATCTGACGGCCCTCCAGAACGTGATGCTGCCGATGCAGTTGCGGGGCGGCCGGCGCCGGGCGGCCCGGACGAAGGCGGCCGAGGAACTGCTGTCGATGCTCTCGCTCCACCACTGCCGGGACCGCCGTCCGCACCAGCTCTCCGGCGGCGAACAGCAGCGCACCGCCATCGCGGTGGCCCTGGCCAACACCCCGTCCGTCCTGCTGGCCGACGAGCCGACCGGCGAACTGGACTCACACACCGCCGAACAGGTCTTCACGGCCTTCCGCACCGCCAACGAGGAACTGGGCACCACCATCGTGATCGTCACCCATGACCAGACGGTGGCGAGCGAGGTACGGCGCACGGTCGCGATCCGCGACGGCCGCACGTCCTCGGAGGTGCTGCGCCGCACCGAACGGGACGCCACCACCGGCCAGGAGTCCCTGGTGTCCCGCGAATACGCCATGCTCGACCGGGCGGGCCGACTCCAGCTGCCCACCGAGTACACCACCAGCCTGGGCATGGCCCACCGCGTCCTGCTGGAGCTCGAAAGCGATCACATCGGGGTGTGGCCGGACCACACGGCCGATGGGGCTGCACGGGGGCGGGGCGAAGGCGAGGACAGGAACGGGGACGGGGACGGGGACAGGAACGGGGGCGGGGACGAGAGCGGGGGTTAGGGCGCCGACTAGGCAGTGTCTTCAAATGATCTCGGGTGGTGGATCATGGTCGGGTGATACGTCGCCATGAACTGTCGGATGCCGAGTGGGAGTTCGTCCGGCC
>NZ_JBVHZH010000058.1:0-48854 GCF_055574515.1 Streptomyces sp. NPDC029466
GGATCACTCCACTCAACCCCGGCCGCACGCTGAAAGTCCTGCATCGCCTGCTCGATGTCCGGGACCACGAAGCACACATGATAGAAGGCAGTCATCCACCCATGATCAAGCACGTCACCCCAGAGGCCCAGAGGTTAAAAGACAGGCTGTGTGCCGATGTCGGAACCCTTGATCGGTGACTATCTGTGGCCGGTAGGCAAGTCTGCTCACCGGTCGGTCGGGGAGAGGCCCACAGGGGTGCGTGGCGCGGGGCTTAAAGCAGATCTTGCTCTGTGGCACGCGAGAACTGACGGGTGCACAGTGGGCCCGCCTGGAGTCGTTGTTGCCCAGGGCCAGGAAGCCGGGGCATCCCCCGATGTGGACCAGCGGATCTTCGCCGAGTTGCAGGCCAGGCCGACGCCAGGGAACTCGCCGCCGGGGGCCTCAACATTGATTCCATGGTGTGCCGGGCTCACCAGCATGCCGCCGGGGCGCGGGAAAAGGGGCCCTGCAAAAGGAACCGCCCCGGCGGGGTCGGCGTTGAGCCCGACGATCACGGCCTCGGGCACTCGCACGGCGGTCTGACCACCAAGCTGCGCCTGACCGTCGAGCAGGGGCAGAAGCCCATGTCGACGGTGCTGGTCGCAGCCATCAACGAGTGGCTATGACCGGCGCACGCCATGAAGGCTGAAGCCCTGGTCTGCGGTCAGGGCCTGCGCACCTCGTAGTGGAAGCAGCCGTACTCCACCGCCCGTACGTGCACGACTGCGACTTCAGTATCGGCGAAGGCCGTGTGCAGGGCGCGGTCCACGGCAGCCTGTGCCTTGTCGGGGTCGTCCGGCAACTGCACGAGTGTGCCTCCCGTGATCCGGCCTTCGCCGCTGTATCGGCGAAAGACACGCAGGGCCCCGGTCTCGGCGAACGGATAGCCGAAGGATGCATGCGGTCCCGTGCACCGGCCAGTGTGGATGAAAACCGGGCCCACCTCGTCATAGGCCCCCGGGTCGATGCCCACCTCGGCCGCCCACCGACGCAGCGGTGCATAAGACACCAGCGAGATCCGCTCGCCGGCACGGCTCCGGCGCAAGCAGCACCGCAAGGGTGCTCCGTCCATGTCGTACGCGTAGGCACGGGGAATCACGCCGGCATCGTCGCGTTCGCGGAGTCCATCGAGGATGTGGGGAGCAATGGCAGTCGGCTGGTAAGTCATGGTCATCATGCACTCAGGCTGCTTGGCCGACATCGCCAATGCTGGCGCGAAACCGACTTCAAGTTCGGTCAGAGGTCCTCGCCAGCACTGCCGATACACGGGCCAGGTGAGGCTGCTGGCGAGCAGTGAAACCAGACGAAGTGGGCCCTCGCCTACTGGCTCGCCGGGCGTATGGCGGACGGTTCCCTCGACTCTGCGGCCGGCGCCTTCCGGTGGGGCGGTACACGGCCTGACCTGCGGCGTCACCGCGAAACCACTGCGGACCAGGGGGAATTACGCTCGTAGTTCTCGCTGGTCCGCAGTGTTGTCCCTGCACTGTGCCCTGGATGTCCCCGCCGAGGGCACATCCAGGAGGGGCGGCGGACGTCAGTGCTGCTGGGCCTTGCGGCGGCGGAACGCGAGGTAGCCGCCGGCTGCGAGGAGCATGGCAGCTGCCGTGGACAGCAGGCCGATGGGAGCGCCGTTGCCGGTCTCGGCGAGGTCGCCGCCGCCCTGTGCGGACGGGGAAGCCGAGGGTGCGGCAGGCGCTGGGGCGGCGCTGGCGGGGGCGGACGACGTGGGCGCGGCGGTCGGCTGCGCGGGGCTGGACGGGGGAGCGGATGCCGATGGCTTGCCGCCGCCAGGCTGGGTGGTGTCGTCCTCGCAGTCGGTCCAGAAGACCTTGTGCTTGGCCCGGCCGTGCTCGCCGTCAAAGTTCCAGTACAGCTTGTAGTGGCCGTCGGGCAGGGACAGGTCCTGCGTTCGGCTGTGCCCCTCGTCGTCGAGTGTCAGGGAACCGGTCTTCACGGTCGTGCCCTTGACGTCGGCGGTCGGGGCCCAGGCTTCGATGTGCCAGTCGACCTGCTGGCCGCCGTCGAAGCCGAAGGCATCGAGGTAGAAGGTGCAGACGTGGGGCTCGTTCTTGCGGAGTTCCTCGCCGGTCTTGGCGTCGTGGATCTTCACGGTGCCGTTGTCGCCGGGCGTGGCGGCGTGCGCAGAAGGGGCGAGTAGCAGGGCCGCGGCCACGGCGGCCGTGAGCGTGCCTGCGGAAACAAACGGGCGCATGGGCATTCCATCGTGGGAAGAGGAGGGTTGCCGTGGGGGGCGGCTCAGCTTCCTGCGCCCCCAGGAGACCGTCAAGGCACCTCAAAACGCTTATGCCACATAGCGCACTGCTCGCCCCATTAGTCCTGCGTAACGATTGGGTACGGGCACCGCTGCCCTCAACTGCGGCCTCGGTAGGAGGTGGTGGGCGGTGGATCGCGACGAGGGCGGCGTCGTCGCCGAGACGACCGCCGACGTGGGTGCGGAGGTCGCGCCGGATGTGGGGCAGGAGTGTCTCAGGGAGCCCTCGACGCACTGGACGGCCCCTTCCGTGGAGAGGTAGAAGATTCCATCTCGGTCGCGGGCTTCGATGACGCCTTCGGTGTAGGGGAGGAGTGTGTCTCCGGCCTCGATGGAGAACATTCGGACGGGGTCGGCGACGAGCGCGATGTGCGACCCGGTGGGGGCATCGGCGGCCAGCTGAGCGGCCTGGCAGGAGGCTGAGACCCATAGCTGATCACGCTCGGGCGCCTCTGCGCGTAGGGGTCCGTCTGGGGCGGGGTGAGGTCGGTGTGGGGGCCGAAAGAGTTCCGCAATGTGCGGCAAAGGGTGAATTGCGCATCGAGCTGCATACGGTGGGTCCTGGGCGGCGATCATGTCGCACCGGCCACTGTAAGGGGATCGATGTGGAGGGCAGCGACCGTGAGGGCGAGCCCCGTCGTGTCAGGCCGCAGCGACAGCCTGACAAGTCGGCCGGCAGCAGCCCGCCACCCCGAGGGAGCTCCGCACATCGACGGGCCGCCGGCGCCTCCCCACTCACCGAAAAGGCTGCCAAGCCCCGTGCCGGTCGTCGCCGGCGCCTGGCCGCACTGCGGAACACTCCGCCGCCGGGCCCCACACGGCCGGGCTTCTGGCGCAGTCCGTTGCGGGGACCGTGGCTGACGTCGGTGTTCGGGCTGATCCTCCTGGTCGGCATCACCGTGCTGTTCGTGACCGGACTGCTGTCCTACGCCGCGTACAACCCGAACCTGGCACCGGGCAATGACAAGACGCCGGGGAAGGGCTGGCTCGGCTTCTATCTGTTCTCCTGGCCGACCAGCCCGTACTGGCTCTACCGCCTCACTCAGGGAATCCACGTGACGCTGGGCGTGGTGCTGATCCCGATCCTGCTGGCGAAGCTCTGGTCGGTCGTCCCCAAGCTGTTCACCTGGCCGCCGGTGCGTTCACTGAGTCATGCACTGGAGCGGCTCTCGTTGCTGCTCCTCGTGGGCGGGGTGCTGTTCGAATTCGTCACCGGTGTGCTCAACATCCAGCTCCACTACATCTTCCCCGGGTCCTTCTACACCCTGCACTTCTACGGCGCCTGGGTATTCATCGGCGCCTTCGTCGTCCACGTCGCCTTCCGGATTCCCACCATGGCAAAGGCGCTGCGCAGCCGTAGCTTCCGCGGCGTCGTGCGTACCCCCGCCGCACGCACGACGCCCGAAGCGGCGGATGACACCGGCCTGGTGACGCCCCACCCCGCGCCGCCCACGATGTCGCGGCGGGGCGCGCTCGGCCTGGTGGGTGCCGGCTCGCTGGCACTGCTCGTCGTGACGGCCGGGCAAAGCATCGGCGGGGCCCTGCGCAAGACCGCGCTGCTGGCACCGCACGGGCAGGAGCCAGGAAAGGGCCCCAATGGCTTTCAGATCAACAAGACCGCGGCGGAGGTGGGTATCCGTGCCCGCGACATCGGGCCTGACTGGCGCCTGGTCGTACGCGGCCCCGGCCGGGAGCGGATCTTCACCCGCGCGCAGGTGCTGGCGCTGCCGCAGCACACGGCAGCCCTGCCGATCGCCTGCGTGGAGGGCTGGTCCACCGACGACCAGCACTGGAGCGGGGTACGGTTGTCCGACCTGGCAGCCCTGGTCGGACAGCGGCAGAGCCCTCCCGGTGTCTTCGTCGAGTCCGCCCAGCGCGCAGGAGCCTTCAGCTCCACCCACCTGCGCGACAACCAGGTGCGGGACCCCAGGTCACTGCTCGCCCTGCGGGTCAATGGCGCGGACCTCTCCCCGGACCACGGCTATCCGGCGCGGATCATCGTCCCGGCCAACCCGGGTGTGCATAACACCAAGTGGGTCACTCGCCTCACCTTCGGAGCAGCACAGTGAAGGGCTTCCGCACCCGCTACGGCGCCTCCCCGCTGCACCTCTTGCTCGTGCTGTGTTCCTTCGCGCTGGCCGGCTATGCGGGACTCCGGTTGCTGAACGGAGACACGCTCGGCGTCGTCCTCTGGTTCGTGGGCGCCGCGCTCCTGCACGACTTGGTCTTTCTCCCCCTCTACACCGTCACCGACCGAGTGGTGCAATGCGTCTTCCGTCGCAGAAGGGACGCGGCGGACCGCTCGCCCTCACTGACAGGCCGGATCAACTACATCCGCGTGCCCGCCTTCGTGGCCCTCCTGCTGCTCCTCGTCTGGTATCCGCTCATCCTGAACCGGGTCCCGGGCTTCACCTCGTACACCGGACTGCCGGCCGACGTGTTCTGGGGCCGCTGGCTGCTGATCACGGCTGCCCTCTTCGCAGCCTCCGCAGTGTGTTTGCTGGTCGCCATGTGGCGTGCGCGTTCGCCCCGGCCGAGAGCGCACGAAGCCCCTCCGAAGGCGCCCGGCCGACACCAGGCGTAACCAAGGCCGCCAGTTCCGAGAAAGGGCCGGAGCGGATCGGGAGCCTGGTGTCTCCTCGTGGAGGCCTGTTGCTGGTGGAGGCGGCCTCGCAGGACGTCGAGGAACGGTTGCGTGTGCGGTTCGATGACGGGCGTGGCCGCCTTGGAATGCCCTTCCCTGGGCCCGTGTCGGCGTTGCCGCGTTGCGTCGCACGGCAGCGGTCACCGGGTGGCAGCCGGGCGAACACTGGTCGGTCGGCGACCGCCACTTCCTGGAGCTGAAGCGGTCCGCCGGCTCTCGCCCGGCACACACGCGACATCAAGGCTGAGCGAGGTTGCAGCAGCGGGCACGGCGTTGCCGGATGGCGGCTCCCGGTCCGGACCCGGGCCGTGCAGCCGTCACCAGCCGGTCAGCAAAAGGTGGTTGACGAGGAGGGCGAGGACGGCCTGGGCGGCCAGCCACCGGGCATGAGCCCGGCGTGGGAGCAGCGCGCAGGCGGGGAGCAGCCAGACCGCGAAGGTCAGCCAGATCCGTTCGGTCTCTGCCTTGCTCATTCCGGACAGATCCGCGAGCAGCATCATGCACAACGCCGCGGCGACCAGCACCGACAGTGCACCACGCCCGGCCGGTGACCTACGCCGCATCCCTCGCACGGCCGGCCGCAGAGGTCCGGCGGTTCGGCACAGTCCCGCGACCGTGGCCAGGCCCACTGTCAGCACCTGAGCGGCCAGGTTGGCCCAGATGAAGTAGCCGTATGGGCGAACCTTGGCGGCGCCCTGGTAGTAGCGCTCGACGAGGGCCGTGTAGCCGTCAAGCCACCAGAATCCGGCGGCGGTGAAGGCCGCCACCCACGGCAGCACTCCCAGGATCACCAACGGAAGGGGACGGGCCGACCGGGCGAGGAGGAGGACGGCGGCACCGAGCACGACGAGGACCGTCAGGCCGTAGGAGAGGTACCAGGCAAGCCCCATGAGCAGACCGGCGCCCACAGCCGCGAGGCCGGGCCTGCGCGTGGTGCGGGTGGCCGCCAGCGCGAGCAGCGCCACCGCACAGGCGGAGACACCGGCGAAATAGCCGTCGGCACTGACACCGATCCACACCGCCGCCGGGGCCAGCACCAGGAACGGGGCCGCTCGCCGGGCCAGTTGCTCACCACACAGCGCCCGCACGGTCACCACGACCGCGGCCGCGAACGACGACCCGACGGTGATGCACCAGGCTGCCGCCCAGGCGCCGCCGTCCAACCCGATACGGTCCAGGCCGACGAACGTCAGCAGTGCGCCGGGCGGGTGGCCGGCCACATGCGCCGGCCAGATGTGGGGCGAGCCGACCAGGATGTGGTGCGTGAAGTCCTGGAGGAAAGCGGGCACATCGTGCACGTCGTTCACCGACTGCAGGTATTCCAAACCGGTGGTCAGCCGCTCGGCGATGCCACGCCCCCAACCGTCCACGAGCGCCAGCGACCACGTCCATGCCATTGCCGCGCCCCAGACAGCCGGCACCAGCGCCCGCCACGACAGGCGCCGCGCAGTCGGCGGGCCGTAGACCACCACCAGCGCGGCGACAGCGAGAGCCGCCGGCGTCCCCGGACCGACATGCGGCAGCCACCACGCATACAGCGGAGGCCACCCCAGCCGCAGAATCCCCTCCGCACCGTAAACGGTCCTGTTGACGAGTCTTCCGATGAGCACCGCCAGCGCGAACAGCACGACCGCGGCCACCACCGCCCACACATCGCGTCGGCACTCCCGCTTCTGCGCACTCATCGTCACCGCGTGAGCCGGGAAGGCTGACCGTTCGCTGACCTTACGGTTCGACACAGCGGATCACATCGTTCGCGGTATGGGCGGCTCGCTCCGGCCGGCGGTGTTCTGCTCATCGTGATGGCCCGGCGGCCGAGCCGGCGGCAGCGGCACGATCGGTCGCCGACGACCACCCCGACAGCCGAACAGGCCGCTGCGGCGCGAGCCGGTGGGCCTCAGCGGATCGCGGCCCGCGCGGACTTCGGCCTGCTGACGGTGGCGGCCGCACCGCCCGGCGAGGCCCAGCCTGCGGCAGAAGGCTTACGCATTCCTGATGTTCCGGCGCCGTTCGGTCGCCGGGCGGGCCCGTGGCCGTACGGTCGGTGGCATGTTGGTCCTGGTAACCGGAGGCGCGGGCTTCATCGGTTCGCACGTCGTCACCGCTCTCACCGGCGCCGGGCACGGTGTGCGCGTGCTCGACGCGCTGTTGCCTGCCGCGCACCGCACGTCCCCGCCGATCCCCGACGGGGTGGACTGGAGACATGCGGACGTCCGCGACCCGGCGGCCGTCGCCGAGGCCCTGCGGGGGGTCGACGCCGTCTGCCATCAGGCGGCGATGGTCGGGCTCGGCAAGGACTTCGCCGACGCCCCGGCCTACGTGGGCTGCAACGACCTGGGCACCGCGGTGCTGCTGGCAGGTATGGCCGGGGCCGGGGTGCGGCGTCTGGTGCTGGCGAGTTCGATGGTGGTCTACGGAGAAGGGCGCTACGAGTGCCCGGAGCACGGTGTCGTACGGCCGGGGCCGCGCACGGTGGCCGACTTGGCGGCAGGACGTTTCGAACCGCCCTGCCCGAGGTGTGGTGAGACGCTCGCGCCCGGCCTGGTGGCCGAGGACGCCCCGCTTGATCCGCGCAACGTCTATGCCGCCACCAAGCTCGCGCAGGAGCACCTCGCCTTCGCGTGGGCGCGAGCCGTCGGCGGGCGGGTGGCCGCGTTGCGCTACCACAACGTGTACGGGCCCGGGATGCCGCGTGACACCCCGTACGCCGGCGTCGCCGCGCTGTTCCGGTCCGCGCTGGAGCGCGGTGAGGCACCGCGGGTGTTCGAGGACGGTGGCCAGCGGCGGGACTTCGTCCATGTCAGGGACGTGTCCCGGGCCAACCTCGCGGCCCTGGACGGTCTGCCCGGTCTGCCGGAGGGAACCACGCAGACGTACAACGTCGGCAGCGGCGAGCCGCACACGGTGGGGGAGATGGCCGCCGTCCTGGCAGCGGCGCACGGCGGGCGGACTCCGGTTGTCACGGGGGAGTACCGGCTCGGCGACGTCCGCCACATCACCGCCTCCTCGCGCAGGCTGCGTGACGAACTGGGCTGGAAGCCGGAGGTCGCGTTTGCGGAGGGAATGGCGGAGTTCGCGACGGCCTCGCTGCGAGCCGGCTGACGTTCCCCCCGGCCCGAATGCCGGCCCCGACGCACACGAAGGGCCGGCCCCTTCCCGTACGGATTCACCGCCACCGAGTCTCGCACCGGCATTTCGGCATTCGGCATTCGGCGGAAGCATCAGAGGATGTCAGCGATCCGTAGGTTCCCTTCCACCCCCTATGTCCCCTTTGCCTCCGTAGGGTGAGTGGCATGACCGAGACATCCCCTTCTTCGGCTTCTCCTGTGGACGTGGTGCTGCCCTGCCTCGACGAGGCCGAGGCCCTGCCGTGGGTGCTGAGCCGAATCCCCTCGGGCTGGCGCGCGATCGTCGTCGACAACGGCTCCGTCGACGGCTCGGCGGACCTCGCCCGCGCCCTCGGGGCGTATGTCGTCCACGAGCCGCGACGCGGCTTCGGCGCCGCCTGCCACACGGGCCTGACTGTCGCCACCGCCGACGTCGTCTGCTTCTGCGATTGCGACGCCTCCCTCGATCCCGCCCTTCTGCCCGCTGTCGGCGGGCCCGTTCTCGACGGTTCCACCGACCTTGTACTGGGCCGCCGCAGGCCCGTGACACGCCGCGTCTGGCCACTGCACGCCCGCCTGGCCAACCTGGAGCTGGCCCGTCTGATCCGCCGGCGTACCGGACTGCCGCTGCACGACCTGGGCCCGATGCGCGCCGCCCGCCGCCAGGCCCTGCTCGCTCTGGACCTGACCGACCGACGCTCCGGCTACCCGCTCCAGATGGTGGTCCGCGCCGCCGACGCAGGCTGGCGCGTGGCGGAGACGGATGTGCCGTATCACCCGCGCACCGGCCGCTCGAAGGTCACCGGTACCTGGCGGGGCACCTGGCAGGCGGTACGGGACATGCGCGCCGTCCTTGCCGAGCGGCCCGTCACCGACCGGGTGTCCGCGGCGATCACCCCAGGAACCGGGCGATGAGCGCCCGGCTTACGGACACGCTGCTGGTCATCGCCAAAGAACCGGTGCCGGGGCGGGTCAAGACGCGGCTCACCCCGCCCTACACGCCCCAGGAGGCGGCTGCGCTGGCCGAGGCAGCCCTTGCCGACACCCTGCACACGGTGCTCAGCGCCCCCGTCCGGCGCCGAGTCCTTGTTCTCGACGGTGTGCCCGGCCCCTGGCTGCCGCCCGGATTCGACATCGTGCCCCAGGGCACCGGCGGCCTGGACGAGCGGATCGCGGCCGCCTTTGGCCACTGTGACCGTGGACCGGCACTCTTGGTTGGGATGGATACCCCCCAACTGACCACGGACCTCCTTGCGGGGGTCGGCCGAGACGGCACCGATGCCTGGTTCGGGCCGGCCGCGGACGGCGGATTCTGGGCGCTGGGTTTCGCCGACCCGGCGCGCGCCGCAGCCCTTGTGCGCGGCGTGCCGATGTCCACCGACCGCACCGGGGCGATCCAGCGGCGCCGACTTGCCGAAGCGGGGCTGAGCGTGTGCGAGCTGCCGGTGCTGCGTGATGTGGACACCGCCGCCGACGCCGCCGAGGTCGCCGCCTGCTGCCCTCCCGGCTCACGCTTCACCACCACCCTGAACTCGCTGGCGGAGGCCGGTCGGTGAGCGGCACGGGAGCGGTAGCGACTCAGGCCCGCGCCGGGTGGACAACGCGGACTGCGGCCCGAAGGTAGGTCCTGCTACCGAAGCAGTGGCCGGCACCGGCGGTGCCCGGGCACCGCGGTGGGCACCCGTTACCGGTGTGTTGGCAGACCGCTCACCGCTGTGGCCTGGCGGCGTCGTCGTCTTGGCCGTCGGGTGTGCGGCGGGCAAGGTCATGGGCGAAAGGCCACCAGCAGATCAACCAGGTAGGTCTCCTCGACCGCGTCATCAGGGAAGGCATCGTTCAGCAGCCTGCGTTCATCGGTGAAGAACGTACGCCTACGAGCCTCGTCCAGGACGAGGAAGGCTGAGCGGCTGCCGATGTTGGCCAAGTGCATGTCGAGGGGGACCACCCGGGTCCAGCGCACCTGGCGGCGTGTGACCCGCAGACCTGTCAGGCCCGCCAGCCGGATGGCGTCGCTGTCGCCGGGGCGCGTGGCGGGCCTCGATGGCGTTCCGCAGCAGCGCGCGATGCGCTCGTGCTGGGCACGGATCCACGGAACGTCGAAGGCGGTGGTGTTCCACCAGATCGCCAGTGCACCGGCTGGGCTCAGGACACGCAGCGCTTGCGGGACGGAGCGGGTCGGATCGGTCCACTGCCAGGACTGCGCGTAGGCGATGAGGTCGCAGGAAGCGTCGGCCAGAGGCAAGGCATTGCCGTCTCCACGTACGACCAGCACCTCCGGAAGCGCCCTGCGGCACTCGCGGGCCATGGCCTCGCCGGGCTCGACAGCGATCACCTCGGCACCTCTCTCGCGCAGCAGCGCGGTGGCAATCCCGGTGCCCGCGCCGACATCGGCGACACGGGTACCGGCCAGGCGGTCACCGATGAGTTCCTCGATGGCATCGAAGAGCGCAGGCGGATACGAAGGCCGGCCGGCCGCGTACTGGGCGGCGGCCATATTGAACGACTGTGCGCGGGAGATGGCTGTCATCTCCCCATCATCAAGCCGCACTTGGGCAACAGGAGACCGATCGCCACCAACTCGGCGATCACTTCCGGTCACAGCATGGGTGGGGCGCCGGCGGTCGAAGCGCGTCCCGAGGTTCTCCCCCGGGGCGGGGCGGGGCGGGGCAGTGCAGGTGCAGTGACCGCCAGGGCGAGACAGCCACTCCGGCCCACCGGCCTGGGGATGTCCGGAAGCCGCGGTTTCGCGCGCGCGTTCCTCGTTGCTCGGAGCCGCCGGGAAAACGGGTTCCTACGGCTGACCGCTGGGTCATGGCATGGGGCGTTGTGCGGTGACCGTGAAGTAGTCGAGGCTGCCTTCACGGTAGGCCCGCAGGAAGTTGCGAGGCCAGGTACCGGGCTCCCAATTGCGTGCCAGCCAGCGGTCCCAGCCCGGCCATACCGACGCCCCGATCGGGGTGGCGCGGACCCCGGTCAGGCCGGCCCGTTCGAGGCTGCCGGTGAGCTGCGGGATGGTGTGTGCGACGTCCAGGCCGGTGCGGTAAGTGTCGAGCAGTTCGGCCAGCCGCTCGGGTCGGGCCGGGTCGGCGTCGGGGACGAAGAAGCTGGTGATGACGGCGCGCCCGCCGGGCCGCAGTACGCGTGCGGCCTCCCGGGCGAATGCGTCGAGATCACGGAAGTGCTGGGCGGCTTCCACGGTGTACAGGCAGTCGAACTCTCCGTCCGCGAACGGCATGCTTTCGGCTGCTCCGTGTGCGAAGCGCAGCTGTTCGGGGCGGCGGGCCAACAGATTGGCGTTGGCCTGTTTCGCCCGCTTGAGCTGCTGCGGATGGATGTCCATGCCGGTGACGTGCGCGAAGCCGTACTCCTCGAGCGCAACGGCGCAGCCGACCCCCAGCCCGGAGCCGACCTCCAGGACCCGCGGCCCCTCTACGGGCGCCAAGGCGGCCAGCACGTGACGGTACATGGCCTGTTGGCTGCTGATCCGGTCGTGTTCGGTGAGCGGCCGGTCGAGGTCGATGCCCTTCCAGTAGCCGAAGTTGATGAATCCCCCACCGAACAGGGACATCGAGCTGAGATCCGCCGGACCGTACGCTTCCTGCACTGCGGGCGGGATCGGGTACGGGGTCGCCCCGGGATACTGCGTCATCTGAACCTCCGCGATATAGAGCGCGCCGCTACGGAGCGACCGCATACCGAGTCCTACCCAGGAGCGGCTGGCCGCGGTCATGGACGGCTTGCGCGAGCGCGGGCTCGTCGACGCCGACGGCCGGTGCACCGAAAATGAGTCGATTGAGTGAGACGGGACAGCGTCCTTCGCTGACGGCATCCACTCGGCCGGATCCTTGTCCCCCTTGGTCCGGTGGGGCCCAGGCTGACCGCGAGGAGACTGCGCTCCGCGCTCAGCTCGTTGGCGTACTGCTCGCGGCGCTCCGGTGCCCACTTCGAGGCGCCGGAGCCCCACGCTTCGGCGAAGGGCACGAGGTCGATGTCGAGTTTGCGGGCGTCGGTGAAGGTCTTGTCGTCGTAGTACGAGCGCCGGCTTCCGCCGGTCAGGTTGCAGCTCTGCCCTGCCGCGGCTTCTTCACAGCCTCGGCCACCCGCGTCGGTCCACAGACGGAACTTCTCCCGCTCATACCCGCTACGGGATTCGCGGGCCACCGTCAACCGGCTTATCGCGTCCGCCAGGCGCTGCGTGCCGTTCTGTTCCTCGGTTGACCTCCGCTCGCGCGGGGAGCATAGATCGAGTCCCGGCAGCAGCTCGTCCGCGAGTCGGTCGAACAGCTGCGGGACCAGATCGCCCGTCTCACCGTAGCCGGGTAGGGAGGCCCTGGCCGCAGTCGGCCGCGACCACCGAACTGGGGCCTAGCTGCTTTTCTTGGCTGAGAGGCGCTGGCGGAGACGTGCTCACGTACTCTCCGTGCCCGCCCCCGCAGACCGACCTGCCCGCCAGGTGGAACGATGAGCTGCCGGGGATTCCACATAACCCATTGAACGCCAGGGCAAGGCTGCGGGTCCCTCGGGTCACCAGTTCGGGGTATGCCCGACGATCTCGATGATCGAGGTGAAGTCTTCCCAGGTCGGCGACAGATGTAGTGAACCCCAGACCTGCTGGCTGAGCATACGCAGAGGATTCTCGATGTCGGCCGCGATCTGCTCCTCGTTCCTCGTGTCGAAGTCGCACCAGATGTGGATCTTCGAGCCGAGGTTCTTCTCCGCGGAGGCCGGGTCGAGCACGTCGTTCTTCGCGAACAGGTCAGGCTGCCACTCCTCGTACCCCCACCTCACGTCCGGCCGGACCACGGAGTGCTGCTGGAGGACGTAGTCCCGTCTCACTGAAGGATCGTCACCGCTGGCGCGGCCCCCCGGGACAGGAGAGCCCCGCCACCAGCGTTCACGTAGCGGTCAGGTGCGGCGGTTTCCGGTTCCCTCCTCGGAGTGGTTTGGTCCAGCCACTGGGCCGCTGCCGGTGATCTTCCGGTTGCCTCTCGGACAGCAGGCATGGTGCGTACGAGCAGTCCATGCGCCGACACGCGCACAGCAGAGGGGCCACTATGACCGACGCGACGGTTCTGTTCGCGGTACACGAGTTCCCACAGGGTCAAGGCGTCGCCGCCGAGCAACTGCGCAGAATCCGCAACGAGTTGGAGAACCGAGGCATTGACGTGCGCTGGGCCACCACAGCCGACGACGCCCAGGCAGTGCTGCGAACCGAGGCGGGCACGGCTGCCGTCGTGCTCGACTGGGACCTTCCCCAGGCCGCCGGAGAAGGCGGCGAAACAGGCGGTGCCGAGGTACTGCGCCACGTCGGCCGACGCTTCCAGAATCTCCCCGTCTTCCTGGTCACGAACGGCGAAGACCTGGAACACCTGCCCTTGTGGGTGGCCGAAACGGTGATCGGCTACATCTGGCCGCTGGAGGACACCGCGCCCTTCATCGCCGGACGCATCGCCGGCGCCGCCCGCGGCTACCAGCACGACCTGCTACCCCCGTTCTTCAAGGCTCTGCGCCGCTTCGACCACGCGCACGAGTACTCCTGGCACACCCCTGCCCACTCCGGCGGTGTCGCCTTCCTCAAGTCCCCCGTCGGCCGGGCCTTCCACGACTACTTCGGGGAACGGCTGCTGCGCAGCGACCTGTCCATCTCCGTCGGGGAACTCGGTTCCCTCTTCGAACACACCGGCCCGGTAGGTGCCGCCGAGCGCAATGCCGCCCGCGTCTTCGGCGCCGACCGCACCTACTTCGTACTCCACGGCGACTCCACCTGCGACCGGATGGTCGGTCACTTCAGCGTCACCCAGGACGAGATCGCACTGGTGGACCGCAACTGCCACAAGTCGGTGCTGCACGGTCTGGTCCTCTCTGGAGCCCGGCCGGTCTACCTGGTCCCCACCCGCAACGGCTACGGTCTGGCAGGCCCCCTGCCGCCCGCCGAGATTCAGGCACCCTCGGTCGCCTCCCGGGCCGGCCGCAACCCACTGGCCCAGGGCGCCGTCTCGCCCACGGCCCAGTACGCGGTGCTGACGAACTCCACCTACGACGGCCTGTGTTACGACACCGTCCAGGTCGCCCAGGCCCTCGCACCCAGTACCCCTCGGCTCCACTTCGACGAAGCCTGGTTCGCCTACGCCCGCTTCCATCCCCTTTACGCCGGCCGCTACGGCATGGCGGTGGGCCCCGAAACCTTCCCCGGACCCGAACGTCCCACAGTCTTCTCCACCCAGTCCACCCACAAGCTGCTGGCCGCCCTGTCACAGAGCGCCATGGTGCACATCAAATCCGCACCCAGGGCGCCGGTGGAGCACGACCGGTTCAACGAGGCGTTCATGATGCACGGCACCACCTCACCGCTGTATCCGATGATCGCCTCCCTCGACGTGGCCACCGCGATGATGGACGGTCCCCAGGGCCGCTGCCTCATCGACGAATCGGTGACCGAAGCCATCCGCTTTCGCCAGACGGTCGTACGCGTCGCCCGGCGCATCGCCGCCGTCGACGACCGGCCCGACTGGTTCTTCGGCGTCTGGCAACCCGAGGCCGTGACCGACCCGGCCACCGGCGAGCGTCTCCCCTTCGCCGACGCCCCCCTGGAACTGCTGCGCACCGATCCGTCCTGCTGGCAGCTGGAGCCCGACGCCGACTGGCACGGCTTCACCGGACTGACCAAGGGCTACTGCCTGCTCGATCCCATCAAGGTCACCCTCACCTGCCCCGGCATCGACGCCACCGGACAGATGTCCCCCTGGGGCATCCCCGCCCGCATCCTCACCGCCTACCTGGCCACCAGGGGCATCGTGGTGGAGAAGACCGACAGCTACACCACGCTCATCCTCTTCTCCATGGGGATCACCAAGGGCAAGTGGGGAACCCTGATGGACGCCCTCATGGACTTCAAAACGCTCTACGACCACGACGCACCCCTGGAGCGGGTACTGCCGGAGCTGGTCGCCGCCCACCCCCACCGCTACACCGGCCAGACCCTGCGTGAGTTGTGCCAGGAGATGCACGACCACCTGCGCGGTGCCCGCCTGGTCGAGCTGCTCGACACCGCATTCCAGGAGCTGCCCGAGCCCGTCACCCCGCCCCAGCACTGCTATCAGCGCCTCATCCGCGGCGGCACCGAGCGGGTAAGGCTGACCGACGCGGCCGGCCGGGTGGCCGCTGCCATGGTCACCGTCACCCCGCCGGGCATTCCCGTCCTCATGCCCGGCGAAAACACGGGCGCCCCCGACGGTCCGCTGCTGCGGTACCTGACCGCCCTGGAGTCCTTCGACCGGCGCTTCCCCGGCTTCCACAGCGAGACCCACGGCGTCACCGTCGCTGCGGACACCGGCGACTACCTCATCGAATGCGTACGCCAGATCCCCGCCCAGCAAACCGGCCGCACCACCGGAGAACACCACACGACACCGACGCCGCACCCGGTCGGCCCCCAACGGCCCACAGACTGACGGCAAGGCACCGGGTCCCCCCCGCCTCCCCCGGGGCGGGCGGGGAGCGGTCGTCGAACCGCGAGCGGGGGGACTCGACCACCCGCATCGGGCCGAGGGCGTTGGTGACCATGACGTCGACGAACATCTCCGTCGGGACCGCGCCGATGCGGACGTTGCTCCGCGTGCTGGCGGCGTTGACGAACAGCAGGTCCAGAGTGCGGTCCGCCAGACGTCCGCGTCACGCGGCGATCTGCTCGGGCTCCGTCATGTCCAGCGACTCGACGGTGACGCGGCCCTCGGACGCCTCGGCCAGGTCGTGCAGGCCGGTGCGCCGATCGCCCCGGGCGGTTCCGATGACGTCCCACCCCGGTGGGCGTACTCGATGGCCAGGCCGAGCCCGAGGGCCCGGGACGCCCCGACGATGAGGGCGGTCCGGGCCCTCATGCCTGGACCGCCGGCGTGAGGACCTGCTCGCACCACTCGCGGAACGCCGTTGGGCTCGCGGTCTGCGGGGTGCGCCGCACCCCGTCGTCGAGGCCGTCGTCCTTGGCCCGCATCATGTCGAGGTAGCCCTGCACGAGCGCGTCCCCCATGCCTCGTCCCGCGAGCGCATCGCGCAGGTCGTCGAACGTCTGCCGTTCGTAGCGGATCGGGCGGCCCAGGACGTCGGACATGATGCGCGCCAAGTCGTTCGGCGAAAGGTCCTCGGGGCCCAGCACCGGGACTTCGCCCGTCCCCGCCCACGAGCGGTCGAGCAGCAGGTCGGCGGCGGCCGCGGCGATGTCCCGGGTGGCGACCGCCGGCCCCTTGCGGTCGGCGGCCGCGGTGCCCGTGAACACGCCGTGGTCGCGGATCGAAACCGCCTGCCACAGCAGGTTGTCGAAGAAGGTCGGGTTGGCGAGCGCCCGGTAGGCCACGCCCGTCCCCGCGATGAGGTCGTCCATGGCCAGCGACGCCGTCACGTGCCCGGCGCGGCCGGCGACGGGGGTGCCCCGGCCGAGCGCCGAGACGCCGACGACGTGTCCGACTCCGTGAGTCGTGAAGGCCTCAGCGGCAGCGCGGGTGAAGTGGGAGTACATGGCGTCCAGGCTCGGTGCCTGTGTGTGTGAGGGGACCAGCCAGAAGACGGCGTCCGCGCCGGTGAAGGCCCGGTCGACGACCTCCGCGTCGCCGTGCGAACCGGTGACGACGTCGACCCGGGCGCGGACCGCGTCGGGGAGTCTCCCCGGGTCACGCACGATGACGCGCAGCTCTTCGCCGCGGGCCCGGGTCTCGTCGAGGAGGATCTCCAGGAGCCGGCCGCCGATCTGGCCGGTGGGAGCGGTAATGACGATCATGCTTCGAGTCTCGGGCCGGCCGTTGGCGGCGTCCAATACCCTTGGAGACGATTGATACCTTCAGGGTATGGATCTGGATCTTCGCAAGCTCCGCTACTTCGCCACGCTGGCCGAGCACCGGCACTTCGGCCGTGCGGCGGAACAGCTCTACATCGCCCAGCCGGTGCTCAGCCGCCAAATCAAGTCTCTGGAGCAGGAGTTGGGGTGCACGCTGCTCTTACGGACCACCCGCAGCGTGGAGCTGACCGCCGCCGGCACACAGCTCTACGAGGAGGCGCAGCAGATCCTCCGGTCCGTCGCAGCGGTGGTCCGCCGCGTACAGGACGT
Source organism: Streptomyces sp. NPDC029466 (assembly GCF_055574515.1). Taxonomy (NCBI): domain Bacteria; kingdom Bacillati; phylum Actinomycetota; class Actinomycetes; order Kitasatosporales; family Streptomycetaceae; genus Streptomyces; species Streptomyces sp. NPDC029466. The sequence goes on from NZ_JBVHZH010000058.1 coordinate 17,142, forward strand.
CGATCAAGGCGTCCAACGGCTGGTGGTCGCCTTCTCGCCGGGGCTGCACGTATCGGAGGCGATCCGGGCGTTCACGTCGCACCACGCGGACGTCGAGATCGACGTCGTCCCGGCACGCTGGTGGGAGCAGGACCGGCCGCTGCGGGACGGCCGGGCCCAAGTCGGCTACCTGCGGCGGCCGTTCGATGAATCGGGCTTGCGCATCATTCCCATCGGTCACGATCCCAGGGTCGCCTGCATGCCCGCGACGCACCCCCTGGCGGGCCGTCCGGAACTCACCTCCGCAGACCTCGACGGCGAGCGGATGCTCGACGCACCGCAGCGGCGGACGTCGTCGCTGGAAGAAAAGTTCGAGCTCATCGCCTCCGGGCACGGCATCGCCCTCATCCCGCTGAGCGTCGCGCGGTCCTACTCCCGCCCCGACCTCGTCCACCTCCCCGTCACAGACGCCCCGGGGATCGAGACTTGCCTGGCGGTTGCCACGGACCGGCGCGAGAGACTACTGCGTGACTTCGTCGAGATCGCCACCGCGACACTGCGGCCTGCTTGAGCGGCTCGCACGCCACGTTCTGCGCGACCGCGCACGCAACCATGACGGCCGGCCCAAGCCCACCGCCGTCTCGCGGGACAGCACGGGCGGCCGGCTCAGCATGACGGAGGAGGACGCACGCCGCGGCCGGTGGCGATCGTCGCCCCAGAGCGTCGATCACCTGTCAGTGGTGCCGGCGCAGTCCACAACGCCGGTTGGTGACCGGCAGGAACGGCCGCAGCCGTTCCCACTCGGCATCTGTCAGATCACCCGCCCCAGTCGGCAGCGACCAGCTCACCAGCCGACAGGCACGTGATCTGCCGAACAGGCCCAGCGTGCGGGCCTACTTCGCCGGGTTCGTCAGCTCCGTGCCGAAGCGGCCCTTCGTCGCCGGGGAACCCAGGTCATTGGGGTCGATGAGTGACGAGTTCTTGGCGCTCAGCCCGTCGGTGCCCGCGTACAGCAGGGCCGCCGCGCCGACGCCCTTGGTGCGGTTCGGGATGCCCACGGCCAGGTCCGCCTTGCCGTCACCGTTGTAGTCGGCCGGGGAGACGGACGTACCGAACTTGTCGTTGCCCTCCATGGAGCCGGGGACGCCCTCGGTGTCGAGCGAGAAGGTCTGCGCCCCCTTGTCGGTCAGCCAGTTCTCGGTGCCCTTGAGCACGTTGATGGCACCGGCGTTGTTATAGCCACCGGGCGCCTCGGCGCCGGTGTTGCTGACCACCAGGTCGTCGTGGCCGTCGCCGTCGAAGTCGGCGAGCCGGATGGCCTCGCCCTCCTGCGCCTTGCCCTTCCAGTCCACCGGCTTGTCGGAGTCGAGCCCGTCGGCGGTGCCGGGGTAGGTGCGCAGCTTCTGCTCTTGCGGACCGTCCGAGAAGCCGGTGTCTGTGACGACGTCCTCCTTCCCGTCGCCGTTGATGTCGCCGACCACGGGGCGGTAGTGCGCGAACGGCAGTGGGATGTCCTTGCCCAGCGGCGTGCTCTTCAGGCCCCCAGGTGAACCGGGCAGCACGCCGAGCGTGCCCTCGTCGGAGGGCGAGTCCTGGGAGGCGACGGTGACGAGATCGGTGTAGCCGTCCCCGTTGATGTCGCCGGAGGCCAGGTGTTCGACGCTGACGCCGCCGCCGGGCGGGGTGACGCTGGTCATCTTCGGGGTCGCGGTCTGCCGCAGGTTCTTCGCGCCCTTGACGAGCTGTACCTTCTCGCCGTCGGAGGTGGCGATGTCGCTGAGGCCGTCCTTGTTGTGGTCGCCCACGGCTATCTGGTCGCCGAAGTGCGCGTTGGCGGCGACCTTCGGCGCGTGGAAGGCGATGGCGTCGCGGGACAGGCCGCTCTTGGAGCCGAAGACGATCGTGACGGAACCGGCCTGCGTAGTGCTGCCGATGGCCTCGTTGTTCGCGGCGACGACCAGGTCGGCGTAACCGTCCCCGTCCACGTCGCCACGCACCACGGTCGAGCCGAAGCCGTCCTTGGCCTCCGGGGTGCCGGGCACGCCCGCGCTGGCCTGCGTCAGTGTGCTGTGTCGCTTGGTGTCGACGCCACCCTTGGCGCCGTAGGTCACGCCTACGTAGCCTGCCTTGGACTTCCCGGAGACGGTGCCCTCGGGTGCTCCCACGCCGAGGTCGGCGTGGCCGTCGCCGTCGAGGTCGCCCTGGGTGGCCTTGCTCCGCTTGGCGGAACTCGTGGAGGGCTGGTCCTGGCCCCGCCCGTTGCCGTCCGCCGGTGCTGCCATGGCGCCGCCGGCCGCGGCCGCGACTAAGGCGGCGCCCACAGCGCCTGCCACCATGCTCCTGGTTCGGTTGCGCACAAATCCTCCAACGGGTAACACATCAGTCGCCCCTCGGATCCGTCCCGCTGAGCTATGGGCCCGGTGGGACGGAAGGGGCTGCAGGGATAGACGGAAACAAAAGCGGGACGGTTGCAGAATGAACAGAAAATAACTCGGTCCAACACATTCGCGCAGCGCACGGTAACTCCGTTGCGTGGCACCGCACTTGGCGCATAGCACCCGCTCCTCGATTCACTCCTTCATGCCGCACAGCAAGTGGTCGACCAGCGTTCCGGTGATGCTCAACCGCCTGCCCCGGCGGCCGGTCTTCGGTAGATGCGGTACGAATCGTGCCCACTCATCGTTCGTCAGGCTGCCCCGTCCGCCCTCCCGCCCCGCCTCACGAACAGGACAGGGTCCGGGGCGAGACGGTCACATGATCCGCCGGACAGATCCGCGAGGGCAGAACGGGCCCAAGAAGGGGATCGCTGGGCCCGTTGGGGGCGTGAGACGGGGAGGCGACTGGTGCGTGACGGGCGCCGCTCACCGCGTTGCCCCGGGCCCCGGGCGGCTGGCTCGGGGAACAGGTCGTCCACGATGCGGAGCCGGCCGCTCTGCGGCCGGCGTACAAGCAGATCTGTCGGGTGCGGTGCAACGCGGCAGGGCCTGTCCCGGCCCCGTGTGCGGGTGATCAGGGGTACAGCCCGTCGTCGGGCCGCGGGGACGGTCAGGCTGCCGGCGCGAATGCGGTGATGGCGTCGACGAGGTCGGCCGGGGCTTCCAGCGGGATCAGGTGACCGGTGTGGGGGACCACCACGAAGTCGGCTTGGGAGAGGTAGGGCACCAGGTTGTCGCGGAGCACGCCGACGGGCTCCACCTGGTCGTGTTCCCCGGCGACGACGAGAGCGGGCACGCTGACCATGCGCGTGTGCTCGGTGATGTCCTGCGCGATGCCGCGCTGCGGCCACTCGGTGCGGGCGGCGTCGGTGACGGTCCGCGAATCGGTCACGATCTGCGCCTTGACCGGAGCGGGCAGCTCGGTCGCGGTGAGGACGTGATCCCGTGCCCCCGCCACGGACTCGGCGGAGTCGTAGGCGTGCGACAGGGCTTCCTGGTACTCGGGAGTGACCTGTGCGGCGGGCTTCGCCGGGCCGGAGCCGACGAGAACGATGCCGCGCAAGCCGGCGGGCCGGGTGGCCGCGACCAGCTGTGCGACCTTACCCCCCATCGAATGCCCCACCAGGACGTAGTCGGTGACCCCCGCATCCGCGAGCACGGCGAGCGTGTCGTCGGCGAGCTGACCGAGCGTATAGGGACCGGGCAGAGCGCTCGACCGGCTCCACCCGCGGAAGTCGACCGTGAGCACGTCACGGCCCGCCAGGCGGTCGACGACGAGGTCCCAGGTGCGGGCAGAACCACCCCAATAGTGCAGGAACACCAGAGTCGGCCCGGTCCCCGGCCGATGGTCGTAAGCGGGCAGAAGCGTCTGCTGCGTCGTGTTCATGATGGCTCTTCCGGTCGATGCTGTAGGCGATTGCCCTGTGTATTCATTGAAACTTCTGCACCCGGAGGGGACATCGGCATGACTGGTCGCCCGATGGTGAAAACTGGACACGTGAGCGTGATCCGGCAGATGACCTACCAGCCCGCAGGACGCCGTGCCGCCTCGGTCGAGACGATGACGTTCGGCAGCCTTCGCGAGCTGAACGACGGCGGCACGCAGCGCGCCGACTTCCACGTCCTTGCCGTCATCGACGCCGGACCCGGCTCAGTCACGGTCGATTTCCACCTCCACCCGCTCCAAGATCGGTCCGCGGTGTGGATTCCCCCCGGCGCGGTGCACCGGTGGGACGACATCGCCGAAGTGGCAGGACACCTCGTGCTGTTCGTGCCGACCGCGCCGGTCACCCACACCACCCGAGAACTCGTCGCCTCCCCGGACCTGGCCGCGCACTGGAGCATCCCCGACGCCGACTGGCCCTTCGTCGACACGGCGCGCAGCCATCTCCTCCTCGAAGCATCCGCCCCACCCAGTGACTCCTCGACGGAGCTGCCCGAAATCCTGCTCTCCGCGCTCATCGCCCGGCTGCACCCACCGCACGCCGAAGCACGGCTCACACATCCGGTGTTCCGGTTGTTCCGCTCCAGCGTCGAAGCGCACTTCCGGCAACACCACGATGCCGGCTACTACGCCCGTGCGCTGGGATACGCGCCCCGCACCCTCTCACGAGCGGTGCAGCAGGCCACCGGCCGCACCGCGAAGGCGTACATCGCCGAACGGATCACTCTGGAAGCCAAGCGGCTCCTCGCACACGACCGCCTCACCGCCGCCCGCTGTGCCGACATACTCGGCTTCTCCGACGCATCCAACTTCTCGGTGTTCTTCCACAAGGCCACAGGCAAACGCCCGGGCGCGTGGCAGGCGACGGTGGCCGCCGAGTGAGGAGGTGCCCACAAGAACACTCACATCTGTGATCACGTGCCGTCACAACCCCATGATCACCGGAACTCCGCGCTCACCTCTCTGTATCGGTGTGCCACCGTGCCTACCCGCGCGACCTCTAAGCCTCGATGCTTTGGGCTGCCCACGGGATGTCCCGGAAGTACCCGACGGCCACTGCGAATGGCGCTTCAGGCGCATGCTCGACTCCGACAGCACGCGCCAGCTCATCGTCGGTAAGCTTGGTGGTCAGGCCGCCGCGCGAGCGCCCGAGACCGTGGTCGTCCGGCTCGACGCTGATACCGCCGGGCGGCTCGACCTGCAGATCCCCCTTTTCCTCGCCCCCGCGGCATGCTGATGGGCCCGGCATACAGTGGAGTCGACGTCGAGATCACAGGTGATGAGCTCCCTGGCGTCGGCCTGGGCCTGCGGTTCAGCGAAGCCCCGCTGCCAGGTGCCGTCCCGCCGCCAGCGGCGAGGACGAAGTCCCTGCCGAGTTCCAGGACGACCGCTGGCTCGCCGCCCTGCCTCGGGACTGACCAACCAACAGCCTCTCAAGCCACTTCCGAGCCCGCGCCCAGTCCCGCCTGCGGGCGTACATGCAGCCCGGCGCCTACGTTGACGGTCCCACGGCTCAAGGCCGTCCTCGCTACCGCGGACCCGGCCCTGCGGGAAGCAGTGGCTGGGCTGAACCACCCGGCCCCGTTCGCACCTGTGCAAGCCTTGCCGGCAACGACGGAGACGGGGGCGCGGGCGGCGACGACGCGGTGCTGCCGGCCACCTGGATAGTCCTGACCCTGCTGGCCCGGCGCATCGAGCAGCTGATCGGGCAGAACCGGTCCTGGAACAGCATCTGGCCCGGCTCGTCGAACATCACTTCCTGCAGCTGCTCACCCCGGTGGGCATCGGACCGGGCACCGCCGTCACCCTGCTGATCACGATGGGGGGCACCCCGGAGCGCTTGGGCGGCGAGGTGTCCTTCGACGCGCTGTGTCCCGGCCTCGCCCTGATGCGCCGGCGGCCGTCGTGGAGGTCCCATTGGTTTCGACCAGCGCATTCAGCTCTGCGAGCGAGGTGACTTCCGGGACAGGCGTGAAGTGGTTGCGGCGGAAGTAGACGGTCTGCCCGTCGGCCCCGCCCCTTCTCGTGGGCGCCCTCGATGCCGGGCCGGCAGTAGAAGCTCTCGATGCCGAAGTGGGAGCGGAAGGCATATTCGTTGCCCGGTCAACCACATCCTCCGGTTCTAAGCTGAGAGCAGAGCCGCCTTTGTAAGGAGGTTTGCCCGATGTCAACAGGCACCCTTCTGGCGATCATCATTCCCGTCGTGGTGGTGGTTGCTCTGCTCGCCGTCGGGATCACGCTTTTCGTGGTCCGCCGTCGCCATCTGCGTGAACGCTTCGGCCCTGAGTACGAGCGCACCATTGAGGACGCTGACAGCCGGCGGGCCGGTGAGCGAGAGCTGAGGTCACGCGAGAAGCGACATGATTCGCTGGACATCAAGCCCCTGCCCAGCAGCAGCCGTGAGCGTTACAGCCGCGACTGGGCCGGCGTGCAGGAGGAGTTCGTCGACCGCCCGGAAGAAGCTGTGCATGACGCAGACCGGCTGGTGACGTCGCTGATGCACGAGCGGGGGTATCCGACCGAAGGCTTTGAGCAGCAGGTCAGGGACCTCTCCGTCGAGCACGGACGCACGCTGGAGCACTACCGGGTCGCCCACGAGGTCGATGCGCTCAGTACCCAGCACAAGGCCACCACTGAGCAACTGCGGGGCGCCATGGTGCACTACCGCGCCCTTTTCGACGAACTGCTCTCCGACGGCGGGGGACGTGAACGCGCACCCGCCTGAGCGAACCCCACCACAACAGCTAAAGGATGGGGAAATGCAACGCGATCGAGAAGCCGACCCCGGCCCCGAGCAGAGGGGCCTGACTACCGAAGATCTGGCTCATCCCCCCGAAGCCCCTCCAGACCCGGGAACAACATCACCCGCCGCCGAGGCACCCACCCTCCCTGGCGAGGCCACTCCGATACAAACGGAAACCTCCACTCCTGGCCCCGAGAGCACGGGCGCCGTTGAGGAGGAGTCCCCGCAGCTTCTCTCGGGAGAGGACGCCGACGGATTCCGCAGGCGCTGGCAAGAGATCCAAAGCAGGTTCGTGGATGAACCGCGCGAAGCTGTGCAGGGCGCCGACGCTCTGGTTGCAGAGGTCATGCAGAGCCTTGCCACGACGTTCGCCGACCACAAGAAGGCGCTGGAAGGACAGTGGAATCGCGGCGAGCAAGTCGACACCGAGGGCTTGCGCATAGCACTGCGCCATTACCGGTCCTTCTTCAACCGCCTGCTCGCCGAGTAACGGTCGGTGCCTGTGCCTGTGCCGCCCGCCATGACTTGGTGCCTTCGACTGCCACGCGCGGCCAGGGTTCGGCAGTGCGCGCCCGTTCCGCGCCGTGAGAACGCAGCACATCGGCGAGGACGGCGACCGTGTCGTAGCCCTCGAAGGCCGGCGGCGAAGGAGGGCGCTTCGCCCAGCCGCTCGTGGGGGATGCCGCGACGTGGACGGTGCCAATCCTTTGCCCCCGCAAGTGTCGATACCTGGTGGCGGAAGCGGCCGCTGCGGGACGCCGAAATGTGCACCGCGCACAGCAGGAACACGGTAGGGAGTGCTCGTGATGTGCATGCGCCGGTGTCGCGCCCGGTGAATGCGGTGGGACTTTCCCAGCTGGGCGCGCAGAGTCGATAAAGACGTGCTGCCTCGAGCTGCTCGTGCTGTGCGCGATGCCCCGTTGCCTCGTTCGCCTCTGGCCATGTGCTCGACTTGAAGCCCTTTTTGAGCGCACGAGTAGCTGGACTGTGGTTTACAGCCAAAAGTACGGATTGCAACGTACATATTGCGTGTCGAGGTGGCGCCGGGTTGTCTGCTCTGTGGTGATTGATGGGTAGATGAATGCGGCTGAAGCGGGCATATGGCGTGAAGTGAAGTGACGGGAGGTGGCAGGGGTGCGGAGCGGGCAAGTGGCCGGAAAAGTCGACTGTGGAGACGTCGAGTTGCGACGACCTGATAGAAATCGAGCGCGGCACGACGACTATGCGTTTCTCGCGCTTGGGTCGGTTCCAGGCTCTTAGGTCTGACGTGGCGGGAAGGCCCCAATGGGCCGTCCCAAATGCATGACGGGGGATGAGAAGTGAGCATTTCTTTCGAGTCCGGGAACGCTGCATATCCGTCGTGGCCGGCAATGAGGGGCGGCACTTTCTGTCGCTCGCATTCGCAGAAGTACCCGACGGGGTGGGACGCCGCCCTTGGACCTCCTGGCCGGCAGCGCTGTCTTGTCCACGAAACCGCCTCGAACTGATATGAGGCGGGCGGTCTGGTGTCGGGCCATGGACCAGGCCGACAGCTGATAGTGGCTGCTGTACAACGGCGACAACGGGGGATTCAGTTGAGATGAATATCTGGGCCTCGCCGAGTGATGTCGCGGCATCCGTCCGCGCCGTGCCCGACGCCGTCGATGAGCACCTCGACCACTCCCGCGTGGCCCGGCCGGCTGTGGAGAGCCGGGTGTTGCGGCCAGGCAGGGAAACCCGGCCATGGCGGCATCCGGCATGAACGCCGCAAGCGTCGGCGCTTGTTATGCCCTCGGCGCCACGAACGGGCCCCTGTGGGCTGAGACGAGCCGTCACGCCCTCGTCGTCGGCGCGGAGAAGATGACCGAGTGCCTGAACGCGCACGATGCCGACACGGAGACGGTATTCACCGATGGTGTCGGACAGTGGCCGTCCTCAAGGCCGATCACAGAGGTCGGCAATCCCTCCGAGGCGGCGTCCGTGCCCCCGGCGTTTTCCCGAGTCGTCGGCACCCGGCGAGATCCGGAGCGGGGACCCGGTTCTGCTGCTGGGCTCCGGTGTGGGCCCGGGCTGCGCGGCTCGGGTGCCCGGCCGCCGCGCCGGGTCCGAAGCCCGTGACCGAGACCGAAGCTCCCGCCACCGCCCTCTCAGCGACCAGGAGGACACTCTCTTGACCGGTCAGACGCGCACCACACGGTCCATGCTCTCCCGGGGGCTCTCGATCCTGACCTGCTTCCGTCCAGGGGACTTTGAGCTGGCCCTGTCCGAGCTCGCGCGTCGTGCCGAACTGCCCAAGCCGACCGCCCACCGTCTGATAGCCGAACTCGTCGACGCGGGCATGCTGGAGCGCGGGGACAGAGGCCTGCGCCTGGGGCTCAGCCTGTTCACGCTGGGCACGCGCGTACCCCGTCAACGCATGCTCAGCCAATTGGCCCACCCACACCTGAAGCGGGTGCATGACCTCACCCGGCAGAGCGCGTTCCTGTTCCTCCCGAACGGCCTCGACCCGGTTCTGGCGGGCGGGGTGCTCGGCGGCCCGGGGCCCGACCCCGGCACCGGCTCCCCGGCGGAGAGCGAGGCGGCGGCATGCGCGGTGGCGAAGCTCCTCCGGGTCCACCACGCCCGGCTCGTCCCCGCAGGCACCGGCCGTATCGAAGGGCGAGGGCGTCGCCGGGCCGTCCGCGAGCCGTCGGCAGAGGAGCTGGCCCGTGTCGCGGACCAGGGCTTCGCGATCGCCCGCAGCGGACCGGAGACGGTGGCGATCGCCGCGCCCGTGCTGGACGCGTCCGACATCCTGATCGCCGCGCTGGCCGTCGCGGGTCCCCCCGAGCGGATGGACCCGGCCCGGATGGCCGCGCACCTCCGGGCCGCCGGGGCAGGGCTCTCGCGCGCCCTGCGGAGCGCCTCAGGACCGGTTCCCGTGCCGTGAACCGCCGGTCCGTGCGCCGTCAGATCCTGTCTCTCATCCGGCACCGGCCCGGACGTGAGCGGCCGACGCCCTGCGACACCGCCCGGGACACCCATGTACTGGTCAAGCCGGACGGTGTCAGCCGGGGGCTGGCCCCGGAGGTGGTCCGGGCGTTGCAGCAGGCCGGACTGACCGTCGAACCCGTCGGCCATCTCCGGCTGACGCGGGCCCAGGCCGAGCGCTGGTACCCGGAGAAGCTGAACGAGCCGGACGGCCCCCTCACGCTTGCCTACCTCTGCGAGGGGCCCATGCTGGTGCTGGCCGTCGTCGGGGACGATGCATTGCGCCGTACGCGCCGCGTCAAGAAGGACATACGCCGCAGGTTCGGCACGGACGAGCGGCGCAATGTCGCCCACTGCCCGGAGACACGCGGCGAACGGGACCATGAGCGGGGAGTGTTCGGCCCCCTCGTACGGCCGTGCCGGTAGGGGGCGGCCGCACCGGTCCCGCCGACCGGGTCCGCCCTGCCGCTCACGCACGGTGGAAGACCACTTGGGCTGACAGTCGCTCCAGCCCACCCGCCTCGTCGTGCACCTGCTCCACGGCGTGCCAGCTGTCCTCGCCCCGTACGAGGAGCACTCCGGTGTTGGCGAAGGGAGTGACCCGCCGCACCACGTCGTCACCGGACGAGGAGCCCAGCAGCAGGAGATCACCGCCGCGTCCCGCTGGCCACGCTTCGTTGAAGTAGAGAACGTGGGTGACCAGCTTCTCCGGCTTGTCGACATGGGGGTCCAGCCAGCAACTCGGGCCGTACCGCCAGACGTTCACCTCGACGGGCGCGTCGCCGACCGGAAGGCCCGTGAGCTCGGCGACGGCCGCGCGGTAGGCCGGCCCCGTGACTTCGGTGACCAGCCGCCGCCAGGGTCCGGCGAGTCCGGCGGCGTCGGCCTCCCGGTCGTCCAGGGGGTGCAGTTGGCGGTGGTACATCGCGTACGACTTGGCCGTGCCGGTGCGGATGACCTTCCGGAACCCGTCGCGGGGAAACGTCTCGCGCAGAGCTTTCGCATCGGCGGGAGCGAATGTCTCCTGGACGTGGTACCAGCGGAACGGGTCGTCCTCGGCCGTCGTGCGGTCGAAGGAGACCAGCGGTGTGCTCAACGGACCTCCCCGGCACGCAACGGTTCGGGGGCACGGGGCGCCAGTTCCTTCGCCACGTCGAAGAGGAAGTGCTGAAGGTCGGCAGACCCCACCGCGTAATGGCAGTACTCACGCCGGATCCGCTCCAGTGCGGACTGTGCCGTCACCCCGCCCAGGAGCATGTCCAGGCAGCACAGCACGGTTCCCGTACGCCCGTGCCCGCCGAAACAGGCCACCTCCACAGTGACACCGTTCGCCAGCGCCGCGGCGGCTTCCTTGATCCGCCTCACCAGCAGCCGCCTCTCCACCGGGGCCTCCAGCGTGGGCCAGAACACGAAGTGCGGGGTACGGGCGTCCGTCTCGCCGCGCCAGCGCTCGTCGAGATAGAGGCCGATGTCGGCAGGTTCGGCGTACGGTGCCTGCTGACGGCGCTCCTCACTGTCCAGCGAGGTCCCCCACACCTCGTACGCGCCGACACGGTAAACGGTCCTCCAGTGACGGTCCTTCATGACGTCCTCATGTCTTCCCTCTCGTCCTGTACCGGCGCTCGCCCGCCGACGCCCGCCCCCGGGATCCAGTAGCCGGCCGTGTGGTACTCATCCGGGCCGAAGGCGGTCTTGAAGCGGGTCACCGAGGTGCCCGGGTAGGTATCGCCCATGTGGAGCGCCCGCGCGCCGCGCGCGCAGGCGTCCTCGATGACCAGGTGCAGCAGGTACGGCGCGGCGTAGGTGGGCGCGGCCCGGGCTTTGTCCATGGCTCCCTGCCAGTAGACGACGTACGGCCCCTGGTAGAGCGCCACCACCGCTGCGGCCGCCTGCCCGCCATGGCGCGCCAGCCAGACACGGCAGTGCGGGCCCAAGTGGTCGGCGACGGCGGTGAACTTCGTCAGCGGGTTCTTCGCTCGCACCCGCCGGCGCACTGCTCCCGCCGGCTCGTCCGACTGGCGGTCCCATCGGTCGAGCGACAGCTCGAAGAGCCGGTCGAACTCCGGGAGGAGCCGGCCCGAGCCGTCGTGTTCGACCGTGAGTCCGGCCCGTTCGGCTCGCCGTACAGCGGAGCGCAGCGTGCCCCGGAAGCGGTGGCGCCACACGTGGTCGACGCCGCCCTCAAGAGGCAGGATCTGCGTCATCCGCGGATTGCGCCGGGTACCTGGCGGAACCAGCGCATCCCACATCGCCGTCGACGCGGGATGCGGACGCAGGTAGACCCGTTCCGCGGGCAGGGACGCCAGGTCACGCAGCACGGCCCTCGCGCGGTCGGGGGTGACCGCGTCGGGAGCGCCGAGCACACCGCCCACGCCCCACCCCTCCGGCCACGACGCGTACTCCGCACAACTTCCGGCCGCGGTCCGCACCAGTGGCACCAGCAGCCTGGTGCCGTCGGGCCAGGTGTAGAGGCGCGTGGCGTCCCGCCAGCCGTGCGCGCACACGGCCGACCGCCATCCCGGCGTCTGGCTGGGCAGCGCGTCCTGACCGGCCGCGGCGAGTGTGTCGCGCCACTCGTGATCCGGCACCGGCGTTCGCACCCGGACGCCGTCCTCCAGTACTGAGGCGCTCATCGAAGGCCCTCCGGTAGATCGCTCGCGCGGGCCGGCTGCCCGGGACGCACGGGGGCGGGCGGGGGCGCGGTCAGCAGCCCGCGCACCCGTGCCACGTCGTCCGCCGCCACGCCGAGCGTCAACAGGGCTTCCTCGATGCCGCTGTGACGTGTGGTCACCTCGGTCAGCCAACGTTCCATCGTCACCGGGGAAGTACGCAGCCGGGAGAGGTACTCCTCACGGGTGTGGCCGCGCCGCAGCCATTTGTCCCTGAAGCGGTCGGCCTTGGCGACCAGATCGGTCGTGCCGGCAGCGTAGTCGGCGGCGATCTCCTGCCGGGGCGCGCCGACCAGCGCCAGCAGGGAGGCCACGACCACACCGGTGCGGTCCTTGCCGAAGTGGCAGCTCAGCAGGAACGGACGGTCCGCCGCCCCGGCGAGCGCCCGGAACAGGAGCGGCCAGCTCCCGGGGGCCGCATCGGTCAGGATGCCGTGCAGGTAACGCGTGCGGTCGGTGACACCGGGCCGTCGCGCGGCGATGGTGTCACGCGCATACCCGGTGAGCGGCACGCGCAGCCAGCGCACGCCGTGGGCGAGCAGTCCGCTCGGCGGCCCGTAGCGCTCCACCTCGGAGTCCGAGCGGAGGTCCAGTACCGACGCCAGGCCGTGCCGTGCCACGAGTACCCCGGCCTCCTCCGCCGTGAACGCGGTGAGGTCGCCGGACCGGTGCAGAACGCCGGGCCGCAGACCGGATGCCAGGGGCATGCGGTAGTTGATTCCGGGCGCGGTGGGCACGGCGCTCACCGCGCACGGTCCGGCAGGGCGAGCGTCGCGGTGACCTCGTCCCAGAACCGGGGGAAGTCGGCGTTGACGTCCGGACCGTAGTGGACCCTGAAGCACGGCAGGGCACCGAGCGCGGTGAGGACGTCCGCGCGGACAGCGGGCTCGGGGCGCGGGCGTGGCAGCAGGCCGAGGTAGTCGGTGTAGTTCCGCAGGTCCGGCCCGGACAGCAGGGCGCTGCCGAGCGCCTCCGCTCGGTCGGTGACGGGGTCGATCTTCCAACCCTTGCGGTACCTGTCCGCCTGTGGCAGCACGATGCCCGCCGGGCGAGTTTCCGTGGCTACGGCGGCTCCGGTCAGCGAGGTGAACTCGTCCAGATCCGCGAAGATCCGCTTCCGGCTGTCGGGCGTGGTGCTCCAAGTGGCGTCGGCGAACACCCGTTGAGTGCCGGAGCGGTGGCGCCGCAGCGTCGCGCTCTCGAAGGCCTCGCGGGCTGGATGACCTGCGAGCAGGGCCGTGGCGATGCCGATGCGTTTCGGCCACCCCCACAGGGCCGGCGGGTCGCCGACCTGACGCGCCCAGGCGACGAGCGTGTCGTCGGACACGAAGTCCGCGCCGCTCAGTGTGACGGCGAGGAAGGCCAGCGACGACTTGCCCCGGTGCTTGGGCCCCAGCATCACCACCGAGGAACCCTTCACGGCCACGGCCGATCCGTGCAGGAACACCGCCCCACGACCGGTGAGTTGCGCGCCGAGGAGCGTGCCCAGTAACCGGACGACGGCCCGTACGGAGGCGGGCCCCGCGTCCGGCGCCTCGACGGACACCGATCCGGTGCCGGGCGTTGCGGTGATGACGAGGGGGGCACTGTCGGCCTCGCCGTCGCGCAGGAGCACGGTGCGGTCGGCGGAGCGCTCCAGGATGACGAAGCGGGGCCCGTCCGGGTGCACCAGTAGCTGTGGCGCGGTGCCCAGTTCCTGCGGGGCGGGCAGGGCGGTCCGCGCCGTGACAGTCAGGCTCGGTGCCGTCGGGGACGCGGCGTTGCCCACCTCGAACAGGGGGTGCACCAGGGCCCTGATCGCCGCTCGGAGTCCGGGCAGCGCACTGTGCACCGTCAGTTCCGCGGGTGGCAGAGCGAGCCGGAACGTCCCGGCGGTCGCACGCGGCTGCGTCGGACGGGGGCCGGTCTGCGGAGATGCGGCGGTGACGGCCATGGGCCTCCTTCGTCGGGTGCGTGGAGGCACGACGGCTCCGCGGGTCCTGACGGTGTCATGGTGGCCGACCCGACGGGGGCTGGAGAAGGCGGTGTTCCCCCAGGTGGAACGGCGATCTGCTCGGTTCGCCGTTCGTTCCGCCCGGCGGAATGCCGGAGGCGCCCGAAGGGCCCGGTGGCACGGATAGGGTGCGGTGCGTGATCGAGATCGTGCAATACCGCGATGCCTGGCCGGCCCTCTTCGCGGAGCTGGGCTTGCGCCTGCGTGCCGGACTCGGGGACGTCGCACTGCGCATCGACCACATCGGCTCGACCGCGGTGCCGGGTCTGAGAGCGAAGCCCGTGATCGACATCCAGGTGTCCGTCGACGCGTTCGAACCCGTCGGCTTCCGTGCACCGCTGGAGGCCGCGGGGTTCGCGTTCCGCGCCGGCAACCCCGACCTGACCAAGCGGTACTTCCGCGAGACGTCCGGCCCCCGCACCCATGTGCACGTCCGGCGGGCGGGCAGCTTCGCGGAGCAGTTCTGCCTGCTGCTGCGCGACTACCTCCGGGACAGCCCCGCGGACGCGGAGCTGTATGGAGCGCGGAAAGCCCTGCTGACCGAGCGGTACGGCACGGACCGGCGTGCCTATACCGCGGAGAAGTCCTCGGTGGTGTGGGAGCTGGTCCGCCGGGCCGACGTGTGGGGGCAGGCACGCGGCTGGCAGCCCGGCCCGAGCGACGCCTGACCCCGGCGCCGTCAGGCGCCCGGACCACGCAGCTCGCCGTCACGGCCGAGCGGCGTCGTGACCACCGTGAGGAACACGAGGACAGCCGTGACGGCTCCACCCGGGCCGGTCGGCATCAGGCCGGCCGGCGTGAGCACCGTGGCCGAGAGCACAAGGGCGTACAGGACAGGCAATCGGGCGCGCATGCCGTCGGCTGCGGCGCGGCGCGCGCCCCGGACCGTTGCGGCCGCCACACGCGCGGAGAACTCCGCGTGGCGCAGCAGGAGCAGCGGGACAAGCGCCGCCCAGGACGGGCCGGTCCAGACGTCCTCCGTGGCGGTGCGCACGATGCGGCGCACCGCGCGGGCCGCGTCGGCGTCGGCGCCGCTGAGGGCGGGCGCGGCGGGGGCCGACACGGTCCGGCACAGCGGCAGAAAGGCCAGCGGTAGCGCTGGGTGTACGGCGAATGCCACTCCCAACCGCAGCGCACGGTCCACGGTATGACGGGCCGTCAATGACGAGGGCCCGGCCGGTGGTGAGTGCGCGAGTTTTCGTACGGCGGAGGCGCGGGCGCCCGTCCAGTGGCCCATGACGCAGGCGCAGCAGAACGCGACGCCCGCACCGTACAACGGCGGCTCCGGCGCCCCGCCGGTCCGTGCCGCGTGCACCACCAGGCCCACGGCAGCACCGAGCAGAGTGGCCGCCGCGCCCAGCAGGCCCGCGACCACGGGCAGATGACACGCGCGCTTCACGACGTGGCTCTTTCGGGCACGGGCTCGTCAGGCGCGACTCCCTCGGGCGCGGCCCCGTCGGGCCCGGCAGACACCCGCACCCGCACACGGGTACGGGAACCCCAGTCGGCCAGCACCGCGGCCAGGAAGGGGTCGGGCTCGCCGGGCAGCAGCACCTCTGTCGCACCCAGTTCGAGGAGGGTACTGACCCGAGCGGCGGCGACCTTCTGCCACGTCTCCTCGTCCAGATCGACACCGCCCGAGAACTCGGCGGAGGGCACGGTGTGCCAGCCGCGCGGCAGGGACTGCGCGAGATCCTCCAGATGGCACAGCCGTACGGTATGGGGAAGCCGTACCGGCACGGAGTCGTCCGGGGCGAGGGCACCCAGGTGCACGTTCTCGGCGAGGTCGGCAAAGCCCAGGCGGCCGGGCCGCGCCGGGACGACGACGAGCCCGGCGGGCATGACCCCGGGATCCTGGTCGTCCGGTACCGACGCCCGCTCGACCTCCCGCAGATGTCGCTGCGTCATCCGCCGGTGTCGTACGGCTTGCAGGTCCACCGCCGTCAGGCCGTACAGAAAGCGGGCGAGCAGGACCGCGGCCGAATACAGGCCCACTGCGGCGTCCGGTCGGCGCGTCGCGGCGAGCGCCGGTACGAGCGCGGCGCCGGCGGCGAGCACACCGATGAGCACGGCGACGATCCGCGTCTCGCGGCGGCGGGCATCCCAGCCGGCCCGTCCGGTGCCCTCCGCGCACAACCCGCGAGGACGCACCACCAGACCGAGGGCGAGTGCGACGCACAGGCCCGGACCGACCGCCAGAGAGGGATCCACAACGGCAAGAGCCACGCACAGGCTTGCGAGCATCAGCAGGAAGCCGGTGACGTGGGCGAGGGCGGCGACGGCCGCACCCGGTTTCGGCTCCCAGCGGATCGCGACGCCCGCCGCGGCGTACAGGTGGTCCCGCAGCGGCCCGGGGTCCCGGTGGCCGGGGGCCGGGCCCAGCCGCTGCACGGCGCGCAGCAGCCGGATGCGGGCGGCCCGGTCCCGGGTGCGGGCGGCCGGGGCCAGCGCGGCGGTGCCCAAGGCGGTCCCGGCCTGGTACAGCAGCCAGCATCCGATCAGCCACCAGAGCACGGCGGCCGTCGGACGGACGAGCAGCAGGACGCCCGTCGCGCATCCGGTGGCGCGCAGGACGGCGCCGCCGATGACTCCTGGCAGCCCCCACATACCGGTCACGACGCCGGGGAACGGCGGCCGGACGGCGGGGCACCGGGCGCGTCCGCCAGGACACGGCGCAGGGCCTCCTCGGCCCGGTGCCGGACGGGGTCCCAGGTGAGGGCGGACCCGGCCACCTCACCGACAAGGTCGGCGACTCCCCTCACCTGGGCGGGACGGATGGGGAACGGCCACACCAGGCAGCCGGCGTCGGAAGACAGTGAGTGCGCCCCGACTGCTGCCGCCGTTGCCTCAGGGGTGACCGCACGCGTGGTGGGGACGTCCCCCTCGGCCGGGGACAGCACCACCAGCTTGCCGAGCGGGGCACAGTCGGCGGTGCGGACGTCCAGGACGCGCTTCGACTCCGTGGGGGTGAAGACCACTTTGTCCGGTGTCCGCGGCAGGTCGGCCAACCGGCAGCGGCCGTCACCGTGGCGCAGCAGAGCGGCATCGC
Organism: Streptomyces sp. NPDC029466; assembly: GCF_055574515.1. Taxonomy (NCBI): domain Bacteria; kingdom Bacillati; phylum Actinomycetota; class Actinomycetes; order Kitasatosporales; family Streptomycetaceae; genus Streptomyces; species Streptomyces sp. NPDC029466. The sequence goes on from NZ_JBVHZH010000058.1 coordinate 34,403, forward strand.
GCACCCGCATCGCGAGGCCCAGCCCTTCGAGCGTGCCCCAGCGGAAGCGGGGCAACAGCCCGGTCCCCACGGCCCACCAGCCACCTGGGCCCGGCACCAGCAGGGTCCGGTCGCCGCTCACGAGGCAGCCACCCGCCCGGGCGAGACGCAGGGCGAGTGTGCTCTTGCCCGTACCGGAGTCGCCGAGGAACACGACGGCCCGTCCGTCCCGGCCGGTCGCGGCGGACGCGTGCACCGTCAGGCCCCCGAGTGCCGTGAGTGCGGCCGCCACCAGGGCCCGCAGCACGATGTCGCCGGTTCGCGCGCACTGGTCGGGGCCGCTGCCGTCGTCATGCAGGATCGTCCACTGCCCGTTTCGGTGGCCGACGGCGTGCCGTGGGAGCGCCGGGTCCGCCGCGTCCGCAGGACGGTTGCCGCAGCACAGCCACGTCCCCTCCGGGGCACGTCGGTAGGTTTCCTCGCGCAGCCGCCGGGCGGGCCCTGATGCCACCCGCTCCAGCCGGTCCAGCGCCGCCGGGTCACGTGTCGAGCGCACACGGAGGCGGATGCGGCCGTTCGGGGGCCAGACCGAGGGCGTGGTCGTCACGAGCTGCGCCGCGACCCGTGCGGTCTCGGCGCCGTCGCCGGCCGTGTACGACCAGGCCACCGGCCCCCACTGTGCGGTCGCCGTCGTGCCGTCGGGCGGTTCGGCCGTCATGTCAGGGGGCCTCCGCCCGCCGTGCGGTGAGCAGTGAGGGCAGCAGTCGCCCGCCGAGGTATTCCTCCCGGGCGGTGGTGAGCGTGCGGTGGATGAGGTCCACCGGCTCCTTGCCATAGATGTGGGCCACGCTCCCGCGGAACAGCCTCACCACCTTCAGCCGGTCCGCCAACAGCGCCACGGCCCACTCGCGCAGATCCCTGCGCACCACCTCGGTGAATCCGGCCGCGCGCAGTTGCCGCAGTCGGTCCGGCAGGGAGGTGACGAAGAAGACGTCCGACGGGTGCACCTCGTGGAAGGCGGCGGACGGCTCGCGGCCCGGCGGCGCCAGGCTCACCTCCTCGGTGACCACGAGCAGTCCCCTGGGGCGCAGCAGGCGGGCCGCCTCCCCCAGGACCGCGCCGGGCCGCGGGAAGTGCGGCATCGAACCGGTCACGACGACGACGTCGAGTGTCCCGTCGGGCAGGGGTACGCCGGACGCATCGGCGCAGATCTCGGTCACTTCGGAACGTTCCTGGGCGGCGGTGATGCGCCGGCTGACGGCACAGTGCTCGGGGACCAGGTCGATGCCGTACATCCGCGCCACGCCACCGCGGCCGTCGGCGAGCGCGTCGGCCAGGTACCGCAGCGCGCCGCCGAAGCCGCTGCCCAGTTCGCCCACGGTCAGCACGTCATCCGGGAACGTGTCGCGGACGAGACGGGTGATGAGATCGCAGCCCTGGGGGCCGAAGTGGCCCATCTGGTCCAGGCCCAGCAGTCCCTTGGGGCCGCTCTCCCCGGTGAACTCGACGATGGAGGCTTCCGTCCGCTCCCAGTCGTACAGGGCGGGGAAGAGCTCCTGGTGATAGCGGTGCTGCACCCGGGCCTGCTCGGTGTCGCCGTGGCGGCCGGGGGCCGGGGTCACCATGTCGCGTGCTCCTCGGACACGAAGTGCACGAGCAGGACGCGCCGGTCCTGCTCCGCCCGGTCGGCGACCGGCATCACGGTGTGCCACGAGTGGGGCGAGGGGACCAGCAGTACCGAGTCGGTCAGTCCCGGCAGGATCTCGGCGGCGACGTCGTCCACGGCGGGGGAGCGCAGGATGCGCAGTGCTCCGCTCCATTCCGGGCGCCAGCCTTCGTTGAAGTACCAGGTCTGCGTGACGGTCTTGTCGGCGCGGTCGGTGTGCGGGTCGATCCACGACCCGGAGCCGTACCGTACGGCGCGCACCTCCAGGGAACAGCCGTCGAGGTTCCGGCCGGTGGCTTCGGCGACCGCCGCGGGATAGCCGTCGTCCAGCAGGGAGCCGACCAGGCCCTGCCACAACGGCGTCAGCCGGCGCATGCCCTCGGGCAGGGGGACGCCGCCTCGGACCAGCGCCAGGTTCCACGTGCGGTAGCCCTTGCCGGCAGAGGTGCCACCGGCCCGCTCGGTGAGGGCGAACCCCTCGGAGGGAAACTCCGCGGCGAGACGGCGTCGGACGGGATCGCCGGGCAGGGAGTCCGCCACCACCCCCCAGGCGAAGGGGTCGCGGGCCATGGTCGTGCGGGCGATGGCGGTCCGGTCGAGTACTGCGGCGGTCGTCATGCGGTTTCTCCCGTGTCCTCCGGCACGTCGATGTGTGCTCCCAGCGCGGTGAGCTTCGCGGGCAGGTCCTCGTAGCCGCGGGCCAGGTGGCCGACGCCGTGCAGCCGGTGCGGGACGCCGGTCCCCAAAGCGGCGAGGAGCAGGGTGGCGGCCGCCCTCAGGTCACCGGCCGCCAAAGGCTGGGGAGAGGGCTTCAGCGGACCGGGGGAGATGCGCAGCTCGTTTCCGGCCCGGTCGAGCACCGCGCCCATGCTGCGCAGGCCCTCCGCATAGCCGAAGCGGTTCTCCCACACGCCGTCCGTCAGCCGTGACGGTGTGTCCGCTCCCAGCAGCATCAGCGCGAACAGCGGACCGGCGTCGCTGTACAAGTGGTGCGAGGCGGCGAGGACTTCGGTTCCCCGCAGGTGCTCCGGCGGCCTGATCCGCAGCAAGGACCCGTCCCAGCTCAGGGGGACGCCCATCGCGGCGAGGCACTCCAGCTCCGGGGCGAGACCCGAGCGGACCACGTCGGGCCGTTGGAGCACCAGGTCCAGATCGCGGCGCAGATGGACCGCCCACGCGATGAACGTGACGATCTCCATCAGGTCGGAGGGCAGCGTGACGTCCGCACCGCCGAGCGGGCCCCGCAGGCCCTCCACCGTGATGCGCTCCCGGGACACCTCGATCCGCGCTCCGGCCCGGCCCAGCACCCGCGCCAGCTCCAGCGCGTCGGGCTTGGGGTACGGGTTGTCCAGCACCGTCGTTCCCCGTGCGGTGACCGCAGCGAGCAGCGCCGTCTTGGTCGCACCCGAATAGTGCGGACCGGTGGGTGTCCCGGTGCGGGGCTCCGGCTCCGCGAAGTCCGCGAGGTCGATCCGGGCGCCCCGCAGCCCTCCCCGGGGCGCCGAGGCGCGGAACCCTTCGCCGCTCACTTCGCACTCGGCACCGAACCGCTCCAGGACCGCGGCTATGTGGGACAGCGGACGGGAGCCCAGCGTCCCGCCCCCGATCGCGCAGCCGCCGTGCCGGCCGGAGCGCACCTCGCCGCGCGTCGCGAGCACCGTCGGCAGCAGGTACACGCCGCCGTGGATGCCGGCACTCCAGTGCGTCGGAATGCCGGCTCCGTTGAGGCCGGACGCATCGACGGTGACGCGAGGCCCGTCATCGTCCACCGTGGCACCGAGATGCCGCAGCATCGCGGAGAGCAGTCTGCGGTCCTCGATCCATGGGGCGTTGGCGATGCGCCACGGACGGTCGGAGAGACAGGCGGCAGCCAGGCTCGGCACGAGCAGGTGCTTGAAGCCGCCCGAGGCGAGCGTGGGGCGCGGGACGGCCGGTCCTCCGAGGACGGTCCAGTACGCCGCCGGTGCGGTGGGCGCGCGGTGGTGGTCGGGCGGGCCGCCGTCCACGACGGCCACGGCGGGTGGGGTGTTCGGCACGCGGCTGCTCCTTGGGATGTGGTCAGCCGGGCGGCGTCACCCGGCGGTGTGTGCCGTCCCGCCCTCGGTGAGGTCGCCCGGATGACCGAGGACCAGCACGAGGAACCACGGCTTGCGCGACAACTTCTCGAACCTCTTGCCGAACTCCTCCCGCCGGGCCGGGTCGGCGCGCGGTTCGTACAGCTCACGCAGGGCGAGCCCGGCGCGGTGCACATCGGAGATCATGCGGCCGAGGGGGCGCCGGAAGAACCGGACGACCGGGGTGGGCGGCCCGAAGCTGGGCCATTCGTCCTGCAGTTCCTCGATGCGGAAGTAGTCGCCGCTGGGGGACATCTCGAAGTCGTTCAGCGGATGGTGGGTGGAGAGCACCACGGTGCCCCCCGGTGCAAGGACCCGGCGGAACTCGGACAGCGCCGGAACCCAGTCCTCCAGGTAGTGCAGGGTGAGGGAGGACACCACCACGTCGACGGATGCATCGGCCAGGAAGTCCAGCGGCTCGCGCAGATCGTGCACCCGCACCTCGGCCCGGTCGCCCAGCCGTTCGCCGGCCAGCTTTACCAGCGTGGGACTCGCGTCCAGCGCGACGACCCGCGCCGCCCCCTGGTCCACCAGCCAGCGCGTCAGCTGTCCGCCCGCGCATCCGGCCTCCAGGACCCGCCGCCCCGCGAGCGGCGGGCACTTGTTCTGCACAGCGGGACGGTCCAGCAGCGTGTTGTAGATGTTGTCCACGCTGCCCCGGTCGTACTGGACGGCGAATTCCTCGTAGCTCCTGTCGCGAGCCATGGTGCTCCACTCCTCATCGCACTCGGCAAGGGCCGGGCACCGATGCCCCGTCCTCCGTGTGCCGTGCCGCGGCGGCCCCCTCGGCGCCGGTCCCCGGACCGTCGGCCGGGCCGCCCGGGGCGCCGTCCTCCGGCAACCTATCGCGGGGTTCGGAGCCGGCGTCGGAGGCGTTTCGTGCGGCGGAACGGAATTCGTCGGGGACCGCCGCACAGGTCGCGTCCAGGAGGTCGAGAGCCTCCTCGACCTCCTCGTCGGTGGCCACCAGCGGCGGGAGCAGGCGGATCACCTCCGGCTGTCCCAGGCACGGGGACACCACGAGCCCGCGCCGGCTCAGCTCCAGCAGGACGTCACCGGCCGCACCACCAGGGCCGAACTCGACGCCCCACAGCAGCCCTTGGCCGCGGACCTCGGTGACCAGCCCGGCGTGACGGTGCGCGATCCGGCAGAGCCCCTCCGCCATGAGGCCCGCCAGCCGCTCGCCCCGGGGCGCGAGCTCCTCCACCGCACGCAGCGCGGCGCTTCCCGCGGCGGCCGCGAGGGGATGGCCCGAGAACGTCGTGGTGTGCACGAACGGGTCGGTGGCCAGCGGCCCGTACAGCTCCTCGGTGGCCACCAGCGCGGACAGCGGCTGGACACCGCCGCCCAGGGCCTTGCCGAACAGCACCGCGTCGGGCCGCAGTCCGGCGGCGACGCTCAGCGCCCGCTCCCCGCACCGCCGCAGGCCCGTCTGGACCTCGTCGGCGATCACATACGCCCCGTGCTCACGGGCGGCAGCGGTAAGGGTGGCCAGGAACGCCGACGGCATGGTCCGGACGCCGCCCTCGCCCTGCACTGGTTCCACGATCACTGCGGCGACGTCCCCTTCCGCGAAAACCCCGGGCACCGCTGCGGGGTCGGCGGGGATGTGTGACACCCCGCCGAGCAGCGGCTCCAGGGACTGGCGGTAGCGCCGGTTCCAGGTGGCGGCGAGCGCCCCCAGCGACTTTCCGTGGTAGGCGCCCTCGACGGCGACGACCCGGGTCCGGCCGGTGGCCAGCCGGGCCAGCTTGAGCGCGGCCTCCACGGCGTCGGACCCGTTGAGACCCAGCCACACCCTGGTCAGACGACCGGGGTCGGTGTAGTCGACCAGCTCGGCCGCGAACTCGGCGGTCGTGCCGTTCGCCAGGACACGGGTGGAGACCGCCATCGCCTCCAGTTCCCCGCAGACCGCGCGCAGCACGTCCGGATGCCGGCGCCCGAGCAGAGTGACCGCGTAACTGCCGAAGTCCAGTGCGGACCGCCCGTCGGAGAGGACGATCCTGGCCCCGTCCCCATGGGACTCGACCGCCCCCGCGCCGTTCATGCCGTACACGAGGGCCAGCCCCGGTGAGAGGTGTGCCCGCACCCGGCTCAGCACGGCACGCGCGTCCGGGTCCGACCCCGCCTTCTCCGGCGCCGCACTCACCTGCTCCCGCCTCCCGCCCGCACGGCCGTGGCAACCGCGGGGTCCGGCGCGCTGTCCCCGAGCGCGCCGAGGATCTGGACGAACCACTGGTGCACCGCCGCCGTCGCGTAGCCGCCGGACGGCAGAAAGAACGAGAGGGTGCAGGCGAAGCGGCCCGGGTGCAGCGGATCCGGCTCGACGCGATGGACCGAGATGTGCGTCTGCAGCACCGTCGGGCGGGCGGCGGTACTGCGGACGCACACGCCGTCCGTCCAGCGGTAGCGCACGTAGTCCAGCTCCGGGCAGCGCGCCGCGAGGCCGAGCACGGCGGCGCGCGTGGTCGCGAAGGAATAGGGCAGGCCCTCCCGCTCGACATGGGCCACCTCCATGCCGGCTGCTTCCCGTAGCAGGGCCCGCACCCGCGCGTTCCACTCGTACGAGGCGTGCGCGCAGCGGTAGAAGACGGGGACACGAGGGTCCAGACGCTGCCAGAACTCGTGGGCGGGCCCCTGGTGATCCAGCGCCTGCGCCCCCTCGGCGGACCCGGAGCGGCGCAGCAGATCCAGCGCGGTGTCCTCGTCGCCGGCGAGCAGGGCGCCGCCGATCAGATGGGTCTGCTTGGGGCCGCCCGGCACGCCGAAGCGCTGCGTGTCGTAGTAGTTGACGAAGAAATGGGTGTGCCGCCGGGGGCCCTCTGTCAGGGCCGTGGCCGAGGGCTCGTCCAGGTCCCGGACGATCAGCCGGAAGCAGTTGCCGTCCAGCTCTCCGGTCCGCAGTGCCGTGGTGCCGGTCCCGTGCGGCGCCACGTGCCAGCCGCGGTCCTCGCCGCAGGAACGGCCGCGTGCGTTGGCGCGTTCGATGTCCTCGGGAGACAGCTCGGTGCGGACCGAGACGAACTGCTCGGTGATGCCGTCCTCATCCTTCAGCCCGGCAGCCGCCACGTCCTGCGCGTTCACACCGAACGCCTCAGCGAGTGCGCCGAGCGCCTCATGAGTGGTCAGGCCGCGCTTCCACAGCAAGAGGTAGGTGTGCGTGGACGCGTCGTGCGGTGCCGTCTCCAATCCGAGGGTCTCCGTGACGCGGAAGTCCTCCGGCAGGACTTTGAGCAAGGGCAGGTGCATCGGGTCTCTCCGGACTCTGGACGGCTGACGGGCAGCCCGCCCGGACGACAAGGCGGGGGGAGTCGCCGGGAGAAGCTGCGGGACCAGGCAGCCCCCGGAGCTGGAGCGCTGGACACCCTCCCGGGTGAGCCGCTCTCCGCGCGCCAGCCGCCGTGGTGACCGGTGGTTGCGCCCTGCTCGCGCGGAGGAGCGTCTTCGGGGACTGCCGCCCGCTGCCTTCGGCGTTCCCGTACCCGAACGGGGAGCCCGACCGTCCGGCGCACGGGCCGGAAGGGCGCCTCGCCGCGTACGACCGACACGACGACCACTGAAGCGGATCACATGGGATTCATGAGGTGACAGGTGAGGACTCAATGGCGTCGAGCCGTGGCGGCAGTTGTGCCTCGGCAAGTTGTACCGGTCGTCCGCTTCCTGGATAAGGGCTGTTCCGCGCACCGGAACACTTCCCGGTCCTCCTTGCCGCGCCCTCTGCCGCCTGCCTACGGTGACCGGGCTGCCGGGCCCGTGGAAGTCCGCTCCCCAGCTCCCTCGCTCACCGTCAAGCTGCGCCGGGAGGCCCCAGACCGTCATGGAACACACCTCTGTACCGGCCGCCTTTCCGGAGCGGCACGTTCTCGAAGGGCGCTTCCAGAAGTTCCTGGAGGAACGTGGCCTCGACATCGGCGACGTGATCGGCGAGACCGACCAGGGCCTCGGCCGGCCGGCGCTCGCCGTGGCCGCCGGTTCGGTGCTGGCCGGGTTCGGCAACCATCGCAGCGACCTCGATCTCCTGGTGCTCGTCGAGAACGATCAGCTCACCAGGTTCCCCATCCAGTCGCACCGGCACGGCACCCTGATCGACGTCAACATCCGTCAAGCGAGCGTGGTCCGGGACCGTACCGCACGCCTTCGCGACAGCTTCTGGCCCTGCTTCACCACGGTCACCCAGGAGGCATGGAACCACCGGCGCCGCACCATCAAGACCGCGAGTCGGCTGGCTCTCGGCCTGCAACTGCTGGTCACCGAGCCGTGGAAGAGCTGGCACGCCGGCCTGCGGGAACCCTGGCTCGCCCGGATCGTCGAGCAGTGGTGGACGGTCGAGGCGCACCGGCTCGCCCGCGCCGCCCAACTGCTCGCCGGCGAACGGCCGATGGCCGCCGCGGTACGGGGCCGGGAGGCCGTCGTGGCCGCCCTGAACGCCCGAGCCGCCGCTGCCGGACAGATCTACTTCACCGAGAAGTGGGTCGGCGAGAAGCTCAAGGCCGCCGGGGACCACGAGTCCCTCGCTCTCCTCCGCGAGGTCCTCACGCCCCCGCTCGCCCCCCTCGACCGGGTGACACGCTGCCTCGACATCGTCCATGAACTGACCGCCCCTGAGGCGCCCTTGCACGCCGTTCTGCGCTGGGCGACCGGTATCGGCACGGCACGATTGGACGACCGCACGGTCGTCGACCGATGGCAGCTGCGCGCGCTGGAAGTCCCGCGCACCGACCTGCCGCCCGCGGAAACCGACGACATCCTCTGGTCGGGACCGCCCCACGCCGACCCGCCCGCGGACATCAAGCGGCTGTTCGTGCACGACATGCTGTGGCTCGGCATGGCGATTCCGCAGGAAGGGGCATCCGGACGATGACAGCACCGCACACCGAGACCCACGAGCCCCTGCCGGATGTGCGCCGGCTCATGGCCTTCCGTTCCCATGGAGCGGTTCGACTGCTGCTGAAGTGCCGTGCCGCACAGGAGGACGTCGAGGGCGCGGTATCCGCGGAACAGCCCGAGGTCGCGGTCCTCATGGCCTACGACCTGGTGCAGCTCTCCCTCTCCGTACGGGGTCTGCGCACCCACGGCGAACTGAACTACACCGGTGAGCAGGCGAGCTTCGACCCGTTCGCCGGAGTACCGGCAGCCGACATCGCGGACGGTCTGCGGCTCGCCGCCGACGGCCTGGAGGCCATTCCGCAGGGGCGGGGCGAGGAGTGGCTGGACCGGCTGCGCGCCCATCTGGACGTCACCGAAGGGCAGCTGGGCTACCCGCACAAGCTGCCCGACGTCCGTGCCGGCAGCGGTCTGATGAAGGGCTTCAAACTGGCCCGCACCTGGTCGCCCCATCTGGAGCGACTGGGGCTGCCGGACGTCATGCCGAGCAACTGGACCCGGCGTGCCGACTGACGCCCGCACCGCCCCCGACGCCGGCCGGGCGGGCGACGGCCCCGCCCTGACCCTGCACGGCATCACCAAGCGGTACGGTCCGGTGACGGCGCTGAGCGAGGTGGACCTGGACGTCGCGCCGGGTGAGATCGTGGGCCTGCTGGGGCACAACGGCGCCGGCAAGACGACCCTGATGTCCATCGTGGCGGGGCTGCTGCGTCCGGACACCGGGTACGTCCGGGTCCTCGGCAGGGACCCGGTGCGGCAACCGCACGAGGCCCGGCGCCGGCTCGGACTGGCGCCCCAGGAGCTGGGCGTCTACATGCCGTTGACGGTGCGGCAGAACCTCCTGTTCTTCGCGGAGCTGGCCGGACTGCGCGGCCGCGCCGCCGACCGCCGTATCCAGGAGGTTGCCGAGCCCCTGGGGCTGACCGAACTGCTCGGCCGGCGGGCATCGCGGCTGTCCGGCGGGCAACAGCGACGCGTGCACACCGCGATGGCCCTGGTGCACCGGCCGCCACTGCTGCTGCTGGACGAGCCGACGGCCGGGGTGGACGTACAGACCCGTGAACAGCTCCTGGAGATGGTCCGCACGATGGCAGCCGAAGGCACCGCCATCTGCTACTCGACGCACTACTTGCCCGAGGTGGAGACGCTCGACGGCTCCGTCGCCGTTCTGAACGGCGGCCGCATGATCGCCCGCGGCACGCTGAAGGAACTGGTCAGGCAGTACGGCGACAGCGGCGTCGAGCTCTCCTTCTCCGGCGGCCCGCCCGAGCTGTCCCTGCCCTGGCCCGTGGTGCGGGACGGCCGCGTCCTGCGGGTGACCGTGGACCAGCCGCATCTGGCCGTGGCGCGGGTGATGGAGGCCCTTGGTGAGGCGGCCGGCGAGCTGGTCAACCTCAGGCTCGTCCAGCCCAGTCTGGACAGTGTGTTTCTGCGGGTCACGGGACGCCGGTACCACGAAGGCGCCGAGGAGGACACCACATGAACCAGGGTTCGCCCGGACGGATCGCCGCTCTGGTCCGGCACGACATCCGGCTCCAACTGCGCGACCCGGCACCTCTGCTCGTCCGTACCGTGATGCCCCTGCTCCTCATGAGTTTCATGCAGCCGCTCTTCCGTACGGCGCTGCGGGCCGAGCAGGTCGAGGGCGCCACGGGCGCGGAGCAGGCGGTACCCGGCATGGCGGTCATGTTCACGTTCTTTCTCGTGAACCTGGTGGGCTTCGGGGTCTTCCGGGAGCACGGGTGGAAGACCTGGGACCGGCTCCGGGCGGGACTCGCCAGGCCCGGCGAGGTCATCGCCGGCCGTGTCGTCGTCCCGCTGGGTATCGCCGTGCTGCAACTCGCGGTGGTGTTCCTGGTCGGCGGGTTCCTGTACCACCTGCGGGTCAGCGGGTCGTGGCCGGCGCTCGTCGCGGTCGGCGCGGCACTGGCGCTCTGCGTGGTCATGTTCGGCATGGCGCTGGTGTCGCTGTGCCGGACGGTCTCCCAGCTGGCCGTGTTCGCGAACCTCGCGGCACTGCTGTTCGCCGGCCTCGGCGGTGCGCTGACACCACTGTCCGCCCTGCCGGACTGGGCGCGTCCGCTCGCACCGGGAGTGCCCAGCTACTGGGCGATGCGCGGCTTCACCACTGTCGTCATCGACGGCGGCGGAGCCGGCGCGGTGATGCTGCCCGTGGCGGTGCTGCTCGGCTTCTCCGCCGCATTCGCCGCGGTGACGCTGATGTTCTTCCGCTTCGAGCACCAGAAGGTCTCGTGGTCATGACAGCCGGAGAGCTGGACACGGGGGACGAGATGAACGACCGGACACTCACTACGACAGTGGTGGTCTTCGACTGCTTCGGCACGGTCATCACCGAGCGGCGCCCCATGCCGGGCCCCGACGACTTCACCCGGGCGGTCGCCGAAGCGCTCGTCCTGGACCGGAAACTGGCCGCCGAGGTCGTGAAGGAGGTGTTCACCACGTTGTACACCGCACTCGTCGACAAGTCGGCCCTCCAGCCGGCCACCCGCGGCGTACTCGACACAGCACTGCGGAACCGGGGCGTGACACGCCCGGCGGAGGACCTCGACCGGGCGCTGTGGCGGGCCCTCGGGTGCGAGGACGACGACCGGTACGAACTGTGCGGACCTGCCGCCGATGCCATGCGCCGGACGGCCGAGGCCGGGCACACGGTCCGACTGCTGTCGAACTGCTATCTCCCCGGCAGCCTGATGCGCCGCCTCCTGACCCACCTCAAGGTCCCCGAGGTGTACGACCGTGCCCACTTCACCGCCGACGGCGGACCGAAGAAGCCGGATGCCCGGGCCTTCGACCTGATCAGTGCCGGCCCGTTCGGACGAAGGATCATGGTCGGCAACTCCGACGACAACGACATCACCCCGGCCCGCCGCCTCGGCTGGGACGTGGTTCCCGTGGACCCCGGCCGCCCGGACTTCGGGGAGCTCTACACGCTGCTGTTCCGTGACACGCGGGAATTCCGTTCCGTACAGAGAAACACCCGCTGATCGACCGGTCGCCCGCGGGCTAGCTTTGACGGCACATCAGCACATCGGCACCTCGCACCGCATGGCCCGTCCCGCCCTTCCACTCCGCGCCATGCCGAAGGAGTTCCCTGTGAGAGTCCTGGTCATCTGGCCTCCCCATGTACCCAGTTACTTCAACGCGGGCCACCACACCCCGCTGTACATGACGGCCCGCCACCTGCGCCGACTGCCGTCGGTGGACCAGGTCGACGTACGGGACGCCGGTGTGCTGAACACACACTGGAAGGCGATCGGTGACCTCCTCTACCAGGGCCGCTACGACGTCATCGCGATGATGAACGACTTCGACGCCGTCGACGGCTTCGAACGGTTCACGGCCTACGCCCGCGAACTGTCCCCGGACAGCAGGCTGATCACCTTCGGCCGCCTGAGCAGCATGAACCCCGGCTTCTTCCAGCGATACGGGCTGGATGCCCTCGTCCGGTCCGGTGACTACGAGGCGGGCGTCGCACACTACGTGGAGTCCCTCGCCACCGGTACACCCCACGCTGCTCTGCCCGGTGTCGCCGTGCGCGACGGGGAACGGTGGGCCCCGTCCTCGCGCGACGGCGACAGCCTGGCCCCCGAGGAGTGGACGCTGCCCGATGTACGGGAGATCCCGTACGAGCACTATGACCGCCTCTACGCGCGCGACGAGGACAAGTTCTGCGGCATCCCGTTCCGCCGCGAACTGGTGGTCCCAGTGGCCCGGGGCTGCCCCATCGGCTGCGAGTTCTGCGAGGTGCACGAGATCTTCGGGCTCCGCGAGCGGCGACTGTCCGTCGACGCGACCGTCGCGTACATCGAGGAGAGCCTGCAGGCCCTGCCGTTCGAGTACGTCTCCTTCTACGCGCCCACCTTCACGCTCGACAAGCGGTGGGTGCGCGAGCTGTGCGACCGGTTCCTGGCCGGCCCCGTGTCACCGCGGTGGAAGTGTGCCACGACGGTCCACCATCTCGACGCGGAACTGGTGGAGTTGATGGGCGGGGCAGGATGCGTACGCATCTCGGTGGGCCTGGAGACCCTCGAACCCGACGGCCACGGCTCCCTGCCCCGGGCCAAGCGGATCGAGGAAAAGAGGTTCAGGCAACTCGCGGAGCAGTGCGCCCGGGCGGGCATCGAGCTCAACGCCTTCGTGATCATCGGTCTGCCCGGCACCGGGCCGGAGGGCGCCAGGCGCACACGGGAACTGGTGGAGCAGGTGGGCGCGCGCTTCCGCCCCACGATGTACACGCGGCTGCACGACATGACTCCTTCCATGACACCGATGCAGATCAGCAGGTACAACCGTCATCTGATCGCGGACCCGCACCACGCACCGGACGACGGCCTCTACGACTTCCTGTTCGGCCGGGAGATCCGGGTGACGTCCGTGCACGAGCGGATTCCCACGGCCGGCGCTCGGAGCGGCGCATGAGCGCGCCGCAGGCCGTCTCGCTCACGGACGCCGTGCCGTTCCCCACACAGTCGGCGGTGTGGGGGTTGCCGTGGGAACCCCGGCGGCAGCGGGCCGGTGTGCTGAACCTGAAGAGCTGCGAACTGCGCCACCCCCTGGCGGCCGAGCTCGTGTCGTCGGCGGCGCGTCGGCTCAGCGCCGCGGACCTGATGTACTACCCATACCAGCAGAACCTGCTGGCCGCGCTCAGCGACTACCAAGGCCACGAGCCGTCCGGCATTCTGCTCACCGCCGGCTCCGACTCCGCCGTCGGCCTCGTCGTGGACGCCCTGGCGACCGGCGCCGGGAGCCTGATCCTGCACGAGCCGACGTTCGAGAGCTGGCGCTACTACGCCGCCCTGCGCGCTGTGCCCGTCGTGAGCTGCGCCGCACTGGAGGCCGGGGCCTCCCGACTCGAACTGACGGGGCTGCACCGCACGATGGCGGACCACCCCCCGTCGGTGGTGGTGGTCACCAACCCGGCGAGCCCGTCCGGTCTCACCCTTTCACCGGCGGAGATGGCGGAAACGGCCGAGCGCGCACGGCGGGCCGGCCATCTGCTCGTCGTCGACGAGTGCTACGGCGCCTTCACCGGCATCACCCATGTCCCGCTGGTCGCCTCGTCGCCGCACCTCCTGGTCGTCCGCTCATACTCCAAGACCTTCGGACTCGCCGGGGCACGTATCGCCTCGGTCTCCGGGTCACCTGAGCTGGTGTCCTACCTGTCCCGGTTCCGGCCTGACAGCACGGTCTCGTCCACGGCACTGGCGCTGCTGCACACCCTCCTCGAGGACGTGGACCGGTTCGCCGAGGTGTGGCGCGATGTGCGGGCCATCCGCTCCGACTTCGTCCGGGAGGTCCGCGCCGCACACCCCGGGTGGAGCGCACTCGACCCGGGTGGCAACTTCGTGACGTTCCGGACCGGTGACCGCGCGCTTCCTGTGCGGATGGCACGTCACCTGGACAGCCATGATGTGCGTATCCGTCCGCTCGACGACGTACCCGGACTGGAGACGTGCCTACGAGTCTCCCTGGCTGACGCGCCCACGATGCGGAAGGTGGTCGCGCTCATGAACGACCCGGTGGCCGTTCGATGACCCACGCGGTGGCGTGCAGGATCGTGGTGCTGGGCAGCCCTGGCAGCGGCAAGTCGACCTTCAGCCACGCCCTGGCGGCCGGCACCGGTCTGCCCCTGATACACCTCGACGACCTGTACTGGCGAGCGGGCTGGAGCAGGCCCTCGACGCCGGAATGGGAGCGGACGGTGGAGCGGCTCACCGCAGGACCGTGCTGGATCATCGACGGCAACTTCGCCGGCACCGTCCGGCAGCGCGTCGCCCGGGCCGACGTC
>NZ_JBVHZH010000059.1:0-46918 GCF_055574515.1 Streptomyces sp. NPDC029466
GGCCGGACGAACTCCCACTCAGCATCGGACAGTTCATGGCGACGTATCACCCGACCATGATCCACCACCCGAGATCATTTGAAGACACTCCCTAGTCGCCGCGGGCCGTCGTCGGGCACGCCTTTGCCGATCTGAAGAATGGGCAGGTCTGCACAAAGCTGCGGCTCCTTGCGATGCTGTGACAGCACGACCTTCGGGCCCTGCGTGAGCGAGTGCCGGCCCGCGCGGTCAGTCGTCAAAGAAACGGACTACAGGGCCCGTTACGCTGTCGAGTGCGGGCCCTGACCGCCGTCGGATCCCACGACGCTAGACGAAGCCAGCACCTCTTCGCTGTCTGCCGTCTACGGCTGCACCCAGGTGCCACAACTCGCCATAGGACCTGTATGGAGTCGCAGCAAGGCCGCGTCAACCACCACCTACCGGGCCCGCCCCCAAACGCAGGAGCCCCCGCCGGCGCCAGCCGACGGGGGCTCCTCACCTCTCACGCGGTATCACACGCATATCACCAACAGGGGCGACGCTCCTGGACTCCAAGCGTCTGACCTGCGCTTACGCGGCCTCGCGTGGACCAGCTGGACCCCACAGGACGCTATTTACCACCTGTGCCAGGTGGGACCGTCAGCTCGGAGCGGGCGGCTGCAGCCAATCCAACAGAGCCGCAGCCCTAAGGTCTGCATCAGCCAAGATCCGGACCATTCCCGGGCCAGCGGTCCCGGCAACGTCCCCACCGCTGCCGTACCCGCAGGTCAGCGAGCTGCATGCGCTGTACCACCAGCAGACGAAGAACCTGCTGGGTGTTCCGCACGCGTGGATCGGCGACACCACTTAAAGAGCGTTTGGTCCTGGCGAGGTTGTTTGGTGGCACTTTGGGCGGTGAGTGGGCCTGAGGCTGCTGAGGCGATAGTGCTCCACGCGGGCCGTGCGACAGGTGGCGCCGCACCTCGGCCCGTTTCGGTCGTGTCGCTCCCGTCTGATCCCAAGGCGCCCCTGATTGACGCCGTTTGCGCCCTGTGAACGTGCCGTGCCCGACGGTACTACCGAAACATGACGCGCCAACGCCCGTATCCCAGCGACCTGTCTGATGCCCGCTGGGAGTTGATCGGACCCACGCTCACCGCCTGGCGGGCCAAGCGCCGGGGCAAGGGCCTGGACATCGGCCGCCCGCCCGAGCACGACCTGCGCCGCATCATGAACGCCATCCTGTACGTTGACCGCACCGGCATCCCCTGGCGTTTCCTGCCACACGACTTCGCTCCATGGGAGACGGTCTACGGATACTTCGCCGCGTGGCAGAAGGAAGGCATTTTCGACCACCTCAACGGCCTGCTGCGACGTCTGGTACGCGAAGCCGAAGGCCGGGAGGCCAAGCCGAGTGCCTGCGTGCTCGACGCGCAAAGCGTCAAGACCTCCGCCAACGTGCCCGCAGCCGGCCAGGGCATCGACGCCGGCAAGAAAATCGCAGGCCGCAAGCGCCACCTCGGCGTCGACACCCTCGGCCTCCTCCTGGCCGTCTGGGTGACCGCGGCCGGCGTCTCCGACAACGCAGGCGGCATCCACCTGCTGTCCCAGATCTCCACCACAAGCCCTCGCGTGACCAAGGCTTGGACCGACACCGGCTACCGCACCAAGGCCATCGACCACGGCGCCCACCTCGGCATCGACGTCGAAGCCGTCCGCAAAGACCCCGGCGTCAAAGGGTTCAAGGTGATCCCGCGACGTTGGGTGGTGGAGCGGACCTTCGGCTGGCTCATGCACCACCGCCGGCTCGCTCGCGACTACGAGACCCACGCCCACCGCTCCGAAGCCATAATCCACATCGCGATGATCGACCTCATAAGCCGCAGACTCACCCGCGAATCCACTCCGAACTGGCGCGACACCTGAACCTCGAACCAAACAACCTCGCCAGGACCAAACGCTCTTTTAGATCCCGCCATGGCGCCCCTGTGCGCAGTCGGTACAGGACCTCGTTGATGACCCTGCGGTGTCCGGTCTCAACGGCCGCCCTATCTATTGGACTTCGGCAAATGCGGCTTCAGCCGGGCCCACTCCTGATGCGTTAAATCTCTCCGCCCCATGCTCATGCCAACGATCCAAAGTCACGACGGTCACAAGATCCGCCGGACAGGCCCTACTAGTCGTAATCGCCGTGGAGGGCAGCTTCTGCGACCTCTAGGGATATGTCCAGGTCGGCGTCCGATGCCTCTATCTCCGCAAGGCCGTTGAGATGAAGCTGGCACCACGGGCATGTCAGAGCCACAGCGATCGCGCCCTTGTCTGAGGAGGGCTCCACGGTCACCTGCGCCTCCCTGCCCCAGGCTGGGCAACCCGCACCACCGGTCACGGAAACGATGTCTCCGTCAGCATCGGGATCTACCGCTCCGAAGAAGAAGTTGAAGCCGGACATCTTGGGCCGCAGCCGGATCTCGTTTGGCAAGGGCAGTCCCTCAAGGCGATCCTCTAGACGGTGTCGAGCCTGACTGATGCGGAGCTGGACGTCCTGGAAGACCGCGTCCCTCTGCTCGTCCACTGCGTCCTTGACTGCCTTCGTCCACCGCCCCCAGAAGTCGTCCAGTGGCCTGCTGACATCGCTAAGCAGCGTCTCGATCGTCCGGGCGAGCGGAGAGATCATCCCCTTGGCCAGGGTGCTGTCCGGGGCGGCATGGGCCGCGCCGTTGCGCATCTCGATCAGCAGGTCGAGATCGGGATCGGCCTTGAGCACACCGATCTTCCGGAGCCGCTTGATGGCCTCTGTGGCCCCGACGGTGCGGACCTTCTCCTCGCCCAACTGAACATGCCCGCCGAGATGCATGACCACGTCCGCGCTGTTGTTGCGGATCTCCGCAACGTAGACCGGATTTTTCGCGGCGAGGGCCGCCTTGGCAAGCTTCTCGACCGCAACACCAGCGTGGAGCGCGAACTCTTCATACTCCGGGCGGCCATGGTCGTCCATAGCCTTGTGAGCCGCCTTCTTGGCCCCCTGGTAAAAGCTCTCATACGAGAGCGAGTCGTCCATGTACAGGACGGTAACCGCTTCTGTAGTGCAGGACGATCGATTTCGGAGAGCAACTGACCGCACTGGGCCACTACTCGGGGAGCGGTCGGCTCACTTGCCTGAGCGGATCGGCGAAGACGTTGAACTCCTTAAGTGTCTTCAGAGCACGAGGAGGCCAGGAGAACGTCTCCCGCACGGGCCACAATGGCTCGACGTAGGAGCCTTCGAATCCGAGTTCATACCGCAGTCCTTTCGGACCTGCGCTCACTAGTTGAACCACTGCGTAGCCGATCCGTATGGTGACCACTGTGGCCCAGGCCTCGTACGCCTGCCCATCCGCCCTTCGGTGGCGAATCGTGCGGGGGACGGAGCGGTTCTCCATGGGGCTCGGTCCGTTGAGGTACTGCGGCGGCATCATGTAACCGCAGAACACCTTCATCTCCTCGGCCGGCTGACGGTCCCGGTACAGATCCGTGAAGAGTTCAGCCGGTAGGTTCGGCTGGGCCTGCGGAAGCATAACTTGGCACATCAGGGCGGTCTTGAGAGTCCAGGTGGCCAGGATCTCCTGTGCCTCGGGCACCAATTCTACGATCTCGCCCTTGATCATCGGTAGCAGGTAGGGCTTGACTCGCCCTTCGAGGGCACTCATCCAGCCGCTGTTGCAGGGCTCGCATACCGCCTTGACCTGCGCCGTGAACATTCGCCCGGAGTGGCGTCGGAGGCTGCCTTTGTCAGAGTACGAGCCCATGATGGCTCGGCCGGTACGCATCTTCTCGGGGAACGCCTCGGCCAGCCACTGAGGGTAGACATGCTCGTTGGTGACCGGCGTACCGCCACAGAACACGCAAGATCGGGCCATGCAGCTGACGATAGCGCGACCTGCCCTGTAGAAAACCAGGGCTAGTGGAGCCCGCCTCTCGTCTAACAGGCAAGGTCCCGGCGGCGTGGCGCGGGCCGACGTTACATGCTGAGGCGCCTTCGGCATCCGGCCGGTCGCCGGGGGGCCAGAGCTGCTGCCGGATCAGGTAGAAGGCGAGGCCGACGAGGCCGGCGCCGGTGGTGTAGGCGGCGCCGCGCAGGGCACTGGAGAGCAGGGCGGTGCGGCGGCGGACGATCCACTGCCAGGTGCGACGGATTCGCGCGGTCCGGTCCACGAGGCGGGTGCGGCGGCTACTGTGCATGGTGGGCGCTCCGTTCTTCGGGGTGCTGTTGATGGTCCGGCGGGGGCTGGGCGGCGTAGGAACCCTCGGCCCCACGCCGGACCTGTTGTGTGTTCAGGGACGGCCGGCGAGTTCGTGGATGCGGGCGGCCAGGCGGGCGTCGGGGCAGACCAGGCCGTCGTCGGTGTGCTGGTCGGTCAGCCGGTCGAAGGCGGCCTCCATCCCTCCGGTGGGGACAGTCCGGCTGATGTGGTGGCGGGCGGAGTAGCCGGTGAAGCGCTCCAGGGCCCCCAGGAATTTCTCCGGGTCGAACTCGGAGCCCCGGCCGGGAGTCGAGCGGGCCACCAGGGAGGTGACCTGCCGCTTCCAAAACCGGGCGTCGCAGTCGTCGCCGAGGGAGAGGTGGTCGAGGTAGAGGCAGTAGGCCGCACCGCTGTTGCCTGCGCCGGCGGCGAACTTCCACCAGAAGCGGGCGCTTTCGGGGTGGTGGGCGAGGTAGAGCATGCACGCGAAGACCTGGACGCCCTCGATGTCGACGCCTTCGGTCCAGCCGTCGAACTGGGCGACGTCGCCGTCGCCCAGGAGCGCGATCAGGTCTTCCACGTGGGAGGCTGCCCCGGCCTGGGTGACCGTTACGCGGGCCATCGCTCCGAGCCGGTGACGGGCGCTGGGCCGCCTGGGCGATCCGACGGGGG
The DNA here is from genome assembly GCF_055574515.1 of Streptomyces sp. NPDC029466. Classification (NCBI taxonomy): domain Bacteria; kingdom Bacillati; phylum Actinomycetota; class Actinomycetes; order Kitasatosporales; family Streptomycetaceae; genus Streptomyces; species Streptomyces sp. NPDC029466. Next base: position 4,851 of record NZ_JBVHZH010000059.1, read on the forward strand.
GCGACTGCGCGTATCCGGCGTCCTGGGCGAGGCGGCGCAGGCCCGCTCCGACGTCGAATCTGCGGCGCGGTTCGTGGACGGCCGCATCGACGCCGGGGGCGCGGTGGAGTTCACAGACGGAGACCTCGGTGTCGGCATTGGCGTCGGCGAAGAGCTTCTCCCAGGTGCTCACCGGGTGTACTCCTTGTTGATGGGCCGCGTGGTGCGCTGGTAGACGGGAGCGAGACGCTCCTGGGCCTTGCGCAGGTGGTGGGTGACGGTGCTGGGGGTCAGGCCCATGTACCAGGCGATGTGCTTGGTGTCGTACTCGCCGATGTGGCGGAGGACGATCACGTCGAACTGCCGGGCGGGCAGGCGGGCGAGGGTCGCGTTCAGCTCGGTGTCGCTCTCTCTGGCCAGCAGTTCCTCGCGCAGGCCCCCGATCAGCTCGCCGATGATGACCCGGCGCATGATCTGCCAGGTCTGCTCCTGCAGGTTGGGGTCGGCGAGCAGGGCGTCCCAGTGCCGCAGTATCTCCAAGAAGCAGCGGTGGACGGCCTTCTCCGCCCGCTCGTTCGTACGCAGGATGAACAGGGCGTACTCGTGAAACGCCTCCTGGTTGGTGAGGTAGTGGGCCTCGAACTCCAGCGGGAGTGGGGCCTCGGCGGCCACGGGGGCGCGGCCGTCTTCCTCACGAACGTCGTCGTTCATGAATCCTCTTCGTTGAGGGCTGACAGAGTGTCCGGCACCTGGAGTGCCGTTGTGGGTCACTCAACCGGCCCAAACGGCCGAACACGCATGCGCGGCCGGACGAATATCACGCGACGAAACTAGATGGAAGCGGAAAGTAGTCGGATCGAGACCCTGACCTGCACCCTTTCGACACTCCAAGTACCCACGCATGTGCGATGCGTGACTGATGTCACAATTGTGGCCAGGGGTGCTATCGATTTCCCGCCACCATCGGGTGACCTCCCCCCTCCCCGCGATACAAGCCAGAGCGGGGACATCCCATGCCCCGCTCACACAGGTGAAGTTGAGGACGGCACGGACCACAACAGCGCCGTTGGGCCGATCATCGGCGCCTATCCGGACGAGTCCCACCTCGCCCTGCTCACCACCGTCAAGGCCCGCGAGGCGATCAGGCACCTCCAGCTCCTGGAACGCCTCGCCCCGGACGGGCGGGGCCCGGTGGCCGGGCAGCTCGCCGCCGACCCCGCCCGCCGCCTGCCCGCCCGTAACGGCGGCGGAATCCGACGGCCCGACTTAGGCGGAATACTCCGAGCCCTCCGTCGATTGGTCTTCATGCGGAGATCATGGGAGGGGTGCTGGTGGCTGAGCTGATGTTGTTCCGGCGGGACGCGGATGGGCGGGACGTGGAGTTGTCCGGTTCGACGGTGGCGCTGGAGGTGGAGCTGCAGCGGCGGGTGGAGGCCGGTCTGGCGCAGATGCTCGGCATCCGGTACCTGGCGTCGGAGTACCCGACCGGTCCGTGGCACCGGGGGCGGATCGACACCTTGGGGCTGGATGAGAACGGCAGCCCGGTGGTGATCGAGTACAAGAAGGGCTCCGACAGCGGCGTGTTGTCGCAGGCTGTCTCCTACATGTCCTGGCTGGATTCGGCGCACCACGAGTTCGAGGCGCTCGTCCGGAGGGTGCTGGGTGCGGAGGCTGCCGGGTCTATCGACTGGCGTCGTCCGCGGACGGTCTGCATCGCGGCCGGCTTCTCCCATCACGACCGCGTGGCCGTGCAGCGGTTGCCCGAGCGGATCGACCTGCTGCGCTATCGCGTCTTCGAGGGTGGCCTGCTGAGCCTGCTGCTGGTGGACTCCTCGCCCGGTTTGCCAAGCGCCGCTTCGTCTCGGCGGAACCGGGAGCGGGACGCGGCTATCGACAGCGCGCCGGCGGCACCGGATCTGGTGGGTCCTGGTCTCGTCCCGGAGTGTCTGCGGGACCTGTACGCGGAGTTGGACGACGCTCTGACGGCGTGGGGCGAGGTCGAGGTGGCGGTTCTGCGGCACTACATCGCCTACCGGCGGCTGGTGAACGTGGCGTCGGTGGTCTTCCGTCCGAAGCACGAGGCGATCCTGGTCTATCTCAGACTCGACCCGGACACCGTCACGCTGGAGGAAGGCTTTACTCGGGACATGCGCGGCATCGGGCACCTCGGGACCGGGGACTTGGAGGTGCGCCTTGCCTCGGCGGCCGGTCTGGAGAAGGCGGCGCCGGTGATCCGGCGGGCATTCGAGGCGGCCTGACGCAATGAGAAGGGCGGCTGGCGCATCGGTTACTCGATGCGCCAGCCGCCCTTTCGGCGTCTGCGGCGCGCTGAACCTGGGCTTTCCGCTCTCATGGTTACGCCTCCGGTCCGGCCAAGGTGAAGTCGTCCTGCGTCAGCTCGGCGTGGAGGCGCTGCTCGGCCACGTCGGCGTAGTGGGAGGACAGCTCGACGCCGACGAAGTGTCGGCCTTCGCGAAGGGCGGCAACGCCGGTGGACCCGCTTCCGGTGAAGGGGTCGAGGACGGTGCCGCCTTCGGGGCAGATCTGTACGAGCTGCTGCATGATCTCGACCGGCTTCTGGGTGATGTGCACCCGGTCCTTGCGGGGCTGGGAGGCGATGTAGTGGCCGGGCAGGTACAGGTCCCGGTCCTTGTCCAGGCTGCCCTTGACGCCCCACAGGATGTACTCCGAGTCCTGCTTGAACCCGCCCTTGCGGGGCCGGCTGGCGGGCTTGATCCACGGGATCGTGCCGCTCCAGGTCCACCCCGCCATCTGCAACGCGTCGGACGTGGTCGGGTCCTGGCGCCAGTCGGAGAAGACCATGACGACCGCGTGCTCGGTCGATGCCCGGTACGCCTCGGTGAGCAGTTCGGTCAGCCAGGCTCGGTAGGAGCGCTGGTCGCGGTTCTCTCCGGGGAAGTTGGCGAGGTCGTGCGCGGAGCCGCTGGTGACGTACTTGGCTCGCGCGGTGCGGCCGGTGCGGTCCGAGCTGGTACGTCCGCCGGAGTTGTACGGGGGGTCGGTGATCACGGCGTTGACGCTCTCGTCCGGGAGGGTCTTGAGCACGGTGAGGGCGTCGCCTCGATGCAGCGTGTAGCTCATGTGGAGGGCCTCTTTCAGGGCATGGCGGGGCGTGGAGCCGCTCCGGACAGCGTTCAACAACGCTCATCGGGGCGGGTGGTGCCGGATATTAGGCGTGATCTCCGGCCGGGCCTAACGAGGTGGGTCGTGATCCGGGCGCGGGTCCGGGAGTCGTTTGGTGCGGCCGGAATCCCGGTCTACCTTCTCGCCCTGTCACCGGGCCGAAGCCTCGCTTCACCCCGTTGACCTGTGCTTATCCGTGTCATCTCGTCCAAGCGAGCTGCGCGGAAGGCGCGTTTCCCCTCGTTACCCACGCCGTCAGGAGAGCCGGTGTACTGCCTGAGATTACGAGCGCGGCTGGCTGCCGCGCGTGACCTGAGACCGGCGTCCGGGAGCTACCAACTCCTCTGACCCGGGCCGCCCTTCAGGCGGATTTATATCGGCGCGGTGCCGACGGCTTTGCACGAGAAGTCGGCACCGCGTCTCCTGCGAACACCGAGGAGCCGCTGCGATGCAGCATGCCCTGACACCCCCACGCCCCGACCCTCCACCGACACCCGGCTGGCACCGACACCTCGGTGAATGGCGGCGGCGATGAAGAAGACCACCGGAGCCGTTGTCGGCCTCTGCGCAACCGGTCCGCTGCTGCTGGCCGTTCCCGTCCTCGCCTTCGGCGCCGAGACCGCTTCGGCCTCGTGCTCCACCGACGGTGCACAGCCTGCGGACACAGCAGCCGTCGCCTCTCAGGTGAAGGCCATCCTGGACGGCGGCGACAAGGGCTCGGTCCACGTGCCGGGGCTGAACGATCCGGCTGAGCAGGTGCCCAACGCCAAGACGATCCAGGCCACCGGCGTCGCGATGCACATTCCGGCCCGGGGGCAGGTCGTGGCCCTGGCGACCGCCCTGCAGGAAAGCGGCCTGCGGAACCTGACCTACGGCGACCGCGACAGCATGGGGTTGTTCCAACAGCGTCCGTCGCAGGGCTGGGGCACGGCCAACGAGATCCTCGATCCGGTGCATGCCTCGACCAAGTTCTACGAGGGGCTGAAGAAGGTCTCAGGCTGGCAGTCGTTGTCCGTCGCTCAGGCTGCTCAGGCGGTGCAGCGGTCGGGCTTCCCGGAGGCGTATGCCAAGTGGGAGCCCCTGGCCACCGCACTGCAGAAGGCCATCGAGCCCGTGCTGTTGAAGGCGGGTGACGCGTCACCGAGCCCTTCGCCGTCCGGCCCGACCGGCACCGGCACGGGCAGGCGTTCGCCCGGTACCGCGGGCAGCTGCACGGCCGACGGGGACGGGACCGGCTTCGGCGCCATTCCCCCCGGTGCGATGCCGGCCGGGTACAAGATCCCCGCTGATGCTCCGCCGAAGGTCCGGACGGCGATCCGGTGGGCGCTCGGCCAGCTCGGCACGCCGTATCAATGGGGCGGGCACTGTACTGCTCCGCACGGCAAGGTGCCGATGCGTCGGTGTGACTGCTCGTCCCTGATGCAGCAGTCGTACAAGGCCGCCGACGTCGCCCTGTCTCGGACGACGTACACGCAGGTCAAGGACGGCAAGCCGGTCTCGGTCGGCGCGCTGGAGCCGGGCGACCTGGTGTTCACCGAGGGCACTGCGTCCCGTCCGGAGCACGTCGGCATGGTCATCGGCCGCGGTCTGGTCATCAACGCCCCGCACACCGGCGACGTGGTCCGTATCGCGACCCTCGCGTCCTGGAGGCCGCAGATTCTCGCGGCCCGCCGAGTCGTCTGACCGGCGCTTCTCCCCCTCCCCCTCTCCCCTCATCTCGCACCGCCGCTCCGCCCTCGTGGGCTTTGGCGTGCGTTAAATCGTACTGGAGTTCGTAATGTATCTCGCTGACCAGGTCATCCAGCTCGCCTACGACCCGGGCATCAAGCCGAACGAGGGCGGGCTGCCCGGCCTGTCCGTCCTCAAGCACGTGATGGGCTCCATCAACCTCTACGGCATCATCGCCGCGGTCGGCTCGCTCGCCGTCAGCGCGGGCGTCTGGGCCTGGGGACACCACTCGGGCGGCCACCAGGCAGAGGCCAACGGCAAGAAGGGCGTGCTGGTGAGCGCCGGCGCGGCGCTCCTGCTGGGTGCCGCAAACGGTGTGGTGGCGTTCTTCAGCAGCCTGGGAACGCAGGTCCACTGATGCCTTCCCGCCCGATGAACCCCGGCGGCGACTCCCCCGTGCGCCGCCGGGCGCTGCTCGGCACCGCTGTCCTGGTGGTACTTGTCGCCCTCGCCGGCCTGGCCGCGTACCTCACCCGCGATGCCAGGAGCCCCTCCAAAGCCCCTGCTGTCCAAACGAGTTCGCCCACGGCCACCGCGACCACCCCGTCCACACCGCGCACCCAACCTCGTGCCCTGCCGGTTCCTCCGAAGACTCACGACCCGATCGCGTTCGGGAAGGCCGCCGCGGCAGCGCTGTGGTCCTACGACACCCGCGCGTACTCGCGGGCGGAGCTGCGGACCGCTCTGCGCGCGTGGCTGACCACCGAAGACAAGTACGCCGATCCGGCTTCGGCCGACAAGGTCGTTCCCTCGACCGTGCTGTGGAAGGAGATGGCCGCCAACCGACAGTTCGCCACCGCCAAGGTGTACGAGGGGCACTTCCCGGACTCCTTCACCCGGGCTCTTCAGGCCGATCCCGGGGCGATCACCCAGGCGTACATCTACGCCGTCACGGTCTCCGGCAAGCAGTCGATCGCCTGGAAGGGCTCGCACGCCGGCGGTGCGGAGAGCCGTACCACCACCCTCGCGGTCCAGTGCCGCCCCCACCAGCCCTGCGCCCTGGTCGGCGTCATGCCGTCCGTCGCGCCCTGACCCCAGGAAGGAGGTGCCACCATGGCAGTCTGCGACTTGCCGCTGATGGACAAGGTGTGCGGCGCCGTCGACTTCGCCGCCAACCCCGCAGGAGCCGTCACCGACGGCATCGGGGCATGGATCGCGAAATCGGCAGGTGAACTGGCCGCCAGCGCGGCGGACCTCGCCGCCAAGGCCGTCAACGAGACGACCGCCATCGACCTCAATGCCGGATGGTTCCGGGACAACTACGAACTGCTGCTGCCCATCGGGCTCGCGCTGACCGTCGGCACGTTCTGCCTCCAGCTCATGTTCGCGGCCTGGCGGCGAGACGAACGTGCCCTGGCGCAGGCCGCGATCGGCACCATGACCGGCGTCCTGTTCAGCTTCTGCGCCATCGCCTTCACCAGCGTCGCCATCACCGTGGTCGAAGCCTTGTCGAACGGCCTTTTCCAGGCAGCCAACACCTCGGTTGACGACGCGATCCGCCGCGTGATCAAGGTCAACGAGCTGGGGGCGATGTACGGTCTCGGCTGGGGCGTCCCCAGCCTGGTCGCACTCGGCTGCGCGATCGGGGCGTTCCTGTACTGGGGCGTGATGGTCGCCCGCAAGGTCGGCGTCCTGGTCCTGGTCGCACTCGCCGTCTTCGCCGGCGCCGGGGGCGGCTGGGAGGTGGCCAAGCGATGGCGGCGTGGCTGGATCGAGGCCACCGCCACCCTGGTCGTCTCCAAACTCCTGATGACCGTGGTCTTCCTCATCGGCGTCTCGGCGATGGGCAAGCCGGATGCCCACAACGGCATGGCCGCGCTCTCCGACGCGCTGGCCGGCATCGTCGTGATGGTGCTGGTCCTGTTGTGCCCGTACGCCACGTACAAGTTCGTCCGCTGGGCCAGCGATGGCGGCGGCCACGACGATCTGCACCGCACTGGTGTTGCTGGCATGGCGGTCGCCGCAGGGGCCGCGAAGACCGCGGGCACCCTGGCGATGCAGGCCGGCACCGGAACCCCCGCTCCACAGGGGCCGAATCAGGTTCCCGGCGCCGGTGCCGATGGCGTCGCCTCCGGCATCAACCCCTCCGGCGGCACTCTCAGCAAGGAGGGCATCGACGCCGGGCCGCCCCAGCAGCAGGCCCGGTTCCGGTACGACGAGGATCCGAACGCTCGGGGCGACAAGGGCCGGTCCCTGATTCAGCGACCCGGCATCCCACCGCTCATCACTCGCCCCCACGAGGACGAAGCAGGGCCTGCCGGCGTGCCTGTCCAGGGCACCGTCAGCGTCGCCGGCGCGTCGGCTCCGGGCGGCAGCGTGACCTACGTGGGCACGGGCGATCCGGCCGCACCGCCGCCTTCGGGCACCTGACCGATCACATCCGGGGGCGGGCTGCATACCCAGCCCGCCCCACCCCACCTGACCGACCATCAGAGGAGTCTCGCCATCACCTCCAGAAGAGCGCCGCACACCCCTTCCACCGCCCGCTCCCACCGTCTGGAACCACCATGTCCGGCAAGCACCAGGCCGAAGCCGCCACGGCCACGGCCACCGTGAAGTTCCCCCACCGCAGCAGGCGCGGCATCCTGCTCGGCCTGACAGCCCCACAACTGATCGTCGCGAGCCTGACCGGCCTCCTTCTGCTCGCCGTGGTCATCACCCGCGGCGTGGCCGGCGCCCTCGAACTCATCCCCCTGTGGGCCGCCACCGCCCTCCTCGTCTTCGTCCGCCACCGCGGCCGCGCCTTGGCCGACTGGGTTCCGATCGTCACCCGATACGCCCTGCGCCGGACGCGCGGCCAGCTCGTCTGGCTCACACGGCCCTCCCGCCGACCGTCTCGCGAAGGGCTCCTCCATCTGCCCGGCACCGCGGCCAGCCTGCGCGTGGTCACCGCTCCCGACCGTCGATACGGTGCGGTGCACGACCCCCATGCCGGCACGCTGACCGCCGTGGTCAAGGTCGCCTCCCGCGCCTACGCCCTGCTCGACCCGGGCACCCAGCAGGCCAACGTGGGCGGCTGGGGACGCGCGCTGGCCGCGCTCGCCCGGACCGGGCAGATCGCCCGCATGCAGGTGATCGAGCGCACCGTCCCGGACTCCGGCGACGCCCTGCGCCGCTACTGGAAGGAGCACGGCCAGCCCCATGCCCCTGCGGCCGGCGCGATCTACAGCGAGCTGGTCCGGAGCGCGGGCCCGGCCGCGGCGCCGCACGAGGCGTACGTGGCGGTGTCGCTCGACATCAAGGCGGCGCGACGTCTGATCAATCAGGCCGGAGGCGGTCTGACCGGGGCCTTCAGTGTTCTGGCACAGCTGACCTCCACCTTCGACCAGGCCGCGCGGACCGCCGGGCTCCACCCCGCCGGCTGGCTCACCGCCCGTGAGATCGCGGCTGTCGTGCGGACGGCGTACGACCCGAAGTCCCTCGCAGCGCTGGACCGTTGGTCCACCACTGGTCGCTCCGAGGCCGAGCCCGCTGCTGCCGGCCCCGTCGTGGTCGTCGAGAAGTCGGACCACATCGCGACCGATACGGCCGTCCACAAAACGTATTGGGTGGAGAACTGGCCCAGGACAGATACCAGCGCGGGCTTCCTGCATCAGCTCCTGTTCACCGGCGGGGTCCGGCGCACGCTGTCGCTCTCGTACGAGCCAAAGGGGCTGGACGCAGCCCTGCGCGACGTCCAGCGCAAGAAGGCCAGCGTGATCGCCGATGCCGCCGAGCGGGCCCGGCGCGGCCAGGTCGACTCCGAGGCGGACTCGATCGAGTACCAGGACATCAAGTCGCGGGAACGTCAGCTCATCGCGGGCCATGCGGATGTCGCCCTGACCGGCCTGTTGACCGTCTCGGCCGATTCCGAGGAAGAACTGCGTTCCGCCTGCGCGGTCGTGGAGACCGCCGCGGTCGGGGCACAGCTCGACCTCCGGCCGCTGACCTGGCAGCAGGCCGAGGCGTTCACCACCGCCGCCATGCCGCTCGCTCTCGCCGCCTGATCCCGGCCGTCCCTCCCCGAAAGAACACCCTCATGTCCCGCACCACCGTCCCGACCGCGGAGGACTTCGTGCCCTTCGCCACCGCCGCGCTCGACTTCCACCGCGCGCTCAACCTCCCGGGCGGTCCTCTCGTCACCACCCGGGCGGAGCTGGATGCCCTGCACTCCCACCTCGTCTCGCTGCACGGGCTGCTCGACGCCCATGCTGTTCGTGTCGGGCAGCTCGTCCCGGCCGAGAGCGACCCGCTCCGCGCCGCCCGCACCCGCATCTGGCAGGCCGCCGACCACGTCCACGCCGCCTACCACGCGGCCCCCCGGCCGGACTCCGGCGAGGTGCCCGATCGCGAAGCGTGCCAGGCCGGCCTGCCCGAAGGGGCTCCGGAGCTGACCATCTGCCAGCGCCACCAGCGCACCGCGCACCTGGTGCGCCGCCGCACCACCCCGGCCGACCTGCGCGCGCCGTTCACCGGCCTCGTCCGCCGCTGACCGCCTTCCGTTCTGGAGAAATGTCCATGCCCCGCACCCGCGCCAGCGCCTCCCCCCTGTTCGTCCCCCGCAAGGCACCGCGCGCCCGGCGGAGGGCCGCCCGCGCCAGCTTCGCCGAGGCCCGCCGCCAGGCCCGCCTCGCCGACACACCGCCCAAGCGCCGCGCCGAGGAGACCTTCGCCCCGGAACTGCGGCCGACCTACCCGCTCTCCGGACGCCCCGGCCCCTCCTCCGCCCGGGGCGGCAAGCTCAACCTGCCCGCTCACCGGATGACCACCGCGACGGCCTCCGGGGCCTATCCCTTCGTGGCCGAAGGGGGGCTGGGGGCGGAGGGCATCTTCATCGGTCGCGATGTCCACGCCGAGGCCGCGTTCTGTTTCGACCCGTTCTCGCTGTACGGGCGGATCGAGGGCTTCACGAACCCCAACGCGGTCCTCGCCGGAATCATCGGCATGGGGAAGTCGGCGTTGGCGAAGTCCATCGCCACCAGGTCGATCGCCCACGGCTACCGGGTCTATGTGCCGTCTGATCCCAAGGGCGAGTGGACGGCCGTGGCCCAGGCCCTCGGCGGCTACACCATCGCGCTGGGGCCGGGGCTGCCGGGCCGGTTGAACCCCCTGGACGCCCCGGCCCGGCCCGCCTCCGTCAGCGAGGACGACTGGGCGACCGAAGTCCGAAAGCGCCGCCTGCTGCTCCTGGCCAGCCTGGCTCGCACCGTGCTCAAGCGCGACCTCCAGCCGAGGGAGCACACCGCCCTGGACCTCGCCCTCGACCTGGTCGTCACCGAGGCGACCGCCAGCGGCACGGTGCCGCTGCTCGGCGACATCGCGCACGCCCTCGGCTCACCCGAGCGCCTCGACCGAGCCCTCGGCAACCAGACCGGACACCTGGGGCCGGCCGCCCAGGACCTCGCGCACGCCCTGCGCCGACTGGTGCACGGCGACCTGAGCGGCATGTTCGACGCCCCGAGCACCGTGGAGTTCGACCCGACCACGCCGATGCTGTCCATCGACCTCTCCCGCCTCGGCGGCTCCGGTGACGATACGGCCTTGGTGCTGGCGATGACCTGCGCGAGCGCGTGGATGGAGTCCGCCCTCGCCGACCCGGCCGGTGGCCGACGCTGGGTGATCTACGACGAAGCGTGGAGGTTGATGCGGCACGTCGGCCTCCTGGAACGGATGCAGAGCCAGTGGAAGCTCTCCCGCGGCCTCGGCACCGCGAACTTGATGATCATCCACCGGCTGTCGGACCTGCTCTCGGCAGGTGATGCCGGCTCGCGCGGCCGGGTACTGGCCGAGGGCCTCCTGGCCGACTGCTCCACCCGCATCATCTACCGCCAAGAGCCCGACCAGCTCACCGCCGCCGCTGCACTGCTCGGCCTGACCGGCGTCGAAACCCAAGCCGTCTCCGCCCTGACCAAGGGCCGGGGCCTGTGGAAGGTCGCGGGCCGCAGCTTCATCACGCAGCACATCCTGCACCCCGCCGAGCGCAAGCTGTTCGACACCGACGCCCGCATGTCCGCCTAGCCCAACCAACCTTCCTTTAAGGGGAGTTACCCCATGTCGTCCACCGTACCGCGGGCACAACGCCGCATGCTCGAAGAAGTCCGCATCTCGGCCGTGAGTCCGGGCGCCGGCGGCCCGACCATCTGCTGGCGCGACCGCCTTGCCGCCGCTCGACCCGAGGAGTTCGACGAGCTGTTCTCCTCGGCTGTCACGGGGGATTTCGGCAGGGTGGCCGGGCTGCACCAGATGCTCGAAACCGCCTCGCAGTGGTGCCGCGCTCACGGCGCCCGCAGCAGCGCCGCCGAGCTGGACGTCCTCTCAGGGCGCCTGGCCGACCTCGGAGAGGAGCTGCACCTCGTGAGGGAGGGCATGTCCCACGAGATCCACTCCGGCTCGCATCGAACGGCAGCGGCAGCCCGTGCCTCCCCGGCCGTCTCAACACGAGGGGCTTGCGTCGGTCCGACCGAGGCACCTGCTCCCCTGCCGTCGGCCCTCGTCCGTTCGCTGCCGTGTCCGCTGTGAAGACCGGCACAGAACAAGGAACGATCATGTCCACCTCTTCCAGTTCTCCCGCATCGGCTGCGAACCGGTCACCGGCGATCACCGATCACCTGGCGTGGCGACGGCACGTCCCGGCGCTGGCCTCGGCCGCTGCCGGCATCGAGCGGGCGTCCGACGCCTGGGACGCAGTCTCGGGCTCGTTCTGCGACCACGACGGCTGGTCCATCGACAAAGAGGGCTATGCGAACGGCATGGCGAAACGCGACTCCGAAGCGTGGCAGCACGTCGAGGTCTTCCTCGCCCACGGTCCCGAGGTGCTGGCCGGTGTCCGCGCCACCGCCAGCGGTGCCGACTACGTCGAGGGGCTGATCAGCGAAGACCTCCGACGGCTGCACGGGATCGACACCACGCTGGAGCGAGCAGGCCGGCTCCAGCACGAGTGGGACCAGATCATGGCGCTCATGGACGCCTCCCTTCCGGGCTCGCGGAAGATCTACGAGAGCCGAGCGGAGCGAATGCGAAATGCCGACGGCTGGCCGTACGCGGACGAGCTGTCATTCCAGGGTCCAGCGCTGGTTCGAGCTGCCGACTACCTTGCGAGCCGGGCGGATTCCGATCAGCCCTCGCAGACCGAACGTGCACGGGTGGCCCTCGCTCGATCCACCGCCGGCAACCGCGGGGCCCCACCCGCTTCGCCCTCTGCACCCCCGGCGCCGACTCCGATGACCCCAGGTCGTTCCCGCTGACGCGCGTATCACCGACTTGCGGCGCGGCCAAACCGGCCGATCCCCGGATCCTCATCTCAACGCGGCCGGATAGCTCTCGGCCTGCCAGCGGCTTCGGCCGCGCCCCTCGCTGCCGCCCGGCCCTCATTCCTTCTTCGGAGTACCCCATGTCCCGCACCAGCAGAACCATCCCGGCCCTCGACCGCCCCTCTGTACGAGCCAGCACCGGATGGATCCGCTATGCCCGCCCCCGATCACGATTCGCTTCCCGATGTCGCATTCGGCCGTCACCCCGACTACGGCATCGTCGCCGCGAACCCGAAGCACCTTGCGGCCAGCGCGTGGATGCTGAACGGGTTCGGCTTCCTCCCCGTCCCAGGTCACCCGAAGCTCTACGCACTGGCCGATCAACAGCGTGACGGACAGGTGCGCGTCTCCCAGGCCGTCGCGCTGCTGCGCAAGGCCGGCTACCAGGTCGACGTGGATGCAGCGTTCGACCCCTCACTGGCCCCCGAAGCGGCTCCTGCCCGTGACCGGCCATCGCTGATCGAACCCGACGTCGCGTTCGCCGAGCATCCGCAGCTCGGCATCGTCGCGGCCACCGATGACCGCTCCCGCGCGCTCGGCGGTCGGCTCCTGGAAGAGCACGGCTGGCGGCACGACCAGGCCCTGGACATCTACACGCTGCCCATCACCATCGACCGCAGCGACGCCCTGGGGAAGGTCGCCAACGCGACGGTGTCGATGCACCGATCCGGTCTCCAGGTCGCGGCCCAGCCCGCCCTCGCTCAGGACGCAGCAACGCGCCGCCTCCCGACGCCCGCAACGGCGGCGAACCACGGGCGCGACCAGGGCTTCACCACCCGCGCATCCCCCATCAGCGCCGCCGCGCTCGCCGCCGGCCCAGCCCGTGCCGGCCTCCCGGGCACGGCGCCAGTTCCCCAACCCGCCACCTCTGCTGCGGCGGCCAGGCCGGTCGACCCGCGCATCGCCTTCTCCCGCACCCGCTGAACCCAACTCCCGTAAGAAACAGTTCCCATGGCCGTGAAGACCATCTGGCAGATCACCCACCGCCCTGCGGCCACCAAGCCAAGCGCGACCTGTCCGACCGGGCGGCCGACCGTCGCGCTGGTTTCGCCGAGTGGCTCTCCAAGCAGGCGTGCACCGACTGCTGGCGGGCCTCCAAGGAGGACGACGAGCAGGACAAGGCCACCTGGCTGAAGGCCAAGCGGGCCGAAGAGCAGGCCAAATCCGAAGCCTGGTCGCAGCGGTACCGGAGGCCGCCTCTGGAGGGGACCGAGCGAGCCGTCGCCTGGGGTGTGTGCTGTCGCCATCAGGTCCTGGCCGCCGCCTACACCACCCTGGTCCTCGAAGGCGCGACCAGCGAGACGGAGTGGGAGGAGATCGAGGAGGCCGCTCGCACCGTCACCCGCGCCAGGTGGTGGTAGACCAGCGCTCCTCCGAGCCCGACGACCTCGCCGAGCTGCTCCAGGCCGCAACCAAGGTCGACCGGTCGACCGAGAACCCCCACTTCTGACCGCCCGGTGTCCCGCTGCGGCGGCACACCGACTCCACTTGCCGGCGTACTCGCGTATATGCAGAGGTGTGTACGGATGAACGTGCAGAGCAAGTAGCCGCCGCTGCGCTCACTGCCATGCGAGAGGAGGGGACGGTGGGCCTTCGTTACCTCAATCAGACCGGCTGGACCGCCATCTTCAATGGGACCGAAACCGAGACCGGCCGCATGGTGCGGGTGGAGGCATGGGACCCGGCAACTGGAACGGCATTTGTGGTCGACCCGAAGCTAGGAGCTATGCGTCCCGCCACGGCCTACGAAGGCTTCTCCCACCTTGAGAAGGCCGACCAGGTCGTAGCGGCAGTGCCTGGTGGCGGGCGACGGCGGGCCCACTGGAAAGACGCGGGCCGGGGGAATGCCGCGCCCCGGAACGGGTACTCGCGTGGTTGATCGACTCGCAGGGCCGGGCACCGGCCATCACGATCGACGCGCATGGGCATGGGCATGGGCATGGGCATGTTGACGATGCCGCAGTGGCGACGCCTTCATTCCCCCGGGCGAGGAGCTGGGTCACGATTGAGCCCCCGGATCAGGCGACTTTCCGTCTCACACTCGATGGCTTTGAGGCGGTTCTTCAGCAGGTGGCTGGGACCGTTGATGGCGACCCGTCCGGCCCGTGGGTGTCCTGCTTTCTGGTCGTCGAACCTCCGGCGCTCGCAGGCGCGTGCTGCGCGCGCCGGAGTCTTCATCCTCACGCCGCTGCCGGGTACGGGGCCGCCAACCAGCGGGCTCAACCCCCAAGGTGACGGAGACGCTCTCCAGCCAGCGGGCGGGACGGTTCCGCCGGGACGGATGCAGGGGTCAGTGCTCGGTGAGGTCCCGGACGTCCCAGCCCGCGTCGATCATCACCTCCGCGTACCGCTTGCCGCGGTCGCGGTGGGCGGCGAGCACCAGCAGGTGGGTGGGGCGCGTCGCCCCGACGAAGACGAGCTGCACAGCGGCCTGGATACTCTTCAGCTCCCGCTGGGGGTCGCTTCCCTCCGCGACCATGCGGAGCGCCTCGGTCACGTCGAACTTCTTGCCGTTCTTCTCAAGGCACTCCAGGATCAGCGTCGCCGCATGGGTCTCGCCCTTCGCGCTCTGAATGGTCCCGGGTACGGCCCGCACCGCCGGCACTGCTGCGGAGCTCCTGGGGACGTCACCCGCTGCTGCGGCCGCCTCGGCCGCGGGGGTGAACTCCAGGCCGACGGCCTTCAGCGGCCGGTCGGCGAGCAGCTTCATCTGGACGGTCAGCTGCTCGGTGATCATGCCCCAGCCCGCCTCGTCGAACGCGGCTCCGTGGACGAGGAGTTCGCGCAGCAGGATCCGCACCCTGCCGCCGGGGGTCGCCGCAGACCTCTCGAGGCGACCCAGCGCCGGTAGCCCTTCGCCGGTCAGGGGCGTAAAGGACGCGCGCAGGGCGTTCCACAACTCGGTGGCCGCTTCGTGGCTGTCCGCGCCGGACCTCCACTGGGTCCCTGCCGCGCGGGCCGCGTCGATCAGGGCGCGGTGGGCCGTCGGGCGGCCGGGCGGGGTGTAGCCGGGCACGTAGCAGGAGATCGACTGCGGGTAAGCCTGGGAGCCTCCCCGGCCCTGCCGCGCGCCCAACACACGCGGCGGACGCCTGAGGAGGACGTCCTCGGGGACGATCACGGCGGCCATGCGTTCGAAGGTCGGCACGACGTCGGTCGCTGTGGCCTCGTCGAACAGCAGGACCGCCACCTGGCCGTCGGGGCCGGCTCCATGGACTTGCTGGGGGCGCCGGACGGCCAGGCGGCTGGCCACTGCTGCGATCTGCGGTCCGAAGCGGCGGCTAACTGGCAGCTCCGCGGCGCCGGACAGCGGAAACGCCGAGGCGGGTCCGCTCATGGCGCCGGCGTCACTGTAGATGCCCTGGTTGGTGTCGCCTACCCGCTGCACCACAGTGGGCGAGGAGGCGAAGACGAGGTCTAGCAGTTCGTGCTGGGTGGCGCTGGTGTCCTGCATCTCGTCGAGGAGAAGGAACGGGAAGCGCGCGGAGACGGCCGGGACGATGCCGGGGTGCTCGGTGAGGTACTGCTGGGCGATGGCATACATGTCCTGGTAGCGGAAGACGCCTCGACGGGCCAGAGTCCACTTGAGGCTGGACAACTGCTTGCCGCTGGTTGTCTCGGCGCGGAAGGGGGGTTCCCTGGTCGCACCGGTGACAACGAGTTCGCCGTCCTTGTAGGTGAACGTCGCCCCGGTGACGATGCCGGTGCCGTCGCGCTGGCGTTCCACGTAGCTGCGCAGGGTGGAGTACTTGGGGTGTTGCAGGAGCCGGATTGCTGCGGTCTCGAAGGCCGCGTCGTCGACGGACCGGACCTCGACGCCTTTGGCCCGCACGGCCGGCAACGCGAGGAAAGTGTGCACGAAAGACTGGATGGTGCCGATGAAGTGCGGGTAGCGCAGCAGGCTCCGCCCCGCAGCAAGGGAGGCCACCCGGTCGGCTATCTCGTTCTTGGCCGTGTTGGTGTGGGACAGCACGCACACCCCGCACGTCACAGAGGTCCATGCGTCGGCCATGAGCGCGAGCTTGAGCCCGATCAAGGTGGTCTTGCCCGACCCCGGGGCGGCCTGGAGGTCCTGTGTGGTCTCGCTCTGCAGGAAGTCCCACTGCTCGGCGTCGAGCGGGTCGAGTCCGAGGAGCTTCACCATGGCCTCCACTTTGTGCGTGGCGAAGGCATCGGGCAGGCAGGTGCCGGTCACGGGGCCACCTCGCCGCACAGGTGCTTGAAGGCGTCGACCAGATAAGGTGGGACGTCGCTCTCCGTCAGCGAGGTGGAGGCGAGGAGCTCCGCGGCGAACTGCGCGGTGATCGACTTGCTGGCGCTGTTGAGCTTGAGCGGTCTGTAGATCTTCAGGGCAGCCTGTTCCAGAGTGAGGTCCTGGCCTTCCCACTCGTCGACATCCTTGTCGGCCCGGGCGATGACCTGATCGGTCTTGGCGGAATCCGGCCAGCACCGTTCTGCAACGGATGCGAGCTTGACCGCGCGGTGCATCAGCCTGGCCATGGTCCAGGAGGTGACGGCGAGGTCGTACTCCAGCGTCCACCAGTTCGACACGAACGTCTTCACCGGCCCGCCGTCGTCGCTGGCGAGTTCCGCGACGTGCGCGGCGATCTCCTGCTCCGTCATCTCGTCCCAGCACTTCAGGCCGCCGCGCATCTCCTCCGAGGTGCCGGCGGGGACGAGGTCGCGGTCGCGGATGCAGGCGACGGGGACGGGGATCTGCTCGCCGGAGCGCTGGAAGACGCGGCTGTACCGGAACAGGCCGACGTGGCCGACGTTGACCACGCTGACGCCGTGCTCGTTGAAGGGCATGCCCAGGGCGGCGGCGAGAGCGGGCAGGAAGATCGCCTCGGCGTCGCCCTCGACCATCGCCAGGCCCCGGGCGAAGAACATGTTGGCCTTGGTGACGTCCAGAAACCGAGTCAGGAACGCGTAGTCCTCGCCAGTCAGGCGCGTGATACCGCGCCGCAGCGGGAAGGTGCGGCCCCGGACGACGAGGGTCAGGAACTCGACGGACGTCGACGAGGCGAGGTTGGGGCTGTGGGTGGTGAGGATGACCTGGACCGGGGCCCTGCCGCCTTCCTGCGGCCCCTGGGCCTTGTCGCGAAGCAGGTCCATGATCCGGGTCTGGAGTTGGGGGTGGAGGTGCGCCTCGGGCTCCTCGATCAGCAGCAGGGGCGCCAGTTCGCTCTTGCCCAGCAGGAGGAGCTCGGCGGCCATGAACAAGGCATTGTTGTATCCGAGCCCGCGGCGCGTCCACTCGTCGGACTCAGCGAAGAGATTCAGTTCGAGCCGTTCCAGCGCGCGGGCCAGCGTCGCGTCGGTGGCGACGCTGATCTTGGCACGCAGGACGTCGTCGCCGATGGCGAACCGCTGCAGGTAAGCCGAGTTGATGTCCTGGCTCACAACAGAGACGGCATCGTTGCATCGGATGTCGTGCTCAGCGCGGCGCAGGATCCCCACCAGAGTGGACGGAGGCTCGTCGCCCTCGGGGTCGTAGTCATCGTTACCCTGGTGCTTCATCGCCGGGTAGCCGGCGAGGATCTGGGACAGCCGTGATCCGCGGCCCGAGCGCAGTTCAGCCTCCGCGTCGCGAAGGGGGCGCAGGTAGGTAGCGCGCAGGAGTTCGCGTGCGGCGCCGTCCAGGGCGGGGCCGTTGCCGTCCGGTCCAGTCCGGGTGGTGACCGAGACCCGGTTCCGGACCGGGTCCATCCGCTGGGCCTTGAACGTCACGCAGAGCCAGGCGGCGCCGCCGCGGTCGTGGGTGAGCAGTTCCAGGAAGACCGCCTGCTCCTCGGTCGACAGGGCGGTGAACCCGCACACGATGGTGAAGGTCTCCGCCCGCCCGTCCTTCCCGAGGTGGAAGTCATCCTGGGAGACCCGGTAGTAGTCCGTCGCCGCGGTCTGAAGGCACAGCCGGATCGCGTCGATGATCGCCGTCTTCCCGCTGTCGTTCTCGCCGACGAGCACGTTCGTCCCGGCCGTGAACGACAGGTCCAGCGACGCGTCCGTCTCGCCTTCGCTCTGCGCCGCGGCTCCGAAGACCCGGAAGTTCTCGACCCGAAGACGCGCCAAGTACATAGATTCCCCCGCCGACGGGGCCGCGCCGCCCTCTTCTCCGGGAAGGAGTCCCCCGGGCTGCGCGGCCCGTGATCGATATTTCCGGAATCCTAAGCTCTCCGGGGCCGCCGCCCGGGAGAATCCGGCAACTCTTTACGTTCATCGGTACGCGGCTGGGCGCGTTCACGTGTAGCCGACACCACTCTCCACGCCCGAGACCTGGATACCCCATGCCCAAGTACCCCTGCACTGCGATGTCCGGCGCACAGAAAGCACCACGGATCTAACCGCCTCCACAGCAACGATCCAGGCTTCGCCCCCTACCTGCACCGCGTGGTCCCCGGAGCTGACCGCCCAGGAGACCATCGTCCTGCCTCACCTGGCATCGATGCTCGACGAGCCGATCGCGCTGCGGAAACCGCGGCCGGCCACGCCGCGGCCCGACGGCTGACCTGGCACTGCTCCATCCGCAACACCACCGACGTGGAACTCGACGACGATGACTGGTTCGGCTGACGCGCGAGGTCCTCGACGCCACGGGCATCGAGCCGGACGCCGGCCCGGCGGCCTGCCGGTGGGTGGCCATGCGCAACCAGGCCGACGGGCTCGACATCGTCATCCGGCAGGACAGCCGCTGGGCCCGGTTTGCACCACGACGCTCACTTCGCCCGCGCCGCCTGCGCGAACTTCACCCACGACCACGGCTTGGACACCCCGGCGTGAGTGGCGGCATCTACCAGCATTCTCCGGCCGGGCCAAATCGCGGATTGTGCCGATCCTCTTTCCCACGCCCGATCCCCCGGGTTCCTGTTCGCCCTTCCCGAGGTAGACGCCGCGATGATCCCCCAGCTACACCGTGCCAGCAGCACCTCCGACGTACTCACGTACCTGCACAGGCCGGGCAAGGGCGACAACCACACCAACCCCCGGTCGATCGCTGGCGACGTCCACGGGCCCTCGATCGAACAGCTCGCCGGGCCCGACTCGTTGCCCGACTTGGTTCACGCCCTCGATGAGCCCGTCGAACGTCTGGGGGCCCGCGCACCCAAGCAGCCGGCTCGGTCCGCTCCGACAGTCGTCGGCCGGAGCTTGCCGACTCGCAGTGGGCCGCTGTGGCCCGTCGCCTGGTGGCCGCCGCCGGGATCGCTCCGGAGGGTGATCCGGTCGCCTGCCGGTGGGTCGTCGTGCGCAACCAGCCCCGGCAGTGGTACCTCGTGGCCACGCTCGCTCGTGAGGACGGCAGCGTTCACAACGCCTACCGCGACGCCTTCCGCCTGTACAGGGAGTGCCATGTCCTCTCCGGCGAGATGGGCCACCGGCTCACCGAGCCATACCCGAAACTCCACGCCCAGGAGACCAACGTGCCTGTCCCTCCGATCACCATCGCCCACGAGTTCAGCGGCAGCATCGTGGCAAAGGGTGCCAACGACGAGCTCTCCGCCAGCCTCCTCAAGCACGCCGGCTTCCAACTGACGAGGACTGGTATGGCCGACGCCATCGCGTTCCCACCACCACCCCGGTCACCGACAAAGTCGCCATCGCCACCCACGCGGCCGAAATGCTCCGCGCTGCCCGCTACGTCGTCGATCTCTCTCCCTCTCTGGACCGGCCCAGATGAGCTCCCCGGCGCAGCCCCTCGGGTCCTATGCCGTCGGGGCGAGCTTCTCCAGATCACGGAGCGGATCAGGGCGGCCGAGCACGGCGACGCCCTTGAGCGAGCGGTCGACCACCTCTTTCATCCCGAGTACGGCGCGCTGGAGTGCGTCCGGGAAGCGCTGGAAGCCGCAGGCGAGCACATCAACGACCTCGACGACGAAGCGCACCAGCTCGCCAACCGATTCGGCATCGCCGCAGAATTTGTCAGCTCGGCGCAGTCGGAGCTTGTCAGCTTGGACGCTGAGTTGCGTCGGGTGCGCCCCGGGCAGCACCCCCGGATCGAAACACGTTGGCGCTCTCCTAAATTCACCGACTCACGAGGCGCCACTTGCGCCACATCGCCCGCAGCGGCCAAGGCCAAGGTTTCCTCGACCCGCGGCGCCGGGACGACGGGCTCCAGCACGGCTGCACGCCCGGCACCCGTCCCCGAGCCTCGGACGCGGTGACGCGGTCCGTCCATCCGGCCGGGAGCAGGCAGCCGCGCGCCCCGCCGGCCCGCCGGCCCGCAAGTCCAGCACATCGACCGAGGAGCACCGTGCCCGAGTTCTACCCGAGCATCGGCGAGGCCGTCGGCGTCGCGATGCAGCACAACATCCAGCTCGCCCATGGCACCGAGACGTCGGGCTCCGACAAGCCACTGCTGGTCCGTTACCTGCCTCATCCGACCGCCGACGCGCACTCCGTGCCCGGGATGATCGCCCGAGTCACCGAGACCGCAATGCCCGAAGAAGTCGCCGGAGTCATCGAGGAGGTCAACGGGGCGCCTCTCGGGGCCCTGCCTCAGCTGATCGAACTCGTCGCTGCCACTGCCGACTGGACCCGCGCCCGCCTGGCGTTCGACGACCCGCACCACCACCCCGCCTTCGACATCTGGACGCGGCTGGCCGCCGCTCACGGCATGCTCCGGGACGTTCAGGAGCAGTTGGAGATCGCTGCGGACGGGATCGCCGCGTGTCCTGCCGAGCGCATCGACCCCAGGCACCACGAGATGGTCAACGTCCTTCTGACGCGGGAGCTGCTCGGCGACGTCCTCGGTCCCGGCGCGCCACCCGCCGACCGGAATCCAGAGACGGACCAACAGCGCGCTGCCCGCACCTCGTCGCCACAGGCCACCGCCCAACGATCAGCGCCCTCGACCAGTACCGCGGAGGGGCGGGCGAGCACTCCGCCTCCCCGCGCCCCCCGCACCCCATAGCCCCGACGGCCCGCTGCCTCGGAGAGGAACCGCCCCGATGACCAGCAGAAGAGCGCCGTGCTCCCCGCCCCATCTATCGCCTGCGCTCACTCCCAGGAACCACCCTCATGCCCGCACCGCGTACCAGCGCGCCTTCGACCACCACCGGGTCGGACGCGCTCCTCTACCTCCTCTTCGGCATACTCGGCCTCGCGTTCACCTTCGGTTCGCTTGCCTGGTTGACCGGCAACATCATCAACTTCGCCCTTGGCAGCGGGCCTTGGACCCCGTTTGCGGTCACCGACGCGCTACTTCGCCCCGAGGCGCTGTGGCCGCACCTGGGCCCGACGGCCCTGCTGGTCGGCGCGCGAATCATCCCCGGCCTGCTGTCCGTCTGCCTCGCCGTCCTCGGCCTGGTGCTGTGGGTGCGGCTGCGTGGCGGCGCACAGAACGGTCTGGCCGGGAAGGCCGACCTCGCCCCGCTGCTGGACAAGCAGATCACAGCCAAGGCCAGGAGCCTGCGGCCGTCCCTGAGCGGCCGGGAGTGTAAAAGAGGTCGCTCCCGCCGACCGCGGCGTCCTGCTCGGCACCCTCTCCCGGGGGCGGGCCAGGGTCCGCGCGTCCTGGGAGGACGTGATCGTCGCGATCATGGCTCCGCGCAGCGGTAAGACCTCCACACTGGCCATCCCCGCGATCCTCGCGGCGCCCGGCCCGGTCCTGCTCACCAGCAACAAGGCGGCCAACGACGCTTTCACTGCGACGGTGGACGCGCGCGCCGAGGTCGGCACGATCTGGGTCCTCGACCCCCAGCAGATCGCCCACCACCCGCGCGAGATGTGGTGGGACATCCTGGCCGACGCCCGCGACCTGGCCGGGGCGAAGCGACTGGCCGGACACTTCGTCGCCGCGAGCGTGGACGAGTCGAACGGCACCGACTTCTGGTCCACCGCCGCGAGCAACACCCTCGGTGCCCTGTTCCTGGCGGCCGCCAGCCACCGGCGGCCGATCACCGACGTCCTGGCCTGGCTCGCCTCGCCCGCCGACCGCACCCCGGTGGACCTACTCACCGAGGCCGGCCACGAAGCGGTCGCCGCCCAGCTCCAGGGAACCGTCTCCGGCGCGACCGAGACCCGCGACGGCATCTTCGAGACGGCGAGGCAGTACGCGAGCTGCCTGCTCGACCCGGAGGTCGCTGCCTGGGTCACCCCCAGCCCGGACCTTCCCGAGTTCAAGCCCGCTCGCTTCGCCACCTCCCGCGACACGCTGTACCTGCTCAGCAAAGACGGCGGCGGCAGCGCGAGCGCGATCATCGCCGCTGCGGCCGACGCCGTGATGCGCGCCGCGGTGGTCGTCGCCGAGCGCTCCGGCGGACGGCTCGACCCGCCCGCCCTGTGCGTGCTCGACGAGGCCGCCAACGTCTGCAAAATTTCTGATCTCCCGGACCTGTACAGCCACTTGGGCTCCCGGGGCGTGATCCCGATGACGATCCTGCAGTCCTACCGTCAGGGGCAGCGGTGCTGGGGCGATGCCGGGATGGACGCTCTCTGGTCCGCCGCCACGATCAAGATCGTCGGGTCCGGTGTCGATGACGCCGACTTCGCCGACCGCATCAGCAGGCAGGCCGGTGATCACGAGGTCCAGACCACGTCGGTGTCGATGAGCGACGGCGGCAAGTCCACCACGGTGAGCATGCGTACCGAGCGGATTCTGCCACCCGATGCGATCCGTGCCCTCCCCAAGGGCAAGGCGCTGCTCCTGGCCACCGGCATGCGAGTTGCCATGCTCGACCTGAAGCCCTGGTACAAGGAGCGCTTCACCAAGGCGATCGGTCCGGCCTCGGTCCGCGCGACGAAGGCCATCACCGAACGGGCCCAGGCCAAGACCCGTGACGGCTTCGGGCAGGCGGCATGAGTGCCCTCGCGTCCTCGCCCGGTCCCCTCCTGTCCTCGGCGCGCTCCGAACGCCTCGCGCAATCACCGGCCGTCCGGCGCGACGGCCGGTGGTGGCTGGTCGCCGCGTCCGGCTCCGTCGGCCTCACGGACCCGGTGTTCACCGGCCAACTGCACCGCTTCGCCACCGCGATGGCGGCGGCTGACCGCGCCGTCGCCGGTCTCCTCGTTCTGCAAGACCAGCCTCCGGCCCGTACTGGCGGGAGGCGGCGATGAGCCCGCTGTTGGAAGCCGAGCAGGCGGTGCTCGGCGCGGTTCTGCTCGACCCCGGCCAGCTTCGACAGCTGGGCTGGCTCGCCCCTGAGCATTTCCACCGCCCTGTAAACCGGGCCCTGTTCGCGGCGATGCGCAAGCTGCATGCCGACCGCCACCCGGCATCGGCGGCCGAGCGTGCTGTGCCGCTGTCGTGGGTGACCGATGTGGTGGAAGAGGCAGGACGGCACGTCCGAGGGTTGACCGCGTCGTACGCCCACACCGTGATCTCCGCCTGTCCGCGCCCCGGACATGCTCCCGTGTACGGGCGCATGGTGCTGGAGGGCGCGATCCACCGCAGCGTCACCGCGCACGCGATCCGCCTGCACCAGGCTGCCCGCGCGGACGCGATGCAAGGAGAGGTCGAGGGAGCGCTGCGCTGCGCGGACGTGCTCCGCGAAGTGCTCAACGATCTCGCGCGACGCTGGGGCAGCGAACCACGCCCGGTCGCCCCTGGCACCCCGCCGGCACCCGGTCCGCCCGCCCCGCCGCCCAGTTGGGCAAACCAGGTCGCCGAGGACGAGCAGATCCTTCTCGGCGTCCTGGCCGAGCGGCCGAAAAGCATGGACGAGGTGGTCGGCTGGCTGCGGCCCGATGACTTCGTCGACCCCGCCCGCGGGGAGATCTACCGCTGTCTCGGCGCACTGCACCACCGGGGCGAACCCATCGACCGGATCACCCTGCTCTGGGAGGCCCAGCGACGCGGCCTGCTGGCCAACGGCACACTGTCGCCCAACCAGATCGCCACCATCTGCGACGGCGTGGGCCCTGGCAGCGCCGAATGGCTCGGCGAGCAGGTAATGCGCTCCTCCGTCACCCGCACCGCAGCCGCCTCCGCCCGTTCCATCCGAGCGCTGGCGGAGGACGAGGCCCTGGCCCCAGGGCGGCTCATCAACCATGCCCTCAACGCGCTCGGTCCACTCGACGAAGTGCGCACCCGCTGGCAGGCCGCGAACGGCCGCCCCGCTCCGACACCCTCAGCTCCTTCGCCGAACGGGCCTCCCCCTGCGCAGGTGCATGCCGCCCGCGCCCGCAGCACGCCACGCCCGGTCTCGCCGCCGATGCCCCGTCCTGGCTCTGCACCCAGCCCAGCCGTCGTGCGACCGCCCTCTCGTGGCCACGGCTGAAGCTCCCTGAACGTTGCTCGTCCTCTTCATTGGATTCACCGTGACCAACACCCCCGTATCCGACGCCCTGGCCCTGCGTGCCACGGCCTCAGCCTTCGATGCCCAGCGCGGCAAACTGCCGGTACCCGGAGACCCCCACCGCTCGCCGGACAGCGTCGCCGTCGCCAGGCGTATCTCCGAACTCGGACAAATGATGACCGACTTGGGCGACGAGATCCTCTTCCGTGCCGCCAGCCAGGACCGGGAGGCCCACACTGCGCGGGTCATCACCAGCTTCGCCGCCGCTGTCGGCCCTGTCGGCGAGGCGGCTTCCGCTCTCGGGTCAGTGGCCCATCAGCTCTCCTTCCTGGACCAGACCGAGCACCTCCGCGACCAGCCCGACGCCCGAGAAGTGGCCACACTGGTGATAGGGGACACGCTCGGCGTGGCGGACATAGCCCTACGCGACGCCGCCGACTCCCTTCACGCCGCTTCGGCGACGGTTTCGCCGCCCTCCGTGCGGCTTCAGGCCGCCCGCAGCCGTTCCACAACCGCAGCTCCCTCTCAGAGAGGATGAGCGGGGGCCACGGGCCGAACCTGGCGGACGAGGTGGAGTGGCTTCTCCTGCCGACCCCGAAGGCGTCGGACGGGATCAAGGGGGCGCCCAACCAGCGGCACGGCAACGGGACTTGAGCCTGCCGAGTGCAGCGGCAGCGCTGCTGCCCACACCAGGGGCCAGCAACACGGGCACTCCGGGCCGCCGCCCCGGCAAGGGGTGGCGGCCTCCCTTGTCGGCGGTGGTCCTGCCGCTCTGGACGGACTCGGCTCCGGGAGCCGAGGAGCAGACCGGCGATGGGGCGCATACGCAGCCGTCATCACCCGATGGGAGACACTCACCCGCCCCGCGCCCCGAGCCCTCCGACACGGGCGGTCGGCCCCGTGCCGACTTCGTCGAGTGGATGCAGAGCCTCGATGACGGCTGGGTCACCGCCCCCCGGGGCTCGGACGCCCGGCTCAGCTCACCGCGCTCGGCAACGGCGTTGTTCCCCAACAGGCGGCACGAGCCCGTGCAGTTGCTGGCATCCCCTTCCCGCGGTGCCCGCGCTGCACGGCCGTGTAGCGCCCCACTACCGGGTTTTTCCGGCCGGGCCAAACCGCGGATTCTCCGCATCCTCTGGGGCATGTCGCCGTCTCACAGATGGAGCAAGCCCCGATGTCCGATATCAGCCCGACCACCCCCGACTCGGAGCCGTTCCGAGTCCCCGACGGGGACCTCGACGACCTCGCCAGCACCCTCGCCAAGACCATGGCCGAGGTCAGGCAGCACGGCGTCATCCTCGACCGCCTCGGCTCCGAGCCCGATCCCGCACCCGCTGCCGGCCACCCCACGGACGACGCTCCGGAAGTCGAGGCGGCGGACCCTGAGCGGGCAAACGAACCCACCTCGGTGTTCATCCTCGCCTTGGGCGGGGAGGCATACGCCGTCGAACTCGCCGCCCTCACCGACTGGGTGAACCACCTCTTTCTCCCCGTGTACGGCAGGGAGGTCAGCACGAATCGTCCGTGGTGCGCGCAGTGGCACGAACACCCCGAGGCCGTCGCCCGACTGCACGCCCTCTGGCTGGCCTGGCAGCAGTTCACTGATGCGGAGGCTGGCCTGTCCGGTCCTTCGACCTGGCACCGCGACCACCTGGACCAGGCCCTGGTTCACCTCCGTGCCCCCGACGGCCCCTTCGGCGCGTGCACAACGAGCCCCATCCGCCCCAACCATCGCGTGCTGGCCACCCCCGCGCCCGAGCAGGCTGGGGCTGGCGGCATGAGCGACGTACGCGACACGCCGCCGGCAGAAACGGTCCACCGGCCGAACCCCGGGAGGCCGATGTGAGCCGCGCCCGCTTCGCCTTCGCCGCGCATCCCGACGCCATCGCAGATCTACGACAACTTCCGGACGAAATTCGTGACTTGGCGCTGCTGGAACTGCAGAACCTGGTCCACGGAAGTGACGACTGCCTGCCGTTGAAGGGCCGTCTCGCAGGTTTCCACAAGGTCTACGTCGACCGTTCCGTCTCCTACCGGATGGTCATCCAGTTCCGCGCGGCGCCGCCGACCTCGGACCACAAGCGCGAGGTCTATCTCGTTGCCGCCGGAAGCCGGCAGGACTACGCGGTCTACCGCTCTGCCCACCTCCGCACCGGACTCCGGCAGGACCCCGGGACGATCTCCGCCACCGAGGCTCGGGTGCAGGCCGCCCGTTCCCGCTCTTCCCTCGTGGCCGACCGGTCGACGAATGCCCCCGCAACTCCAGAAGCAGCCCGACCCGCGGCCGCTGCCCCCCGAAAGGCCGCCCAGCGATGACCGCCGAACGTACCCCTCTGCCCCGTACCGAACTGGCGGAACTTCTCACCGACGCCGCGCAGAGCGTCTCCGGAATCCTCACCGCCGAATACCCGACGGCCGCCAACCGCTCCTACCTACACCCCGTGCTGGGCGCGCTCTCCGCCGGGCCCCGGGTAGCCTGCGAGCTGAACGACCGGCTCGAAGGATTCGTGGCCGACGAGCCGCGCCCCGCCACACCGGCGGGCCTCTTCACCCTGGCCTCCTACGCCGCAGCGCTGGGGTGGCTCACCGAGTCCCTCGCCGAGCTGACCACCTCGGTCGACCAGATCTGCACGCGCGCGGGCATCCCCGCAGAGCCCCAGGACCCGGCCGTCGCTGCACCCAGCGGTGCCGATCGGGACGGCGAGTTCGACTTCGCCTTCAGTGCGCTGGAGGTGGCGGCGATCCGCACCGCTGCCGAGGCCGCCGGCCTCGCACCGGGCGACTACGTCGAGGTGCTCTCCGAGTCGCTGCTCGCAGCCTCCCGAATCACCGACGCCTGCATGGAGATCTCCAGCGGCCTGCTCGAAGACGCCGCGTACGTCCGCGGCGCGGCGTCCGATCACGTCTGGATCGGTGACGGCCCAGACAGCCTGCCCACCCTGGTGCGTTCGCTGCTTGCCCGGCTGGAGTCGGCCGGGTGAACCCCCATGACCCGCCCTGTTGACCATCGCCCGGTAGGTCGCCGTCGTGCTGTAGCGCTCACCGCGAGGCGCTGCGCTGGGGCCGGCGCGACTGCGGCATCCGCGTCAGCAACCGCCACCTCGGCATGGCGCTCCAGAGGCTCCGTGCTGAGCCCGCCCCGCCGCTCGGCCGCCCAGCGCACACCTAACCCCCTTCTCCCTAACGGAGTTCGCCCCATGTCTCCCCCCATACGTCCCTCTGCCCGCTCCATCGGTTCGGTCGATGCCCAGCGCGTCGAGGACGCGCTGGCCCTGATAGCGCCGAAGTGGACTACCTGGACAGCGCAGACCCTGGCACAACAAGGCAGCCCCATGCGCGTTCGCGACGTCTCCGCCAGGCTCCCCTTCATCAGCGAGCAACTCGTCGCCAAGCGGCTGGCCGCGATGCACACGGACGGGCTGATCACCCGCGCCGGCTACCGCCACGGGGCGCCGTACCAACTCAGCGCACTCGGCGAGTCGCTGGCTCCGGTGCACCGCGCATTGTCGGACTGGTCCCACGCCCACCTGCCGCTCGGCAAGGTGGCCGGAGCCGAACGGGTCGAAGACGCCGTGCGGCGTCTGCACCTTCGGCATTCGACCGCCGTGATCCAGCTCCTCGACACGCATGGCCCCATGCGGTTCGTCCACATCGCCAAGGAGGCCGGTCTGGACAACGGCTACACCCGGCATCGACTCAACCGACTCCAGGCCGACGGCCTCGTCACCCGCACAGGCCCGCGCCACGGCGCCCCCTACGCCCTGACCGTTGCCGGGCGTGCCCTGGGCCCCTTCTACGCGACCGTCTCACATTGGAGCAACCCCGCCGCCACATGGAGGAACTCGTCGACTCCGATGCCCGTCGCAAAGGCCACACGGACCCACGCCAGCGTCCCGCTGGGGTCGGACGGCGGCCGGACCGCGGCGGCCCTGCGCCGGAGCGCCGCCGCGCCGAGTTCCCTCTTCAGCCACGCCCCGCAGCCGCAACCACGGGTGCCGGCGGCCGTGACCACCCAGTCAGCCCCAGGTCGGGGTCGGTGACCGATGACGCTGAGAGCCAGCCGCCTCTCCCCCGTTGACCGGCGCCCGCGTGCAGTCCAGTAGTCCGTTCCGCTGCACGCGGGCGCGTTCTCCCCCACCCGGAGCTTCGACTATGAGCACCCGCACTGCCTACGATCCGCATCTCCACCAAGGGGTACGGGTCAGCCCCATGTACCTGGCCGGCTCCGACGGAACCGGGGATGCCGGCTTCGCCCCCGTGGCCCACTGGCCGCACCACTACCTCGACGATGGGCCTTGTCAGCTCCTCGTCACCTCGCCCGACCAGCGGATCCGGATCGGCTGGTTCGGCGATGACTTCGAGCTGTGGAAGATCAGCGCGGCCACGGAGGCCGCCTCCGCAACCCGCTGGACGGCCACCTTCAACCACGTCACCCCGGCCGAGATCGTCGCCGGCCTCACCACCGCCCTGGCCCACGACCACGCCGAGGCCGACACCTACGACAGCAACGGACGCTTCCTGGCGTACCCGTCGATCTACTGGTCAGACGCCGTTCGGCCGCTGACCGACGCCGGCTGGAAACGCGGCGTCCCCACCAAGCCCGGCACCGTTGAGATCGTCGCCCCCGACGGCCAGGCCGGCGCCGTAATCGACAGGCGCAGCTACGGCCCGGACGACGAGACCGTCACCTTGTGGGCCGGTCCACCGGGTTGGGGCACTCGGGCGGAAGCGGTGTTCACCGCCCGCACCCCGTCCCATCTGATCGCCGCGACCGCGGCCGTCATGGCGGATTCGGCCCCGGTGATCCGTGAACGGCACCAGATCGACCGACGGATGGAGCACCTGGTCACGCTGACCCCGGCTGCGCCGGCCGCCGACCCCTCGGTCTCCCGCGCTCCGACCCCGCTCGACGTGCGGCGCACCGCTGTCACCCAGGCTGTCCGCCGCGCCGCATGCGCACCGCGGACTGCCGCAGACCTCCGCGTCATGGCCGCCCGCAGTCGCACTGCGAGTTCGACACGGACCGGGGCGCCCAGCCCTGAGCCCGCAGCCGTGGCCAAGCCACTGCTCAGCCCGTCGGCTCCTCGCCGCAGCCGCTGACTCCCGGCCCGCACCGTCCGGGACCTCGCCCAGGCTGAACAGCACCTCCGAATACGGGAGTTCCGCCATGCCCGACGCCACCGCACTCGACCAGGCCACCGCCATGATCGAGAAAGCCTGGCGCCGTCCGATCGAAGCCCTGGAAACCCTCTCGGCCCGCCGCCCCGGCGACGACCGCTCCTGCGTGCGGCCCTGCACATCCGCTCGGCCCTGGTCATCACCACCACCGCGGTGGCCGTCCACCAGGACCGGCTGCACGCCCTGACCCGGCCCGGTCACGTCCCGGCTTTCTACGACCTGGAACGGGTCACCAGCTCAGCGACGGACCTTCGAATCGCCCAAGCGGAGAGCCGTTCCTTCCGACAGGCGCT
Organism: Streptomyces sp. NPDC029466; assembly: GCF_055574515.1. Taxonomy (NCBI): domain Bacteria; kingdom Bacillati; phylum Actinomycetota; class Actinomycetes; order Kitasatosporales; family Streptomycetaceae; genus Streptomyces; species Streptomyces sp. NPDC029466. The sequence continues at coordinate 34,695 of NZ_JBVHZH010000059.1, forward strand.
CGGCCACATGATCGAAGCGCGTGAAGCCGCCGCGACCGCGGACCGGGCACCGGCCGTCCGGCTTGCCCAGGCCGCTGTCGCCCGCTCCGGGCACTCCCCGCCCACCCTGGGCCAGTTGCCCGAACAGCCCGCTCCTTCGCCCGCTGTCGGCCCGTCGGCGGCCGGACGGGGGCCGCACCGCTGAGCGGTCCGGTCAGGCGAGGTCTTCGTCGCAGTGGGCGTCCGCGATGCGGGAGTCCACCGCGCGGGCCAGGTCCTCCACCGTCAACTCGACGCGATGCCCCTCCGCGATCCGGTCCTCCAGCACGTCCTCGTCCCGCCGCCCGTCGGACTGCGTACCGACGGGCCACTGGCCGTCGGCGACCATCGCGATGTCACCCACCGTCCAAGGCCGCTCGGCGGCACGGATCTTGCGTTCCAACCCGGCTCCGTCCCAGTGTCCGCTCGGCTCCCCCACTCCTGCTCCCCCTTCGGTTCCGTGCGACCCGTTGCCACAACCCTGTTCGGACAACCGCGTCCACCGATCCATTCCCGGGCCACCGGCCATCTGCCGAAGGCCGCCAGTTCGCCCACGGCAGACGCCACTTGCCGGGAACGGACTACGCACTTCGGCACACCGCATGTCAACGTACGGGTATTGGGAAAAACCGCAGGTCAACGAAGGGACCGTGCAACCGTGAACGCCTCCACCACCCTCCTTCCCGCCGTCGTCCGCCCCACCGTGGAAGACCGCCGCTGGCTCTCCTCCGACCACTGCGCCAGCCCGGTGCTCGAACTCCTCGACAACCTCGGCTGGGCACTCGTCGACACCCCGGAGGCCAACGTCCACGCGATAAGCCCGGACGGCCGGGTCTACGTCGGCTGGCTCCCCGAGGCCCCCACCGCCTGGAAGCGCAACATCGCCTGGCAGATCCGGGTGCAGCCCATCGACGGCGAGCCGTGGGTGCCGGAGTTTGGCCACCACACCCCCTCCCAAGGCGTCGCCGGATTCATCGCCGCCCTCGTCGCCCACTCCTCCCGCTGAACCACTGTGCGGGCCGGTGGCGGCCGGCCCGGTTCACCGGCACTTGTCCGGGGCCAGACCTTGCCGGACCGGCCCATTTCCCCCTTGGCCGAAAGGGCACGCACTGCACATGACCATCTACTCCGACGACTTGGTCCGGATCACGCACTGGGCCACCGGCCTGAGCGCCTGCGCGTTCGGCGTCTACGACGCTTTCGCTGGTTCCGGCTCGGATGTGCACGGCCTCGTCATGACCTACTGAGGGGCGGTGCTGGCGTACACCACAGGCAGCTTCCAGGACTACCTGCGTCTCAACGATTCCTGACATCCCCCGGCTCCGCCGTCCCGCACCACTCTCGGAGGTTCCCGTGCCCCATTGCCTGACCGTCGGCCACCTGCTCCGCCAGTTCCAGAACATCGACCCCAGTCTTCCGGTCCGGCTCGCCATCAACCCGGACTTTCCCTTCGCCCACTACATGGGGACCGAGGTCGTCGTCCGGGACGGCAAGGCGTTCATCGCCGAGGACGGACAGGAGGACTACCTCCCGCCCCCGGTCAGCGATGCCCTCGCCTGGGCCTGACCACACTCCGGAGGCTCCTATCTCGTCTCGATCCCGCCCGTCCCACGTCCTTCCGCTGCACGGCCTCGCCGTGCGCCCCATGCCGAACGGGGTACGCGGCGCGCTGGTCCAGCGCGTCTCCGCCCGGCTCGACGGACCGCTCGACGTCACCTGGCTCTCCGCCGAATCCCCGAGAATCGCCCTTGGCCGCATTCGCCTGCGCTGGGAGCCCGCCTCCCTCGCAGGGTGGGACGTCACCGCCCACCTGGGCCTGGCCACCGCCGAGGTGCATCTCGCCTCCTGGCCTGCTGCCCCGGACGACTGGACGCGCCTGGTCCGCCCGACGCTCCACGAGGTGCTCGGTCTGAGCGCCGCCCTCGCGGTCGCAACCGCAGCCCTCGACCTCTCGAATCGCCTCGCCCAGGTCTGACCGAAACCGCAGAAGGCCGCTCCGCGCCGATCAGGCAGGGGCGGCCTTGCCGTACGTCCGGCCGCGTTGCGTCTTCCGAGGTGGGCTGCCGAAGAACGCCAACCGCAGCTGCCCGGCCTACAACGCCGAGGAGCGCCACCGACATGTTGGTGGCGCTCCTCGGCGTTTGGTACTTCGCTCGTCTACTGCAGGTAGGTGCCGGCGAAGACCCCGTCGAAGCCGAGCGCGGCGAGGCCCTGCTCGACGCTGGGATAGGTGGTCCCGTCCGGGATGGCGATCAGGGCGTCGAAGTCGGTGCGGCTGATCTCGGGTTCGAGCCACTGGTTGCTGCACCGGCAGACGATCCAGACGTTGCGGCCGTGGTTGATGAGCAGCCAGTCGCGCCGGGCGCGGCAGGCCGAGCACCGTACGGGGATCCCGCGCAGGGCCAGCTCGGCCGGGTGGCTGAGGCAGCGCGTCGCGCCGGGACCGCTGGGCGGCTGCATCTCGTGCTCAAGTTGCAGCAGGGGATCGGGGCCGGCAGGGAGGGTGGGCAGCACGGGCGCCGGCTCTGCGGTGCGGTCGGTGGTTCTGAGCACGAGCGTCATCTCCCGATTGAGTCCTTCTGGTTCATCCGTAACAGCCGGGGAACCGGCTGTCCAGGGGTTTCGTGGTGATCGCCCTGCCGGTCAGTGGTCAGCGGCGCGGGGGTCGGGTGCGCGGGTCGGTGCCGGGGCGCGCTGCCGCCGTGGGGGCCGTCCGGTTGCTGGTGCGGTCGTTGGCCGAGGTCTTGGGCTGATGGGTTCCGGCCTGCGGGTGAGGAGTCGCTTCTCCCGGGTGTGCGGGGAGCTGGGCGAGGCGGCGCAGGCGCCAGACCAGGACGTCGTTCACGTCCTCGGCGGTGTCGAGTTCGCGCATGGCGATGGCTTGTTGCAGGAGGGTCTTGGTGTCGTGGCCCGCCTGTTCGGCCTGGGCGAGGGTGGCGGCCAGGGCATCAGTCTTCGGCGTGCCGTCTGCTCGTAGCGCCTGCTGCGGCAGGGCTGCGCGGATGGTGGCCTCGTGGGTTCGGCGTACGGCTTCGGGGAGGGCGCGGCCTTGGTCGCGCAGTGCTCGCATGGGTGTGGCGGCGGCCTGGCGGTAGGCGGTTCGCAGGTGCTCGGCGGTCTGTCGGGAGGCGTGGGCCTGCTGGGCGTGGCCGCGGGCGGAGTGCCAGCGGGCGGCGGCGAGGGTGACCAGGACCAGGGTCGAGACGAGCATGGCGGTGGTGCCGCCGTCTTCGCCCCGGCCGAGTGCGCTTCCGGCCTGGATGATGCCCCGGGCAGCCGAGCGGATCGCCCGGGTGTCGGCGCGCTCCGCTCGGACGTGGCTGCGGGTCGCCCGCTCGAATTCTCGGGCGGCGGCAGCCAGCTCGGCGCGGGTGGCGGCCGGGGAGGTCTGGGCGACCGCATCCAGGAGTTCTCCGACGCCGACGAGCTGGGCGGCGGCTTCGTCGCCGCCGTCGAGGAGGACGGCGGCACGCTCAGCGATGCCGGCGGCGCTCCGCCGTGCCCTGGCGGGCGGGGACCAGTCCGGTCGGCCGCTGGTGGCAGCCGACGACGTCGTCTGGTCGACCGTGTCGTCGCCGAGTCGGAGGCGGATCTTCGGCAGGGACAGGTCGGGGGCGAGCTTGGAGCCGGGGAACCAGATCGGCTCACGGTGGTGGTTGCGGTCGCCGGGGAGTGCCACGTTGTAGCCGAGCGCGTCACCGGACGGGGCGGTCCGTACCTTCACGCGCAGCCCGGCCTCGCGCAGCCGGGTGAAGAACTCCTCTTCGGTGGCCGCTCCGGCGAGAGCCTGCCGGACGGCTTCGCGCAGCGTCTCGCGCGAGGGCTCAGGTCGCCCGGTGCGCTCGGCCTTGAAGCGTTCGGCGCTGGTGGGCGCCTTGGAGCCGGTGCCGTCGCCCGGATTGAGGCGGCGCAGGTTCCACTCCTTCTCGATGCGGCGGCATTCGGCCTGGGCCTTCTTGAAGTCGTAGTTCATCCGGGGGCGGCGCAGGTCGCCTCGGACCATGGTGGCCAGGATGTGGATGTGGTCGTCCGCGTGGCGTACTGCGATCCAGCGGCAGCCGTCCGGGTCGCCCTCGGGGGCGATCCCGGTTGCCGCGACCAGGCGTCGGGCGACGGTGTTCCACTCGGCATCGGTCAGCATCCGGTCGCCGGGGTCGGTGCGGACCGAGCAGTGCCACACGTGCTTGGCGGGCGCGCGGTCGCCTGCCTGTTTGACCCGGAGGTCGAGGGTGGCGGCGAGGCGGGCGAGGGTGACCTTGGGGTCCGGGTCAGGGCTGGTGTCGCGGCCCGGGTCGGGGGCGAAGCCGTCCCAGCTCCCAACAAGGTGAGGATCGACGTGCTCGTCGCGTTTGCCGGGGCCGTAGAGGTAGACGAGCAGGCCGTGGGTGCGTGAACCTCGGCGGATCTTGGGGACCATCAGAGTCGCTTCTTCACCAGGGTGTTGGCCGTGTCGTCGATGCAGGGCAGCAGACGAGTCAAGGCCGCGAGGGCGTAATCGAGTTCGCCGGGCCGGGGTTGCCCCCCGGCGTTGTAGACGAAGGCGATCTGGTTGATGTTGTTGCCGACCCGGGCCAGGGCGGTGCGCAGGGCGGCAAGCTCGTCTATGGCGGCGTCGAGCTGCTCGTTGGAGTGCAGGGTGGTGGAACCGCGGGCGGCGGCGAGGCCGGCGGCTGCGATGAATCGGGCAACGGTGACGCCGCGTTGCGCGGCAGCGGTGACGATCTCGGCGTGCTCGGTGCCGGAGAGGCGGGTGGTCGTCTTGCGGGTGCGCTCGCTCGGGTTGCGGCTGCGGCGGCGCGGTGCTCGATCGGGGAAGGCGGGCGTGCTCGGGCTCGGCTGCTCGCGGTGGTCGGCGCGGTCGGCTTCTCCCCCGGTGACCGGCGCCCCCTGGTGCCGGTTGCCCGGTTGGCCCCCGTGCGCCCTCGCTCGGGAACCAACCGGGCCTCCCCCGCCCTCCTGGGCGGGGGCAAGTGTGTGCGACGGGCCATAGGACCGTCGTATGCGACAACTTGCTCCGCCAGGAACCGTCGTGGGCTCACGCTGCTGTCCGGCCGTGGTGACCACCGGGTCGTTGGCGGTTGTCACCGGCTCGTCTCCGGATCCTGCTGATGGATTTCGCGGACGAGGTCCTCGATCCAGTCCATGGCCAGGACCGGGTGGTGCAGGGTCCAGGGGCGGCTGTGGCGCTCTCGTTGCACGGTCCAGGTGGTGTCGGGGCCGGACTGGGCGCGGTGGAGGTGGCCGCGTTGGTGCAGGACGGTCAGCCAGGAATCGACCTCGGCAGGTGTGGCCGGGTGAGTGCGCATGGGATGTTCTCCGCTTCGTTTCGCCAGGGCGTGGGGTTGTGTCCGGGGGCGGGTGACCGGCCGAGGCATCCGGCTCGGCCACCCGCTCCGTGGTGTCCGGTCAGGTCCGGACGGACGTGACCGGCTGCCCGTGCTGCTCGCGGAGCTGGGCCATCAGGGCGGTCAGGGTGTCGCTGGACAGGGGGATCTGCTGACCGCGGATCGCCTGGGCGACCACCTTGCGGGTCAGCTTGTCCTCGGCCCTGACCGCTGACCGGGCGATTTCCAGCAGCTCCTGGGTGTCCGGGTCGGGCCGCCGGGCACCGGTGGTCCGGGCGTCCCAGTCAGTGACCGGCGGCGGAGTGACCGGCCGTTCGGTGCTCGGCACAGGGCTGTCCTGGTGTCCGGTGACCGGCTCGGTGGTCTCCGGGCGGTCAGTGACCGGCGGTGCGGTGTCCGGTTGTCCGGGCAGGTCAGCGGCCTCGTGCGGTTGACCGTGGTGAGCGGTGACCGGGTTGCTGCTGTCCGCCGGGGCCCTGTTCCCGGTCAATGACCGAGGGTTGGGGGTCTGCCTGTCCAGGGACAGAGGCGGCCGGTCGGTCAGGGCAGTGACCGGCGGCCCGGCCGTGGCCTGACCGGGCTCCGGCTGCTGACCGACCTGGTCGGCCCGGGTGACCGCGATGCTGTCGGGCTTGTCGGCCTGACCGCGGTCCTCGCGGGCACTGTCCTTGACCGGCCCTCGGGCGATGAGGATGTAGAGGTGGACCGCTCCGGCCAGCGCGAGCGGGGCGACGGTGGACAGCACCGCGACCACTGAGTCTCCGAGGCGGAGCCCGGTGTCCGGTGCCGCTTCCTCATTGAGCCGCACTGCGTGGAGCGCGTTGGCCCAGATGCTGGCGGCGGTGGCCGTGCCGACGAGCATCCAGACGTAGAGCCGGGCACGCAGCGGCGCGTCGCGCAGGACCATGAGGGCCCGGATGCCGTAGGCGATGAATCCGTCGATCACCAGTGGGAAGAGGTAGCTGAGGAAGCCTCGGACGTGGATGGCGACAGCCATCTGCTGAAGGGCGTCCCAGCTCAGGGCGCATGCCACGCTGCCCAGGGCCATGATGACCGCGCGGTCCCAGTCGGTGATGTGCGCCGCCTTGGGCGTGCTCGCGATGCTCACGCCGCCGTCCCGAAGTCGTCGCGGCCCAGGCATTCGCCGTTGGCCTTGAGGGACGGGGTGGTTTCCGTGTTCTGTTCCAGGTCGCGGTTGCGCAGGGCCCGGCGAAGCTCGCGGTACTTCTTCTGGGCGTGTTCCTCGGTGATCTTCAGGAGCCAGGCCAGGCGCTGTTCGGACAGGCCGTGGCGGTGGGCGGCGTGGACAACTGCGCGGCGCTCGGCCTTGGTGAGGTGGACGTCGCGCCCGGCGACGGTGGCGTTGACGCGGCTGTAGTCCAGGCGGTTGGCGAGCTTCCCGTGCAGCGGGCCGCGTTCCTCCTCGGTCATGCCGCCCCGGATGCCGTTGGTGTCACCGCCTTCGAGGGCGGCGTCCAAACAGGTACGGCGCACTGGGCACTGCCCGCACAGCGACTTGGCGGTAGCGATCTTGTCGGTCTCGTCGGGCTCCGGGAAGAAGAGTTCGGGGTCCACCGGGTTGTACTCGGTGCTCTGGCAGACGGCGTCGTCCTGCCAGGTGTGGTCGCCGAGCGACCGGTGGCGGGCAGGGGTGATCGTCGTGGTGGTCATGCGGGTTGCTCCGATCGCTCTCCGCGCGCAGGGCGTCGGCGGAGGAGGCGCTGGGTCGTGAGAGGTAGATGAGGCGGCGCGCCAAGGGCACGGCCGGCCTGCGGAAGGTCAGGCGGCAGCGCGGAAGCGTCTGCGGTCGACCGGCTCGAACTCGACGCGGGTGGTCATCTGCGCGAGCCTGCTGGCGACGCGGTCGCCGAGGTAGGCCCGGAGATCCTTGATCGTCAGGTTGGTGGTGATCAGCGTCGGGAGTTCGAGGTTGTACCGGCGGTTGATCAGCCGGTAGGTGACTTCCTCGACCCACTCGGAGGACTTGGCCGCGCCGAGGTCGTCGATGATCAGCAGCGGGCATCGGCTGACGGCGGCCAGCTCCCGCTCGCTGTCAACGCCGGGCCGGGGGCGCAGGTCGGCGTAGAGGTCGGCTGCGGTGGTCGCGCGCCAGCGGACACCGATCCCTCTCTGCGCCAGCAGCCGGACCGCGCCGTACGCCTGGTGCGTCTTGCCTGCGCCGACGACCCCGGCCAGCAGCAGACTGGGGCCGGTGGTGACCTGCCGCCGGGCTCCCCGGCTGGGGGCGACGGCCGCCTCGGCGACGTCCCGGGCCCAGGCCAGGACGTTGGGGTGGTCGGCGACGGCAGCCCGGTAGCGCGGTGGCATCGCGGCCGACAGGGCGTCCAGCGGGGAGAACGGCTCGGGCTCGTCGACCACCGCGGCGGCTGCAGCCGGGTCGATGTTGCGGGCGGCCAGGATCCGCGCCATGCGGTCCAGGGTGCCCTCGCTGCCGAGGAGCTGCGGTTCGCGGTTACGGGTGCGCATCACAGCTCCTCGGCGTAGGCGGCGGCAGCGTCGCCCGGGTTGGTCCACGCCTGGTGAGCGCGGACGTTAGGCCGGGATCCCGGCCGCGCCAAGCCGCCGGGGCGGGTGTTCATGGCCTCGTTGACCATGCTGGTCAGCACGCTCGGGTGCTTGGGGTTGGCCGCGAAGTTCTGCAATCCGGCTCGGATGTGCTCCGGGGCGATGCCCTCACCCAGCAGCTTCTTGGTGATCCGCCCGAGGTGTCCGATCACGTCGCTGGGCGGGCGCTCGTCGCAGGCAGCGGTGTACTCGCCGATGAGCTGGTTGGCCGAGACGGTGGCTGCGGGCGCTGTGCGCCCCGTAGGAACAGAAGATCCAGGATCCAAGATCCTAGATCCAGGCGCCGAGCCCTCCCCGAGGCTTCGGGGAAGGTTCGGGGAGGGCTCGGCGAACGTGCCTTGACCTGCGCTTTTCATGTCCCCGTGGCCAGGGATGCCAGCCATGCCGTCGAAGGCGTCCTGCTGGGCGACGGGAGCCTGGTCGGCGTGGCCGCGAGGCGTCGTGGCCGGCTGCGCGGGCAGATCGAGGGCACGGGGAGTATTCGGCGAGCCCTCGGGGAGTCCTCCGGGACGGGTCGTCGGCTCCTCGGCCCGCTGGGTGCAGGTGCCCTTGCAGGGGGCGCACCGGTCGGCGGCCTGGTGTTGCGGGCAGGAAGGCAGACGGGACTGGCTCGGCTTGTCGATCTTCTGGTGCTCAGCCCAGGTGACGATGTGCAGGTAACGGCGCCCGTCGCAACCGGTGTACCGACAGACCAGCGCCGCGTCGGCCAGCTGCTGCAGGTCGTCCTCGACGTGGACCGGAGTGCGCTCGGCGCGCAGCGGCCAGAGCAGCCCCGCGATGATCGCGGCGTTGTCACGGAAGCGACCATGATCGTCAGCCTGGGTGAGGAGGCCGAAGAACGTCCGCTCGGCGTGGACGGTCACCTCGGCGAGCGACTCGCTGGTGAAGGCTTCGGGCTTGATGGTGCGGATCCTGGCCATGGTCAGCGCTCCTTGCCGACGCCGGCGTACACCTCGGCGGGGGGCCGTAGGCTCCCGGTGGTCAGGTTGAGGTCGTATGCCTCGCCCCACATCAGCTCAGCGTGGGCGCGGATCACCCAGCGGGCGAGCGTCACGCGCTGGGCTCGGTTGAGGGCTATGGGCTCCCCCTGGCCGTCGTACGCGCGGGCGCAGGGGCTCGGCCAGCTCTGGCCAGGCTGTCGCTGCGAAACGCGGAGGGCGGAGGCTCCAGGCACCATTTGCGCAAACAGGCGGGCCAGGCGCTGCTGGCGAGCGCTGGTGAGAAGCGCATCATGCACCACCCCCCAACGTTGCTGGAGCTGTGCCGGGGAGCAGGAAGTGCGGAAGGCTGCCATGCCGGCCGGGCGCTCCGGCCTTTTGCGCAGGGCAATCGACATGCAACACTCTCCTTCGTAGTGAACCCGCGCCGGTGTGCCTCGTGGAAAAGGGCCGGTGCGGCGATGGGTGAATCTCCAGCCCTTGCCGGGGCAGGAGTGCCATTTGGCGTCCGGCGTCTGGGAGTTACCGCTCTCAGGCGCCGTCGCTGTCTTACGGGCTGATGGAACCGCCCCGATCATGTGCCCCGCATATGTTTCCTACCTGCTGTCTGTCGCTGAGCGGGGTGCCCGGCGAGGGACGACGAACATACGCAAGGACGGCCTCAAGATCCAGACTTAGCTACAGGACTCGCTGCAACTCGCAGTGGAGGCGACGGCCGACTGCAGATGCGGGGCGTGGAGAGTTCGAGTTGGACTGCGGACTCCGAAATTGATCTCCACGTGACCTCCTGTGTCTGATGCCGCAACGCTCTGTCGAATCGGCTGGTCATAAGGATTTAAGCCAAGACCGAGAAGCTCCGTCAAAGCAGACCGTATGCCCGTTTTAGCTGCATAGGTCGCGAGCTTACGGACGGTCCACCTGGGTGACCCCTAGCGCACAACTCCCTTGCAGGTTAGGGGATATACGGAATTCTGACGGAGCAGAAGAGGTGACTGCACTGCCGGTCTAGACCAACACTGAAGGGCAGCAGCGAAAATCGGCAAACATTTGCCGGTTTCGCAGATCAGACGTAAGCGCGAGGGTGGGATGTCCGGTTCGCTGGCGATCGAGAGCGCGATCACCGGGAGCCTTAATTTAATACTCGACAGTCACATTCTCGCGAGTATGTGGCTGCCACCACACGTGGTCAAGATCGTTCAAATACCGCGTATGGTCTTAGTGGGGAGACGTTAAGGGCGGGGGACGGCGGCTACGTTGTCCCTCTTTTTGCATGCCCAAAAGCGAGTGTCTCCTGTCACGCCAACGCAATGACAGGGAGAGGCTGATGGCCGCCAGGCAGCAGGCCGAAAGTGACGACGCGGCTGCCAAGAAGGGCACATCTGCGGCGCCCGTCGCAGTAGCCGGGCAATACATGGGCTTCGGCGGGATGTTGAAGCGGTGGCGGAAGGCCGCCGGCGTCAACCAGATTGTCCTAGCTCGCGCCCTGGGAATCGGTGAGCGCACGTACCGCAACATCGAGCGCGGCGCGACCCCGCGGTTCTCGCAGCCCCAGTGCGATGCCCTGGCAGACCTGCTGAAGCTGGACGCCGACGAACGCCACGCACTACTGCTCTACAACGTCGGCACCTACCTGCGAGCCTCGACATCTGACGGTCGGCCCGAGCTCGGGCCTGCCTTGAGACTGCTCATCGACCGCCAGATGCCCTCGCCGACCTACCTGTCCGACCGCAACTGGAACATCCTCGCCTACAACAAGGCCATGGCCGAGCTGTGGCCGTGGGTCATGGAGCCGCGCGCCAACATCATCAGGTGGGCGCTGACCACTCCGGAAGGGCGTGCCACCTACCACGACTGGCACAAGCACGCCGCGGTTTTCGTCCGGATGCTGCGCTTCGCGCTGACCACCCACGGCGGTGACACTGATCTTCAGGAACTGATCGCGGACGTTAAGAAGAATCCCGAGATCCAGAAGATCTGGGATGCGGACGCCGACCTCGTCGAGCATCGCGATGGCCACGTGTTCCTTGCCAGCGTCCCCACCCTCGGCTGGAAGACGATCGAGATCGTCAGCCACGTGGCATACCCGGCGATCATGCCGGACTGCCGCTTCGTGGTGATGACCTGGGTGGAAGCGGAACCGGATGCCCAACGGGATGCGTTGGGCGGCCCACGCAACGCATGGGCAGAGGAAACGCACAACACGGCTTATGAACGCAGCCGCGCCCAAGCGCGCATCGCGGAAGCCGATCGCCTCCGCGACATGGACCTCCACACTGCGCGTCTGGTGGTCGACAGCGCAGAGAAGGCCGCGGCCACGGCCGGCAAGGACGGAATTCCCCTGCCCGCGCTCAGCCGCCTCATGGGGCCGGCCTCCCAGCTGACTCTGTCGCCATCGACTCGCAATGTGGTCTGGGCAGTTGAGGAAGCACCCGGCGAATGGGGGGTCTCGCAAGTATCGCCTTCTACTCTGATCGCCCGCGTGCCGCCCGCCGCCATACACGGTGACGCACGAGCCGAGTTGAAGTTGCTCACGCGGATCGCCTTGCCATCTGCCCCCGAGGCTGCCGCCGACCGAGTCCAACAGCTCCTCAGCGAACTCGACCAGCAGCAAAGTCTCTTGCGCGAAATCCAGCGAGACCTGGACGGGCACAAGCCAGTGCTGCGTACTCCCCGAGGCATAGCCCGCGAAGTCCAAGCCGAACTCGTCTCGTGACACAAGGCATAGGGCGGGCAGGGGAAAGGCGTGCTGTTCTGCACCGAGTCACCTGCCCTGATGCCCTCTGTCTGCTCTTCCAATCTGAAGCCTGAGGAAAGATCCGATCCCGTGCACCAGTACACCTATGCCTGCCCGCTGCGCTGGAGCGACGCTGATGCCTACGGTCACGTCAACAACGCGCAATTCCTCCGCTACATGGAGGAAGCCCGCACGCGCATGTTCCAAGAAATAGTCGCCACGAACGAAGAAGGGCACCGCTCAAACGCCTTCGTCGTGAGCCGAACCATCATCGACTACCGCGCCCCACTGTTCTACGGGCCCGAACCCGTCAATGTGCATGTCTGGGTCACGAAGGCTTCCGCCGCCACCTTTGAACTCGCCTATGAGATCAGGGATGCCGAGAAACTGTACGTCGAAGCCACCACCAAGATTGTCGCCTATAACCTCGACACGGAGTCTCCGCGGCGCCTCTCTGAGACGGAACGGGCTTTCGTCGCTCGCTATGCCAAGCGCTGATCCGATCGGCCTAGGGAGTGTCTTCAAATGATCTCGGGTGGTGGATCATGGTCGGGTGATACGTCGCCATGAACTGTCCGATGCTGAGTGGGAGTTCGTCCGGCC
>NZ_JBVHZH010000060.1:0-26391 GCF_055574515.1 Streptomyces sp. NPDC029466
ACATTCGCCTCGGGTGGGGACGGACCAACAGACAATCCGTCGCCCGGGCCCCCCAACGTACCCCCCTCCGTCCCCCCCCCCCCCCCCCCCCCCCCCCCCCCCGGCCCGTTCGGCGGTCAGCTGGGCGGTCACGAAGGCCGCGCTCGTCCTGATGATGTCGCGGGTCAGCCCGAGGGGGAGCAGCGCACGGGTCTCGGCGGTCGCCTCGTCCTCGCCGGCCCGCAGCACCACCCGGATGTCGGGTGCCACGCCGTGTGCGGCGACCGCCACGGCGATGTTGTCCAGCTCATGGGAGCCGACGGCGGCCAGCGCACGGGCCCGCCCCAGGCCCAGCCGCGCCAGCACCGCACGGTCCTCCCCGTGCGCCAGCACCACGGGTATCCCCATCGACCGCGCGAGGCGCAGGTTCGGGGCGGCGGGCTCACGCTCGACCCCGACAACCGGGACCCCCAGCTGCCGCAGGGTCTGGCACAGCCGCAGGCCGACCTGGCCCAGCCCCACCACGATGACGTGCCCGGCACGCGGCAGCACCCGCGGCCCGAGCACTCCGACCAGCCGTGGGCCGAACAGCCGGTCGACGATGCCCGCGGTCAGCAGCGCGGTGAATCCCACGGTCACCAGCATCGCCACGCCGGACACCACCTCGTACCCGGGATGGCCGGCGTGCGGCGCGGCCGGCCCCACGCCCGCCACCACCCGTGCGGCCTCCAGGAACGCGGTGCTGACCGGCTTGTGGAACGCGGCCACCAGCCAGATCCAGTCCAGTACCAAGACGGCCACGATGCCCAGCAGCCCGATGAGCAGCAGGCGGGCGTCCGCGTCATGGGGCTGAAGCTGCCCCCGCAGCCGTCCCAGCAGCGCTCGCCGCCGGGCGGCCGGGCTCGGCCGCCACGCCGTCTCCACCAGCCGGTCCTCCCGCGGGCGGACCGCGACCGCCCCCTGCCCGTCGTCCCACACGGCCAGCGCGTCGGGGTCGACGCACAGTCCGGCCAGCGTCGGCGCCAGGAGGTCGGCGGGCGAGACCGGCACACAGTCGGGCAGCAGCAGCCGGAGCTGCTGCGCCACGGTGCGGTCGAAGACGGTGACGACGATCCGGACGGAGTCGCAGACATGGCGTACGGCGAGGGCGTAGCGCAGCGCGGACAGATCGTCGCCCACCAGGACCGCGAGGGCGGCCGGCGGGGTGGCGAGGGCGCGGCGAAGGTCTTGGTCGTCCGGCGCGGCGAGGTGGTCGACCGGGTGCCCGCTCTCCCCCAGGGAGGCACAGACCCGACGCGCCAGCGTTGTTGCGCCGATCACCAGGATCCCGGCATCCCCTTCTGTCCGATTTGCCACCATTTCCGCGGTTTCATCTGCCAGTTGCACCCGGTGCGCCTGGTGCGCCTCCGGAGGTTCACCGCGCCGTTCACATGGCATTCCGTCCTCCGACGCGCGGCGGTCGCCCACCACTGGTGGTCTGGGTGCGGGCGCGGTCGCGGGAGCGGTCCGGGTCTGTCGGGCGGAGGGAAGGGTGGCCATGGAGTCCCCTTGCTCGTCGGCCGGCGGCGGGGCCGTTCACCAGGCCCCAGGGCCGAACTCACGCTAGAGCGCGGGTGGTCCGGGGCATCTGTTCCGTCGGCCAAGGCTTCGCCGACGGCGTTGTCCGTCCGCACCAGCCCCGTCCCGATGCCCGCCGGGACGGGCGTGGCACGTCGCCGGCGCCTCCGCATCTCCTCGTGCGCCCCGGACGCGAGCCCTCCGTTCCGGCCCTCCGCATTAGCCGAACGGACAGCCATCGGGGACGAATTTGTCCGGTCTCACAAATACGCCGCCGCGCACCGCCACATACGCTTACGCAAATCCCAATCCGGACGTGATGCGGCTCACCTCTCACGAGGAGGACGGGCATCAGCGTGGTGGCGCAAAGAAGCGCTCCCCCACCCGCGCAGGCATCCGAAGGCCACGGCCACTCACCGCGCCTTCGCACATCGTCAGGGCCACGATCGCCATCACCAGCACCCGGCCCTTTCGTGCGTCCAACCACCGAGGCGATCCCAGCAGTCACCACGTGCATGACCCCTCCAACCCTCAATGGATGTCGAAGATGACTACACCTCCCCCCAGCCCCGTGGCCGCTCCGCCCGCTCCGCCGGGGCACGGTCAGTCTCCGCAGCAGTCAGGTCTTCAGTCGGGCCTCAAGAACCGCCATCTGTCCATGATCGCCGTGGGTGGGGTCATCGGCGCCGGCCTCTTCGTGGGCTCCGCCTCCGGCATCGCCGCGGCCGGCCCCGGCATCCTGCTGTCGTACGCCCTGGTCGGCGCGCTGGTCGTGTTCGTGATGCGGATGCTCGGCGAGATGGCGGCCGCCAACCCGACCTCCGGCTCGTTCTCCGCCTACGCGGACCGGGCGCTCGGCCGCTGGGCCGGATTCTCGATCGGCTGGCTGTACTGGTTCTTCTGGGTCGTGGTGCTCGCCGTGGAGGCGACCGCCGGTGCCGCCATCCTCACCAGCTGGGTCCCGGCCGTCCCGCAGTGGGCCTGGGCGCTGATCGTGATGGTCGTGCTCACCGCCACCAACCTCGCCTCGGTCTCCTCGTTCGGTGAGTTCGAGTTCTGGTTCGCGGGCATCAAGGTCGTCGCCATCGCGGCCTTCATCGCCATCGGCGGTCTGGCGATCTTCGGTGTGCTGCCCGGCTCCGACAACGCGGCGACCGGCTTCGCCAACCTCACCTCCCATGGCGGCTTCCTGCCGAACGGCCCCAGCGCGATCCTCACCGGTGTGCTGATGGTCGTCTTCTCCTTCATGGGCAGCGAGATCGTCACCCTCGCCGCCGGTGAGTCCGAGGACCCGCAGCGCGCGGTCACCAAGGCCACCAAGAGCGTCATCTGGCGGGTCGGCATCTTCTACCTCGGCTCGATCCTGGTGGTCGTCTCCCTGCTGCCGTGGAACGACCCGTCGATCGCCAAGCACGGCTCGTACGTCGCGGCCCTCGACTCCATAGGCATCCCGCACGCCGGCCAGATCATGAACGTCATCGTGCTGACCGCGGTGCTCTCCTGCCTCAACTCCGGCCTCTACACCGCCTCCCGGATGGCCTTCTCGCTCGGCCAGCGCGGCGACGCCCCGAAGGCCTTCGCCCGGACGAACGCGCGGGGCGTCCCGCAGGCCGCGATCCTCGCCTCCGTCCTCTTCGGCTTCATCGCGGTCGGCTTCAACTACCTGTGGCCGACCACGGTCTTCCAGTTCCTGCTGAACTCGTCCGGCGCGGTCGCGCTGTTCGTCTGGCTGGTCATCTGCTTCTCGCAGTTGCGGATGCGCGGGATCATCCAGCGCGAGAACCCCGACAAGCTGATCGTCCGGATGTGGCTCTTCCCGTACCTGACCTGGGCGACGATCGCGATGATCTCGTTCGTGCTGGTCTACATGCTCACCGACGACAGTGAGGGCGGCGGCCGGATCCAGGTCGTGCTGTCCGTGCTGCTCGCCACCGTGGTCGTCGCGGTCTCCCTGGTCCGCGAGCGGCTCGGCCGCGGCGCCCCCGAGAAGGAGGCCGTCACCTCCCGCTGACCAAACGGTCTGCCATACGGGCAGGGGTATGCCTATGCATACCCCTGCCCGTAGTCTCGCCTGAGCGTCACTCTCAGCAGCACTGCTGATGATCTCCGTATACGACCCACCAACGGAAGGCTCCCCGAACACATGCCCGTCTTCAGACGCCGCAAAGGCAGCCTTCCCCGCCTGGTCCCCGAGCTCGACGACCGCACACTGGGACAGGTCCGGCGCCGCGTCGAGACGTGCTGGTCCCGCGGTTCGCTCGACACCGCCGTGATGGCCTCGATGGCGGACGTGATCAATGAGGCGGGCCAGGACTGGGACCGCAAGGCCCACCGGCTGGCGGTGCTCGCCCGGGCCTCGGGCCGGTCGCTGCCCGGCATCTGGCGCCAGCACAACCCGCAGGACCAGAACGCGCTGCTGCTGCACGCCTGGTCGGATCTGATGCAGGCGCGACAGGAGGGCTCCGGCGTCGATCTGTACGAGACCCGTGAGACCTGCCGGCTCGCAGCCGACATGCTCCCCGCCGACCCCACACCATGGATCCTGCACCTGGCCACGCTCCGCCTGGAGCAGCGTCCTTCCACGGAGCTGTCGGCGATCTGGCGCGAGATCAAGGCCCGCGATCCATGGAACCGCGAGGCGCATCTACAGGCGCTGGGGTATCTGTCGCCGGACGAATGCGGCTCCAGCGCACTGGTCCTGGATCTGCTCGACGGCGTCCGCGCCGCCATGCCGCCCGACGCCCCCGCCGCCGGGCTGGAGCTCACCGCGCTCATCAGCAGCCACCAGCGGGCGGTTCTCGGCGGCGGTCTGATGGCCCTCGGCGCCGGCGAGATCTGGCGGCGGCCCGACGCCGCCAAGGCCCTCGACCATGCGGCGCACTACTGGCCGGGCCCGGGGTTCCTGACCCACGCGGCGGCCCTGGCCGATCTCAACCTGCTGGCGTACGCCCTGATCAAGGCCGGCCGGACGACCGAGGCCGGGACCGTGCTGCGGGCCACCGGAGGCGTGGTGACCCCCTGGCCGTGGAGCATGGACGGGGACTCGCTGGAGCGGTTCTCGCACTACCACGGCCGCTATGCGACCGGCGAACCCGACAGCGGCGCCACGGGCCGACGGCGCTGACGGGCAGTACCGACCGGCAACCCACCACGCCCGTAGCGGACATGCGTACGAAGCGCGGTGCGCATGTTGCGGGCAGATAGCCGGAACGGGTGATTTTGTCGCCTCTTGCGGCGTATTTGGCGTGCCCCCGCACCTTCCAGGGGATCCCCTCCTGGAAGAGGGTTGGGAGATTCGCATGCGCAGCACCGTCAGCACCGGCCGCTCGGCGGCAACTGGCGGGCGCGTGCTGGTATTGCTCGCGTTACTGGCCCTGCTGCACGCCGCGCTCAGCACCGGCTGCCCCGAAGTCCTGATGACCGAGGCCGGCTGCCGGGTCCAGAGCGGCCCTCCGGCCGTGACCGTCCCGGCTGAGCGGCCCTGCCTTCCGGCAGGGCCGGTGCTGGCGTCCACCGAGGGCGGCGGGAAGCATCCGGGCAGCGGCGTCCGGCGTAAGTGCGACGCCTCGGCCTGCCATCTCCGCCATCAGATCCCCACCGGCGCCGGGGGCAAGGCGCTCGGGGACTCCCTCGTCGAGGAAACCATCAGCGTGCCGGAGAACGCCTCCACCACGGCTGTCGTCACCGCCGCCGCCCCCGCATCGCCGAAGCGCGTGGCCATCCTGCGCTGCTGAGCGGGCCCGGCCGCATCCGCCCACCCCTCCCCGCACCGGGGCCCGGGGCGACTGCGGCCTGCCGTCATCAGCTCTCGGGACCACCACGGCAGGAGATCCGGCATGCCCCTCGACGTCTTTGCCGCTCTTGGCGCGCTCGTCCGCGCCGAGGCCGCACGCACCCGAACGAAGCCCGCGAAGCCCGCGAAGCCCCCCACGGAACAGCCTCCGGCACAGCGCTCCAACAGCCCGGCACCCCCGCCGGCCGAACCGCCGGCCACCGCCGCCGCTCCCGCTCCCCCCGCTCCCCCCGCCAAAAAGCGGCATCCGCTCACCAGGCTGATGCAGAAGCTGACCACGTTCATCGGGTGACGCGGGCGCCCGGAGCCGGCAGCCCGGTTCCCGTGGGCGACACCGCGCGGCGCACCCGGCGGGGCGGCAGCAGGACCCTCCGGCCCCGGCGGCGCACCGTTTGTCCGACTCCCCGGCGGGCGCCATCCTGGAGTCATGGCCCCCGATTCAGGCCCGGACACCCTGTCCGGGTGGGCCGTCCGGCACCCTGGCCCGGTTGCCTCCGGGCCGCTGGCGTCGGTCCGCCGACCCGCTCCCGAGCCGGGCCCCGATGACCTGTTGCTCGAGGTGGAGGCCTGCGGTGTCTGCCGTACGGATCTGCACCTGGCGGAGGGCGACCTGCCCCCGCACCATCCGTCGACCGTTCCGGGCCATGAGATCGTCGGCCGGGTGACCGCCACCGGCGCGGCGGTGACCCGGTTCCGGGCCGGGGACCGGGTGGGCGGGGCCTGGCTGCGCGGTACCTGCGGAATCTGCCGCTACTGCCGTGCGGGCCACGAGAACCTCTGTCCGGCCTCCGTGTACACCGGCTGGGACGCCGACGGCGGCTTCGCCGAGGCCGCCGTCGTGCCCGCGGACTACGCCTACCCGCTCCCGGACACCGAGGACGCCACCCTGCTGGCGCCGTTGTTGTGCGCCGGAATCATCGGCTACCGCGCGCTGCGCCGCAGTGCGCTGCCCACCGGCGGCCGCCTCGGCATCTACGGGTTCGGGGCCTCGGCGCATCTGGCCGCGCAGGTCGCCCTGGCCGAAGGGGCCACCGTCCATGTACTCACCCGGTCCGCGCAGGCCCGTGAACTCGCCCTGGAACTGGGCGCGTCCTCGGCCGGCGCCGCCTACGACCGGCCGCCCGAACCGCTGGACTCGGCGATTCTCTTCGCGCCGGTCGGCGACTTGGTGCCGGTGGCGCTGGAGGCGCTGGACCGCTCCGGCACCCTCGCCGTGGCCGGGATCCACCTCAGCGACATCCCGCCGCTCACGTATCAGCGCCACCTCTTCTACGAGCGGAATCTGTGCAGCGTGACCTCCAATACCCGGGAGGACGGCCGGGAGTTCCTGGCGGCCGCGGCGCGGATCGGCATCCAGGTCACCGTCAGCCGCTACCCGTTGAGCCGCGCCCCGGAGGCGCTCGCGGACCTGGCCGCTGACCGGGTCCACGGGGCCGCCGTGCTGACGCCCTGCTGACCGGAGGCGAGGCGGCACCACGCACCGCGCACATACGGCGAGCGTCAACCCCGATCCATGAGGTGACGCCTTTCGAGTACTCGCAACGCCCCCAATCGTCACGGATAGTAGTCACCGGTTACGCAATGCTGTCAGTTCACATGTTCCGAGTGTGCGGACGAGGGGAGCCACATGGCCGTCGAGCAGGTCCAGGCCGGAGTCGAGTGCGGGATCGAGGTGGGCCGGGGCGACGCCCGCTACGAGGCCCTGCGGAGAGGGTTCAACCAGCGCTTCATCGCGACACCTGACTATGTGTCGGTGGTCAGCTCGACAGCTGAGGTCGTCGCCGCGGTCAACAAGTATCTGGCGAGCCACCGTTCCGACGAGGATCTCCACCGGCGGCTCACGGTCCGCTCGGGCGGCCACTGCTACGAGAACTTCGTCTGCGGGAACGACGTGGGCGTGATCGTCGATCTGGGGCAGCTGGACCGGGCCTACCTGGACCAGGAGATGGGCGCGTACTGCGTGGAGTCGGGGGCCAACAATTGGCGTGTCGCCACGCATCTCTACGCCCCGTTCGGGGTGGCCCTGCCCGGCGGCTCCTGTTACTCCGTGGCCGCCGGCGGCCATGTGGTCGGCGGGGGCTACGGGCTGCTGTCCCGCCGGCACGGGCTGACCGTCGACTATCTCTACGCGGTGGAGGTCGTCGTGGTCCGCGACGGGCAGCATGCGGAGGTCGTGATCGCGCGCCGCGACTCGCCCGAACCGGAGCTGCGGGAGCTGTGGTGGGCCCACACCGGCGGGGGCGGCGGGAACTTCGGTGTGGTCACCCGGTATTGGTTCAAGGGCCTGCCCGAGCCGCCCTCCCAGGTCCTGCTGCACGCCGTGGCATGGCCGTGGGAGGAACTGCTGGAGTATCCGGAGCGCTTGAAGTCGCTGGTGCGCAACTACGGGCTGTTCTTCGAGTACGAGAACACCACCCGGCTCCCGGCGTCCCTCCGCGGCGACTACAGCGATATGTTCACCCTGCTGAAGCTGAACCAGCGCGCCAACGGCAAGATCGGTCTGATCACCCAGCTCGATGCCACCAGGCCGGACAGCGTGCAGCGGCTGAACGCCTTCCTCGACTGGATCACCCAGGATCTGGGCGTCGAACCCACCCCCATGGACCGGCGGATGGGTGAGCACGCCCCTATGAGCGGCCTGGTGGTGCCGACCCGGCTGCCGTGGCTCACCGCCACGCAGACGCTCAACGGCTCCGGCGACAACCAGTGCGGCAAGTACAAGTCGGCGTACATGCGGCGTGGTTTCACCGAAGCGCAACTCGACGCCATCTACGACCACTTGTCGACCGAGGGCTACGACAACCCCCAGGCCCTGCTCCAGGTCGATTCGTACGGCGGCGCGATCAACCTCCCCGACAGCGGTGCCACCGCGGTCTACCAACGCAGTTCCGTACTCAAGCTGCAGTACCAGACGTACTGGAGCTGGGATCAGGACGCCAACCACGACGGTGTCACCGACTATCTCGACGCCGAGATCGACCCCGCGATCGCCGCGCCGCATCTGCGCTGGATCCGTGAGTTCTACCGCGACGTCTACCGGGACACCGGCGGGGTGCCGATCCTGGCGCCGACCGGCGGCCCGGCGGGCGGGCAGCCGGAGCCGGTGACCGACGGGTGCTACATCAACTATCCGGACACCGACCTCGACGACCCCGAGTGGAACCGTTCCGGCGAGTCCTCGCACCGCCTGTACTACGGCGACAACTATGCGCGCCTCCAGGCGGTCAAAAAGCACTGGGACCCACGCAATGTGTTCCGTCACGCCCAGTCCATCCAGCCGTACACCCGCTGACCGCGCCACGGCGGTCCGCGGGGATGTTCCGTCCGTTCCGCTGCCGTGAGCACGGCTGATCGGCACAATGGAGGTGTGCCCCAACTCTCAGAACTCAGCCTTGCCGACGGGACGTCGGTCCGCCTGGAGCTGGCCCCGGCGGCCGTGGCCGCACCCCCGGCGCAGTCCCCCGAGGCCGACCTGCCGGACGGCATGGGCCCGACCGTACCCGTGGCCCGTGGCGGTGCGGCGGCCGGAGCCGGTGCCGTCGCGGCGATGCGCACGACACTGCGTCCGCTCGGGCCCCTGCTCCAGGAGATCCACGATGCGGTCACCGCGTCCGAACGACCGCCGCACGAGATGTCGGTGCAGTTCGGGGTGCAGGTCGGCCAGGACCTCAAGCTCGGGATCGTCGGGGCCAACGGCCATGCGAGTCTGACGATCACGGCGACCTGGCAGCCGCAGCGGGCGGAGTAATGGGCTGGTTCCGCGCCGTATCGGGCACCGACGATCCGGCGGATCCCCGGTTCCGGGTGGCGTCGGTGCTGGATGCCGGGGACGGCAAAGCGGCGGGCGCGGCCGTGGTGCTGACGCCACATCACCTGCTCACCTGCGCCCATGTGGTCAATGACGCGCTCGGCAAGGAGCTCTTCGACGACAGCCGGCCGGAGGGGGTCACGCTGCGGGTGCAGACCCACGGTCCGTCCGGTGCACAGCTGCACGAGGCGCAGACCGTCCACTGGATCCCGCCGCGGCGGCTCGACGGCGGCGACGGGCCGCCGGGCCGCGGCGAGCTGGAGTGGGCGGGTGATCTGGCGGTCCTCAGGGTCGGCGCCGCGTTGTGCTGCCCGGCTCCGCCGGAGTTCCGGCAGATGCGTGTGGGCCAGTCCGTGCGTGCCTGGCACGGCAGCGCGCTGAGCGGCTCGTACGCCGATGCCCGGGTGAAGACCTGTGACAGCCGGGTCGGCTACCTGGACGGCGCACTGTCCGGTATGGCGATCGGGCCCGCCTACAGCGGCGGCCCCCTGTGGTCGGAGGCCGAGGGCGCCGTCGTGGGACTCGTCGCCGCCTGCATGCTGCCGCCCGTCGATCAGGTCTACGACTCCCGGCATGTCACCCGCCGCAGTTGGGGCATCCCGTGGCAGCGGATCGAGGCGGAGCTGCGGGCGGCCGGCGCCGGGTCCCTGCTCGACCGGCCGGTGTGCGACGACGATCCCGCGCAGGCCGTGCTGGCCGATCTGCTGGCGAATGTGCTGCCCGCGCCGATGTTCCGGGCCGACTACGCCAGGGCGGTCGCCGAACGCTGCGGTCTCGGGCACCCCACGGACGGGTCCGCCCCGTCTCCGGAGGAGTTCGCCCGGATCCTGGTGACCGAGGAGCGGGCGCTGGCCGCGCTGACGGAAGCGCTGCGCTCCAGGGACCCGGGAGCCGTGACCGCGTTGATCGCGGCGGGGAAGCTGTCCGCGGTGCCCCGGCTGCTGTCGCCGCGGGAGCACGACCGGCTGCTGGCCCTGCTGACCGGACTGCCGGACGAGCTCGTGGATCTGCTGCCCGAGGCCGTGCGGGCCGCGCTGCCGCTGGTCGCCGAACTCCCCTGTGACGCCGGGTTTCCCGAGCTGCTCGGGAGGCTGGAGCAGCTCTCCGGCGACAGCCGTTCCGGGCCGGGCGAACTGCGGGTGCCCGGCCTGCTGCGGGTGGTCGAATATGTGGCGGTGCTGTGTCCCGCCCCGGAGCGGGCCCGGCTGCGGCTGTGGGCCGACGGTGTCGCCGCCCGGCTCGGCCTCCCCGCTTCCGCGCTGCGGGAACGCCGTGCGGACGCGGACGAATGGGCCCTCGGGCGGCGCCGGCGCACCCGGCCACCGAGGCTGCTGGTGCATCTGGTCAAGGCCGGTGCGGACGCCTTCCATCTGCGCCTGTGGAGCGATGACGGTATGGGCCCGCACCGGGCGCCGACCGAGACCGGCCGCCGGTACAGCGCGGCCGAGACCGCCGGGGCGGTGCTGGCGCTCCTGGAACGGCTCTGCCGGTCCGCTCCCGAGGGCGTGCGGCCGGTCGTCGAGGTCCTCCTCGACCGTGACTGCCTCGAACTGCCCGTGGACGAGTGGGAGTTCGCCGATGCGGACGGGCTGATCCCGGGGGTGCTGGGCGCGGAGTACGCCCTGGTGGTGCACTGCCCGGAACTCCTGCGCCGCAACGAGCGTTTCCTCGCCGACTGGCGCCACCGCTGGGACCATCTGGAATCCTCCGGCCCGCTTCGCATCACCGGTCCGTCCACCGGCGTGCGCGAGGTGTACGGCAAGCTGCTCGACCGGCGCGATGCCGCCCGGGTATCGGTCGAGGTGTCCGCACGGGCCCGGATGGAGATCATCCAGGTGTGTCTGGCCATGGGCGTTCCCGTCGTGCTGTGGGACCGCGGTCCGGCACACGAGGTCTCGCACGCCGTCCAGCAGGTGTCGGACGCCCCGGCCCGTGCGCTGCCCGAGCAGGTCCGTTCCTACCGCGCCAAGACCCTGCACCGGCCCGCCGACCACCCGGGCAGGCCCGTGCTCGCCTGGGCCGACCCCGACCGCGCCCTGCCCGAACTCCAGCTTTCCGAACCCACGGAGCTCATATGAACGCCGAACCGGCCGCCGACTGGCGGCTGTTCCAGGGAGACGGCACCCAGCGCCGGGTCACCCTGCCGCAGGCCCCGCCCTGGCGCAGGTTCGGCGGCTCGCGGCGCGGCGCCCCCGGGCCGCTGCCGTATCTGATCGCTCCCGAGCACGCCGACGTGGTCAACGCCGCGCTGCATCTGCGCCGGCCGCTCCTGGTCACCGGGCCGGCCGGCACCGGCAAGTCCTCGCTCGCCCGGGCGGTCGCCCATGAGCTCGACCTCGGGGAGGTGCTGCGCTGGCCGGTGAACAGCCGGGCCAACGTCCAGGACGCCCTGTACCGCTACGACGCCATCGGGCGGCTGCGGGAGACCACCCTCAGCCGGGACCGCGGCGAGGCCGAGCCCTCCATCGGCAGCTTCGTCCGCCTCGGCCCGCTGGGCACGGCGCTGGTGCCGGGCCCGCGGCCGCGGGTGCTGCTCGTCGACGAGCTCGACAAGGGGGACGTCGATCTGCCCAACGACCTGCTGACCGTGTTCGAGGAGGGCGTCTTCGAGATCCCGGAGCTGGCCAGGCTGCCCGAGGCGCAGTCGGTGATCCAGGTGCTGGCGGCCGACTCCCAGGACCCGGTCACGGTGGAGCGGGGCAAGGTGCTGTGCACCGAATTCCCGGTCGTGGTGATCACGAGCAACGGCGAGCGGGACTTCCCGCCGGCGTTCCTGCGCCGCTGTATCCGGCTGGATCTGCCCACTCCCGACGAGGAGCGGCTGCGGGCCATCGTGGCGGCCCACCTCGGCGACGGCGCGCTGGACGGCGTCGAGGACCTGCTCCGGTCGTTCCTCCAGCGCCGCGGTCCGGGCGAACTCGCCACCGACCAGCTGCTCAACGCCGTCTTCCTGCGCGCCGGCGGCGTCGATCTGGACGCCGACGGGCTGCTGGACGCCGTGCTCCACCAACTCGGCGGGACCGTCTGAGCGATGACAGGGGGATCGGACCGGCTCCGGGAGGTGCTCGCGGTCTTCGCGGGGGCCGGTGTCGAGCTGGACCGGCACTCCCTGCTCGATGCGCTCTGGCTGGCCGGCCGGCTGCCGACCGGCCCGCAATCGGCGCCGCTCGCCCGGGCGTTGGGTCCCGGCCACCGGTCGGTGGCCGGCGAGCCGTGCCCGGAGCCACCGCCACCGCCCCCGCCGGAGGACGCTGCCCTGGCGGAAGCGGAACCCCCTGACGTCCTGCCGCTGGACGACCTCGGCGGCGATCTGCACGCCGCGCCGGAGACCGGCACGGTGCCGCGGCCGCCCCGGCGGGAGTTCCCGCTACCGCCGAAGACGAGCGCGGCGATCCCGCTGCGGGTCCCGGAGAACAAGGCGCTCCTCGGCGAGCTGGGCATCGGCCGCGCCCTGCGCCCGCTGCGGCAGCGCCGGACCACCACCCGCATCCAGGAGTTCGACGAGGCGGCGACGGCGGCCGCGCTGGCCGAGAGCGGGCTGCCCGATGTCGTGCTGCGTCCCGGGCAGGAGCGCTGGCTCGACCTGGCGCTCGTGGTGGACGACGGCATGTCGATGCTGCTGTGGCGGCGGCTCGCCGTCGAGTGGCGGACGATGATGCAGCGGGTCGGCGCGTTCCGCATGGTCCATGTGCACGGGCTGGACACCCGCGGGCCCGATGCCCCGCTGCTGCGCGGCCGGCCGTTCGATCCGGACGCCACCTCGCTGCCGCCGGCCGTGCTGGCCGACCCGTCGGGCCAGACGTTGATCCTGCTGCTGAGCGACGGCATGGGGGCCGCCTGGCGGGACGGCCGGATGCACCGGGTGCTGGGGCGCTGGGCGGCGAACGGGCCGGTGGCGGTGCTGCATGCGCTGCCGCCGCGGCTGTGGGGCGGCTCCGGCATCCAGGCCGGCAGCTGGCGGGTGACGACGCGCCGGCGCGGTGCCGCCGGGGCCTCGTGGAGCGTCAGCGACCCGGTCCTGCCTGCCGATCTCGCGCCGTTCCACGGGCTGCCGGTGCCGGTGCTGGAGACCTCAGCGGGCCCCGTCTCGGCCTGGTCCCGGCTGCTCGCCTCGACCGGCGGCACGGTCCAGCTCCCGCTGCTGCACGCCCCGGCGGGGCGCGCCGTCGTCCCGTCCGGCGACGGCACGGACTCCGTACGGCACTTCCGCGCGGCGGCCTCGCCCGAGGCGTACCGGCTCGCCGCGCATATCGCGGCGGTGGCGCCCGCTTCCGTGCCGGTGATGCGGCTGGTGCAGTCCGCGGTGCCGTGGTCCGCTGACACCGCCCATCTGGCCGAGGTGTTCCTGGGCGGGCTGATGCACCCCGTCGAGGCGCCGGTGGCCGGTCCGCTGCGGGACCAGCACCGGATCTTCGACTTCCCCGAGGCGGCCAAGTCGGCGCTCCTGGACGCGGTGTCCACGCCCGAACTCCTGCGTACCGGACGGCACATCGGCCGCCGTCTGGAGCAACTGGCCGGGCGCTCCCCCGACTTCCCCGCCTGGCTCGCGCATCCGGACGGGATGGATCACCTCCCGGCCGGCTCGCGCGCCTTCTCCTCCGTGGAGCGCCGGCTGATGGCCCGGCTCGGCGCGTCCGTGCAGGTGGCGCCGCCGGACGACGACACCGAGCCCGCGGGCCCCGACGGCTGGCGCCCCCTCACCTCGCGCGATCCGCGCCGGCTGGGCCCGTACACCCTGCACGGCCGGCAGCCCGGCGCGCGTTCGCTCGTGTACCTGGGCCGCGACCGGCACGGCAAGGAGGCCGCGGTCCGGGTGATCAGGCCGGGCGCGCCGGACGAGGCGGCGGCGATGCTCGCCACCGAGGCGGAGGCGCTGGGGCGGATGGCCGGCCAGTATGCGCCGCTGCTGCTGGCGACCGGCCCGCGCGATGAGCCGCCGTGGCTGGCCATGCAGCTCTACCGTCCGTCCGGGCAGGACCAGGGCGGGCCGCCGCCGCAGCTCAGCAGCCTGCTGCGGGCCGCCACCGGCTCCCAGCTGCGCCGCGACACCCTGCTGTCCATCGCGTACGGATGGCATCTGGCGAGCGCCGTCAACCTGTGCCACCTCAAGGGGCTGGTGCTGCCCGAACTGACACCGCAGAGCGTGCATGTCGTCGGGCGCTCCCTGATGCTGACCGGGCTGGGCCGGTGCGGCATCGACGGGGAGTTCCGGGCCCGCGGGGCGGAAGCCGTTCCCACGATGGCGGACAACGTCGAGTCCCTGGGCCACATCCTGCGCCGGCTCGGGGACAAGCACCATGTCCCGGTGTCCGCGGAGAGCGGGGACATGGCGCTGTGGCAGGGCGACACCTGGCGGCCGTTGCGCGAGATCGTCACGGCGTGTCTGTCCGAGGACCCGGGCCGGCGCCCGACCGCCGGTGAGGTCGCCGAGGCGTTCGCCCGTTACGTACCGATGGCGACGGAGCTGCGGACGGGCGGTGGCGAGGCCGGTGGCACGGACGGCACCCGGAGCGCCGCGCACTACTCGTTCCGTCCGGGGCCGCAGATCCCGCTCGACGACGGCTCCGCGGCGCCCGACGAGGCATCGGCCGGACCGTCCCGGGGCGGCGCTCCGGCGCCCCGGCTGGGACGGCGGCGGATGGGGCCGGAACAGCAGCGGAAGCTGGAAGTGATCCGTGCCCGGCTGCGGTTCAGTTACCGGACGACCGTCGTCGGCGTCGACGGCGAGGTCGGCCGGAGCACCGTCACGGTCGCCCTGGGCTCGCTGCTGGCCGCGGCGCGCGGCGGGCGGGTGATCGCGCTCGACGCCGGCCACGCGGTCGGTGAGCTGGCCGCCCGGCTGAACCGCGGCGGCACCGCCGGTCTGCGGCACAATCTGCTCCGTACGCTGCCCGCGGTCGACAGCTACGAGGACGTGCTGCGCCACACCCTGGACGGCCCGTCAGGGCTGCGTGCGCTCACCCACGGCCTGGGCCGCACCACGCCGGTTCCGGTGTACGAGGAGGAGTACCGCCGGCTGATGGAGCTGCTGAGCCGGCACTTCTCCGTCGTCCTCGCGGACTGGGCGCATCTGCGGACGGAGAGCGTCACCGACACCGCGCTGTCGATGACGCACCGTCTGGTCGTCGTGGCCCGGATGACCGAGCGCGGCATGGGGCAGACCCAGGCGCTGCTGACCCGGCTCGCGCAGCGGGGTTATCCGGAGCTGGCGGAGCGTGCCGTCCTGGCGGTCACCGGCCTTCCCGGGCCGGACCGGCCGGCCCGGCGGGACGACTTCGCCGAGCAGTTCCGCGGCCATCCGGGCGGGATGGTCTTCATCCCGTTCGACTATCGCCTCGACAGCCAGCGGGACATCGATCTCGCCCGGCTGCGGTCCCGTACGCAGGACGCGTTCCTCGACCTCGCCGTGCTGCTGGCGGAGGACTTCCCCGATCACACACCGTGACCACCGCGCCGACTAGCTCCCGGCTCCCTGCGTGCCGCACCATGGAGGGAAGACGGTAATTCACGACATATCCGATGAGGCGGTGGCGGGGTGGACGCCCTGGCCCCCGAGGGCGGATACGGCGACCGTGGCTTATGACGACGGCTTCCGGCGTACGGAGGCGGTGCAGGCAGTGACCGCACGAGTCCTTGGGTCTACCGGGGCTGAGCTGACCGCCGTCTATGTGCCGGCCGAAGGGGACGGCGTTCTTCAGCTGGCCGAGATGGTCGGAGGCTCCGGCGTCCCCTATGGGTTGCCGACGAGCTATCCGCTGTCCGGCAACTCTCCGGTGGCCGCGGCCTTCCGCAGCGGCGACGCCCTGTGGCTGAGCCCGGCGGAGCTCGCGGAGTACGACCTCAGCGGTGCCCCGGACAGCCCCGGTGCGGACGCCTGGGACGGTGCCGGGAAGCCGCCGGCCGATGTCTCATTGTGTGTGCTGCCCCTGGGCGGGACCGTCCGGCGGCTGGGGTGCCTGGTGGTGATGGACAAGGCCACCGACGCCTTCGACGCGGACCGCCGCCAGCTCCTGGAACTGCACGCCGACCAGGTGGCCGCGGGGCTGGAGGCCGTCGCGGCCCGGGTCATGGCGCGGACGGAGCGGCGCTCGCTGCTGGGCCCGGGGCTGGACACCCTCCGGGGCGGCGCCTTCACGCTGGTCCTGCGCACCGGGCGGATGGATGCCGACGCCCAGGTGCTGGAGCTGTTCGGTATCGGCCCGGAGGAGTTCGACCGGCGGGTGGAGACGCTGCTGGAGCGCACCGTGCCGGACGATGTGCCGGCTTTGATGTCGATCGTGGAGCCGGGCGGGCTGCCCGCGTCCGGCCAGCAGCTGTCGATCCGTATTCGCCGGCCCAACGGCGAGCTGCACTGGCTGAGCCTGCGCTGCCGGGTGCTGCTCGACGCCGACGGCACCCCGGCACGGATGCTGGGCGTGGTCGCCGACGCCTCGTATCTGCGGCCCACCGCCGACGAGGTCTCCATCGTGCAGCGGCTGTCGGCCGCGCTGGCCGGTGCCACCACGATCCGGGACGTCAGCCGGGTGGTGGTCGCCGCGCTGCGGGCTCCGCTGGCGGCCGAGCGGGTGGCGGTGGCCGAGCTGGAGGCCGACCGGATCGTGGTATCCGTGCTGGACCCGCCGGAGCCCGCGGCCTGGCCCGACGCATGGCGGTCCGAATGGCGGTCCGAGTGGCCCGATGCGGCCTGTCACTCGATGCCCACGCTGGAGAGCGTGCTGCGTGCCGGGCATGTCGCCCTGTGGCCGCCGGGGGCGGCCCTCGAAGCCGATCTGGCGGGCATCGGGCCCGGTGGGCTGGCCGTGCTGCCGCTGCCGGCCGAGGGCCGGATCGTCGGGGTGTGCCTGATCGGGTGGGACGAGGAGCACCACTTCGGGCCGGAGGAACGGTCCTTGCTGACCGCGTCCGCGGGCCTGGTGGGGCAGGCCCTGGTGCGCGCCCATGCGCTCGACGCCGGGCACGAGCTCGCCACGATGCTCCAGCGGAGTCTGCTGCCCCGCAAGCTGCCGTCGCTGCCCGGCGGGGTGGCCGTCGCCCGCTATCTGCCCGCCACGATGGGGCTCGAAGTGGGCGGCGACTGGTACGACGTCATTCCGCTCTCCAACGGCCATGTCGCGCTCGTCATCGGCGATGTGGAGGGGCACAGCGCCGGCGCCGCCACGATCATGGGGCAGATGCGCACGGCCATCAGGGCCTACGCGGTGGAGGGCCACCCGCCCGATGTGGTGATCGCCCATGCCAACCGGCTGCTCCTCGGCATGGAGACCGATCTGTTCGCGACCTGCTGCTATGTGGACCTGGACATGGAGGAGGGCATCGCCTGGTTCGTCCGGGCCGGGCATCTGCCGCCGCTGCTGCGGCTCCCCGACGGCAGCACCGAGGAACTGCCGGTCGAGGGCGGCCCTCCGCTGGGGGTGGCCGAGGACGGGGAGTTCCCGCTGACCGAGGTGGGCCTGGCTCCCGGCACCGTGCTCGCCCTGCTCACGGACGGCCTGGCCGAGTCGGCCACCCTCCCGCTGGAGGACGGCATCCGCCGGGTGCGTGCGGCGCTGGCCGCGGCCGATCCGGCCGATGCCGGTCAGCTCGCCGATGCGCTGCTCGGGGGCGCGAAGCGGCGCGACGACGATGTGGCCCTGCTGGTGCTGCGCTACGACGGGATGCGGGTGCGCCCGACCCGGGCCCGCTGGACGGTGTGGCGGCTCCCGGATGCCGTCATGCACGCCCGGCGCTTCACCGGGCGCACCCTGCGGTCCTGGGGCGTGACGGAGGAGCAGGACGTGGCCCTGTTGGTGGTCTCCGAGCTGGTCACCAATGCCATCGCACACACCCAGGGCGAGGTGCGGCTGGATCTGACGCTGGCCGCGGACCGGCTGCGGATCGGGGTGAACGATGCTTCGCCGCGTGCCCCCGTCAAGCCGACGAGTGTGGACTGGGAGTCGACCGGTGGCCGCGGGCTGCTGCTCGTCGAGGCGATGTCGGCGTCCTGGGGCTCGGTGCCGCTGAGCGGCGGCAAGCAGGTATGGAGCGAGATCACCGTGGAGCCGGGCGAGCGGCTCGGCACGGAGACGCCGGCCGCCGCGGACGGCCGGCGGAACGGTGAGGAGGTGCGCTGAGGTGCGTGCTCGTCTGCGTGGTGCCGCTGCCGTCCTGGTCGGGGTGTGTCTGGTGGCCGGTCCGGTGGCCTGCGGGGAGGCCGGCGGGACCCGGGAGCCGACCGGGCCGGCCTCCGGCGGCGCCCCGAAGATCGGGGTGCTGCTCCCCGACAACACCTCCCGCCTCTACCACTTCGACAAGCCCCTGATCGAGCGGAAGATCCATCGGCTGTGCCCCAAGTGCACGGTGGAGACCGTCAGCGCGCAGCACGATGTGGCCACTCAGCAGCAGCAGATGGACGCGATGATCACCAAGCGGGTGCAGGTGCTGATCCTGGACGCCGTCGACTCCAAGTCGCTCCGTTCGTCGGTCGAGAGCGCGCGGCGGGCCGGGATTCCGGTGGTCGCCTATGACCGCCTCGTCGAGGGGCCGGTGTCCGCGTATGTCTCCTTCAACGGCGCGACGGTCGGCCGGCTTCAGGGCGAGGCGCTGCTCAAGGCGCTCGGCCCCAAGGCGCGCGACGCCCAGATCGTCATGATGAACGGCGCGGGGACGGACCCCAACTCCGCCTGGTTCAAGCAGGGTGCGCTCGCCGCGCTCAAGGGCAAGGTGAAGATCGGCAAGGCTTATGAGACCGGCGACTGGCGGCCGGAGAACGCGAACCGCAATATGGCCGCCGCCATTTCGTCCCTCGGCGCGGACCACATCGACGGCGTCTACTCCGCCAATGACGGCCTGGCCGCGGGCATCATCGCCGCCCTTCAGGCCGCCAAGGTCACTCCGCTGCCGCCGATCACCGGCCAGGACGCCGAACTCGCCGCCATTCAACGCCTCGTCAAGGGCGATCAGATCATGACCGTCTACAAGCCGTTCGCGCCCGAGGCCGGCACCGCCGCCGCCATGGCCGTCGCGCTGGGACGCGGCGAGAAGCTCAAAGGCATCACCACGCACACGGTCAACAGCCCCACCCACCGCGGCATCCCGGCCGTGCTGCTCACCCCGGTCTCCGTGAACGTGCACAACATCAGGAACACCGTGGTCAAGGACGGCATGTACACGATCGATCAGATCTGCACCCCGAAATTCGAGTCCGCCTGCAAGAAGGCGGGGCTCCTCAGGTAAGGCAGGCATTCATGGAGTCCGGCGCAACCCTCCGGCGGCCGAGGCAGGCACCGCCCCTGCTGGCGCTGCACGGCATCTTCAAGCGGTACGGCGCCGTACAGGCCCTGGCCGATGTCGATCTGGAGGTCCGCGCCGGTCAGGTCGTCGCTCTCGTGGGCGACAACGGCGCCGGCAAGTCCACCCTGATCAAGGTGATCGCCGGGGTCGACCCCGCCGACGGGGGCGTGATCGAGTGGGACGGCCGGCCCGCCCCGATCACCCGCCCGCACGACGCCCAGGACCTGGGAATCGCCACCGTCTACCAGGACCTCGCGCTGTGCGACAACCTCGACGTGGTCGGCAATCTCTTCCTCGGCCGCGAGATCCACCGGGCCGGTGTCCTCGACGAGGTGGAGATGGAGCGGGTGACCCTCGACCTGCTGGACAAGCTGGCCATCCGGATGCCCGACGTCCGCCTCCCGGTCGCCTCGCTCTCCGGCGGCCAGCGCCAGACCGTCGCGATCTCCCGCTCACTGCTCGGCGAACCCCGGCTCGTCCTCCTCGACGAGCCCACCGCTTCCCTGGGCATCGAACAGACCGCCCAGGTCCTCGACCTCGTCGACCAGCTCCGTGAGCGCGGGCTCGGGGTGCTTCTCATCAGCCACAACATGGGGGATATCAAGGCCGTCGCGGACTGGATCGCCGTCCTGCGGCTCGGCCGGAACAACGGGTTCTTCGATGTGACGACCACCTCCCACGAACAGATCATCTCCTCGATCACCGGCGCCACGGACAACGCCGTGACCCGCCGCAAGGCGCCGGAGTGGGACGCGGAGCCATGAGCCGGACCTGGGCGCTCCGGAAGCACAAGACGGCCGGCACCGCGGTCACCGCCGCCGACCGCCGCCGGCTCACGCCCGAGTTCGGCGCCCAGAACCCCCTGGTGATCCTCAAGCGCAGATTCCACAGTGGTGAACTCGGCTCGGTCCCGGTCGCCCTCGGGCTGCTCGTGGTGTGGATCATCTTCGAGAGCCTCAACGAGAACTTCCTCTCGCCGCGCAACCTGTCCAATCTGAGCGTGGACATCGTCGGCACCGGGATGATCTCGGTGGGCGTCGTCTTCGTGCTGCTGCTGGGCGAGATCGATCTCTCGGTCGGCTCGGTGAGCGGCCTGGCGGCGGCCGCGTTCGCGGTGCTGAACGTGAGCCACGGGGTGCCGGAGGGGCTCGCGCTGCTGATCGCGGTGCTCGGCGGCACGGCGATCGGAGCCGTGCAGGGCTTCTTCCTCGCCAAGGTCGGGGTGCCCGCGTTCGTGGTCACCCTCGCGGGCCTGCTGGGCTGGAACGGTCTGATGCTCTACATCCTGGGCGCCAACGGCACCATCAACCTGGACGACAAGGGCCTGCTGGCGATGCTGACCGGCTACTACTTCCACAATGTGGCCGCCGCCTACGGCCTGGCGGCGCTGGGCACCGCCGGGTACTTCCTCGCTTCGTACCACGATGCGCGGCGGCGCCGGGCGGCCGGTGTGCCCGCCCGGTCGCTGAACGAGATCCTGCTGCGCACGGGCGTGCTGGCGGCGATCGCGATGGCCTCGGCGTTCGTCCTCAACCAGTTCCTGGGGCTCCCCCTGGCCCTGTTGATCTTCGTTGTCGTGCTGGTCGGCCTCGACTGCGTGCTGCGCCGTACGCGCTACGGACGCATGATCTTCGCGCTCGGCGGCAGCGTCGAGGCGTCCCGCCGCACCGGCCTCAATGTGGACCTGGTCCGCATCTCGGTCTTCATGATGTCCGGCACGATGGCGGCGGTCGGCGGTCTCTTCCTGGCCTCGCGCGTGACCTCGGCCAGCCAGACCTCGGGGGCGGGCCTGCTGCTGATGGACGTCATCGCCGCGGCGGTCATCGGTGGCACCAGTCTGTTCGGCGGACGGGGCCGGACCTGGTCGGCCCTGCTCGGTGTGCTGGTGATCCAGTCGATCGCCTCCGGCGTGGCCCTGATGGGCATCCAGACGGCCGTGCAGTTCATGATCACGGGCGGCGTGCTGCTGATCGCCGTGGTCATCGACTCGCTGTCGCGGCGGGCTCAACGGGCGCACGGGCGGGTCTGACGGGGCGCCGCGACGACGGGAGTTCGGGCCGCGATCCGGCACAGCGGACGGGCGGACCTCCGGCGGCGGGATGGGGGCCGAGTGGCTCATGCCCGAGCGGACGAGGCCGAGCACCCTTGAGGTGGGGGCACGAAAGCGCCGAGCGCGCCAGGAACGGAGCGAGCCATGAAGGATGTCATCACCGCCGGTGTGGACGGTACGCCCGAGTCCCTGTCCGCGATCCGGTGGGCGGCCGAGGAAGCCCGGCTGCGTCATGCGCGGCTGCGGCTGCTGCACGCCTGGGTGCTGCTCGCGCCGGAGCCCAGGTCCCACCCCGAGGCCGGACAGGACCAGAACTACTGGACCCACCGGATGATGGACGAGGCCGCCGCGACGGCCCGCGCACGCTTCCCGGACCTTCCGGTGGACGAGGTGCTGGTGGCCAAGGACCCGCTGGACGCCCTGCACGAAGCCGCGGAACAGTCGGATCTGCTGGTGCTCGGCTCCCGGGATCTGGGCCCGATAGCGCGCTATGCGCTCGGTGAGCTCGGGCTGCAACTGGTGGCGCACACCGACTCCCCCACCGTCCTGGTACGCGCCCGGCAGGACTCCACGGCGAACGAGGGAGCCGGCGAGGTGATGGTGGCGCTGAGCCTCCATGAGCCGTGCGAGGCGCTCCTCGCCTTCGCCTTCGCCGGCGCCGCACGACGGGGCGTCACCCTGCGCGCCATCCATGGCCGGCACCTCCCCTCGTACGCCTACAACCGCGGGGGCGGTGTGGAGCCGATCGCCGCCGAGCAGGCGGCGCAGGACGCGCGGGAGGATCTGGCCGCCGCCCTGGAGACCTGGCGCGAGAAGTTCCCGGACGTGCGGGTGGACGACCGGGTGGTGATGGAGAGTCCGGCGCCGGCGCTGCTGCACAGTGCCGCGGACGCGGGGCTGCTCGTCGTCGGCCGCCGGCACCGGGACCGGCACCACCACCGGTTGCCGGGGCCCAAGATCGGGCATGTCGTGCAGGCGGTCGTCCACCACGCTCCGTGTCCGGTGGCCGTGGTGCCCCACGAATGACCGCACGGCAGCGGCCGCCACGGTCCGTGACGGCCCGGGGGCCGTGCCAGGACGCGCCGCGGCAGAAGGCGGATGATGACGGTAAGGGCTCATCCAGCGGGTTCAGCCGCCGGCGGCCCGGCGGCCCCGGTCGGATGTGCGGGTCCGTCGTCCGGCGGCAGCCCCGGCAAGGAAGCGGAGGCAATCCATGGCAAAGACAGTCGAGTGGCCCGTCCGTCTGTACCTCGTCGAGGAGGACGGGACGACCAAGGCGCGCGTGGAGCTCCGTACCGGAACCACCACCCTCACCGGGCACGGCACGGCCCGGTGCAGCCCCGAGGACCGGGATGTACCGGAGATCGGCGACGAGATCGCGGCCGGGCGTGCGGTGAGGGACCTCGCCGGGCAGCTGCTGCGGGTGGCCGACAGCGACCTCGAAGGTGTCGGTGCCGCACCGCCGCGGCGTGAGCGCCGGGTCGCCTACGGCTGGACGGACGCCATGGCGTGAGCCCGGTGCCCCGGGCCACGACGGCGTGCCGCGGCACCGGGTGGGCGGTGGCCTCGCCGTCCGTGGAAGGAGTCGGCCATGTCGGATGCGACGACCACCGATCTGTACGAAGTCACCATGGCCCTCTCGTATCTCCACGAGGGCATGACGCAACCGGCGACCTTCAGCTGCTTTGTCCGGGCGCTGCCGCCGGAGCGGGGCTTCCTGATCGCCGCGGGGGCCGAAACGGTCCTCGATTTCCTGGCCAATTTCACGGTCGGGCACGACGATGTCGAGGTGTTCGCCGAGGCGTTGCAGCGGCCCTCGCGCGACCTGGCCCCGCTCCTGGGCATGCGGTTCACCGGCGAGGTCCGGGCGGTGCCGGAGGGGCGGGTGGTGCTGGCGGGTGAGCCGCTGCTGGAGATCACCGCGCCGCTGCCGCAGGCGCAGCTGGTGGAGTCCTTCGTGCTCAACCACCTCACCCATCAGACGGCCATCGCCTCCAAGTGCATCCGCTGTGTGCTCGCCGCGCGGGGCCGCTCCGTGGTCGACTTCTCGCTGCGGCGCACCCACGGCACCGCCGCCGCCCGCCAGGTGGCCCGGCTCGGCGCCATGACCGGTTTCGCGGGCACCAGCAATGTGGCGGCCGCGCACGCCGAGGATCTGCCGGCCGTCGGCACGATGGCGCACTCGTACATCGAGGCGTTCGAGGACGAGGAGGCGGCGTTCACCGTGTTCGCGCTCTGCCACCCCGGGCCTGTGACCTTTCTGGTGGACACCTACGACACCGAGTCGGGTGTCGCGGCGGCGGCCCGGGTGCTCAACGGGCTGGGCCGCGGGGACGGTTCGGCCATCCGGCTGGACAGCGGTGACCTGGCGGAACTGGCCGTACGGGCCCGCTCGATCCTGGACAACGCGGGGCTGCCGCAGGTGCGGATCATCGCCAGCGGCGGACTGGACGAGTGCGCCGTGCACGACCTGGTGCGGGCAGGCGCGCCGATCGATGTCTACGCCGTGGGCACGCGCGTCGGGGTGAGCGCCGACGCGCCCTCCCTTGACTCGGCGTACAAGCTCGTGGCCTACGACGACCGGCCCGTGATGAAGCTGTCGTCGGCGAAGATGACCGCCCCGGGGCGCAAGCAGGTCTTCCGCCGGCCCGGGTGCCACGATGTGATCGGCTTGGCCGACGAGCCGCTCCCGGCGGGCAGTACACCGCTGCTGGAGACGCTGATGCGCGGCGGTGTGCGCAGCACCCCGCGTGGCCGGCTGCCGGACGCCCGGCAGCGGGTCGTGGCGGATGTCGCGGAGCTGCCCGCGACGGCCCGGTACATCCGGTCGCCGCACCCGGTGCGGCCGCGGATGTCGAAGCGGCTCTCCGCCCTGACCGACCGGGTCCGGCGGCGGATCGAGCGCGAGGTCCTGGCCCCGTTCGGCTCGCACTCCTGAGACCGGGAGGCCCGCCGGGGCTTTTCTCCGTACCGTCGTCCTATGGCGGAGAAACAGGGCGGCAACGGCCCCGGGAAGCTGCCGCGGGCGCTGTACGAGCGGGAGCTGTACCGGCTCCAGACGGAGCTGGTCAAGCTCCAGGAGTGGGTGCGGACCGAGGGCGCCCGGCTGGTGGTGGTCTTCGAGGGGCGCGACGCGGCCGGCAAGGGAAGCACGATCAAGCGCGTCACCGAGTACCTCAACCCGCGGGTGGCGCGGATCGTGGCACTGCCCCGGCCCACCGAGCGCGAGCGCACCCAGTGGTACTTCCAGCGCTATACGGAGCACCTTCCCGCGGCGGGCGAGATGGTGCTGTTCGACCGCAGCTGGTACAACCGGGCCGGGGTCGAGCGGGTCATGGGATTCTGCACGCCGGCCGAGCACCAGCGGTTTCTGCGGCAGTGCCCGGTCTTCGAGCGGATGCTGGTGGAGGACGGGATCCTGCTGCGCAAATACTGGTTCTCGGTGAGTGACGAGGTGCAGGAGCAGCGGTTCCGGCGCCGGCTCAAGGACCCGACGCGGCGCTGGAAGCTCTCCCCCATGGACCTTGAGTCGCTGACCCGCTGGGAGGAGTACTCGCGGGCGAAGGACGACATGTTCGTCCACACGGATATCGCGGAGTCACCGTGGTTCGTCGTCGAGAGCGATGACAAGCGCCGGGCCCGGCTGAACATGATCGCCCATCTGCTGTCGACGGTGCCCTACCGCGACATCACCCCGCCGTCGCTGGAACTCCCGCCGCGGCCGGCCGCCACCGGCTATCAGCGGCCGCCCCGGGACCTGCAGACCTACGTTCCCGATCACGCGGCCGGGCTGGAGCCGTGACGACGGGGCCGCGGCCCCCTTCAGCCCTGCTGCGGCACCACGGCCACCGGGCAGGTGGCGTGGCAGAGCGCGGTGTGCGCCACCCGCCCGAGCTGGAGGCCGAAGTGGCCCTGGCGGTGCTGTGCTCCGGTCACCAGCAGATCCGCGGCGGCCGTACGGTGCACCAGGACCTTGTGGGCCGGCCCCTCGACGGTGACCCGCCGTACCCGCACCGCCGGAAACGCCCTGGCCACCTCGTCCAGCGCCTCGTCCAGCAGCGCGGAGGCCTGCTGCTCGTGGTAGCGCCGGGCGTCCGCGGCGAGCAGCGGGGCCTCGGTCGTGTCACGTACCGGGAGGGGCCAGGCGCAGACCGCCTCCAGCGTGCACTGGCGGGCCGCCGCCTCGTGGAAGGCGAAGCGGACGGCCGCCGTCTCCCCGGCCGGGTGGGCGACGCCGAGGAGGATACGGCCGTGTGTGCCCGCCAGTCCGGCCACGTCACCCCGCACCACGATGACGGGGCAGCGGGCACGGGCCGACACCGCCAGGCTGACCGAGCCCATCAGCAGCCCGGCGATCTCGCCACGCCCCCGGGAGCCCAGGACCAGCGCCGTCGCATGGAGCCCCTCGTTCAGCAGGGCGGTGACCGCGTCGGTGGCGAGCACCTCGCCCGAGACCTTGAGGTCCGGCTGCCGGCGGCGGGCGAGGTCCGTGGCGGAGGCGACGACGGACTCCGCGAGTACCTGCTCGCTGGGCCGTTCCCCGCCGTCCGGCGGTACCTCGCCCTCGAAACGCTCCCATCGGGAGGCGTAGACGACCCGCAGCGGAAGGCCGTGGCGCGCCGCTTCGTCCGCCGCCCAGTCGAGCGCCCGGAAGGCGGAATCCGATCCATCGGCCCCCACGACCAGCGGATGCTCCATCGCCCCCACCTCCTTCCTCGCATCGGCGCGGAGATGTCCCTACTGCCACCGTCGCACCGGGTCCGGGGTGCGTGCAGGTCCGGACGGACACCGGGCGGCAGCGGCCCGGTCCTGCGTGGGGGGGGGGGGGGGGCGCGCCCCCCCACCCCCCCCCCCCCTGGGACCCCTGCTCCCATGGGGATCCACCCACCAACGCGTGGGGGGACCTCCCACGGAGGACAAGGTGGGCGACCCCAG